>JBDTIS010000071.1:0-9412 GCA_039936235.1 Burkholderiaceae bacterium | reverse complement strand
TGCGGACACGACAGCCGGGCTCGGACAGCCTGCGGCGTGCCGCGTTGAAGAGCGCCGCGTGGTACGAGGATCTCGGGCCGAAGCTCGGACTCGATCCGGTGTCGTTCGCGTACGACTACGTGACGCGTAGCGGACGGGTCGACCATGCCGAGGTGAAGAAGAGGGATCCGGCACTCGCGGCGACTTACGAGCGGCTGCACCCGGAACTGTTCACGGTATGACTCCTCCCTTGAAGGGGGAGGGGACCGACGACCTTCGCTCGCTGCCGAGGTTTCAAAAGCGGAGGCCCTTGTGCGCGACACCTTGACCCCCTGGCCATCCGACCTGGCCGCTCGCTACCGCGCCGAAGGCTTGTGGGAAGGCATCGGCATCACCGAGATGGTCACGCGCACGGCCGCCCTCTTTGCCGACAAAATCGCCATCGTCGCCGGCGACCGCCGCATCTCGTACGGCACGCTGATCGCCGAAGTCGACACGCTGGCGGCCGCTTTCCTCGCATGCGGGCTTCGCGCTGGCGATCGTGTCGTCGTGCAACTGCCGAACATCGCCGAATTCGTCACCGTCTACCTCGCGCTGAACCGCATCGACGCGATCCCTGTGATGGCGCTGCGCGCGCATCGACACGCCGAGGTCCGCCACTTCCTGCGCGCGAGCGGCGCGGTCGCCTACGTGATCGCGGACGTGGTCGGCAACTTCGACTTCCGCACGATGGCGCGCGAGATGGCCGCCGAGTTTCCGACGCTGGCCCACGTGATCGTCGTAGGCGACCCGCTGCCCGGGCAGATCGCGCTGCGCACGCTGATCGCCTCGTTCGGCAGCGGTACCGCGCACCTCGATGCGGTCCACGTCGATCCGTCCGGCATCAGTACGATGCTGCTGTCCGGCGGCACGACGTCGATGTCCAAGCTGATCCCGCGCACCCACGACGACTACGTGCTCAACGCGCGGCTCTGCGGTGCCGCGGCCGGCTTCGGCAGCGATACCGTCTTCATGGCGATCCTGCCGCTCGGCCACAACTACAACCTCGCGTCGCCCGGCATCCTCGGCACGTTCTATTACGGCGGTACCGTCGTCATCGCACCGTCCCCGGACACAGACGTGCTGTTCACGCTGGTGGCGCGCGAGCGCGTCACCGTGATCGCCGCAGCCGTGCCGCTGATCACGACCTGGCTCAACGACGATGTGGCCGCACGCCACGACCTGTCGTCGCTGGAGGTCGTGCAGAACGGCGGCGCGCGGCTGCCGCCCGAACTGCGTAGTCGGCTTCGCGCCCGCTTCGGTTGCACGCCCCAGGAGATCTACGGCACCGCCGAAGGGTTGATCAACATGACGCGGCTCGACGACCCCGACGACGTGCTGCTCGAAAGTTCGGGGTCGCCGGTCAGCGCGTGGGACGAGGTCAAGGTCGTCGATGACCTCGGCCAAGAAGTGCCGGATGGCTCGTCGGGCGAGTTGCTGACGCGCGGCCCGTACACGATCCGCGGCTACTGGAGCGCCGATGAATCCGGTGCCGCCGAAAAGAACCGCGAAGCCTTCACGGTCGACGGTTGGTACCGGATGGGCGACATCGTTCGAAAGCGCGGTCGCCAGATCTACACCGAAGGCCGTCGCAAGGACCTGATCAACCGGGGCGGCGAGAAGATCAGCTGCGAGGAGATCGAGAACCTGATCTTCGCGCATCCGAAGGTGCGGACCGTGGTGCTGGTCGCGATGCCGGACCCGGTGTTCGGCGAGAAGGCGTGTGCCTGCGTGATCGTCAAGCCAGGCGAGACGCTGAGCTTCGACGAACTCACGGGCTTCCTGCGCGACCGGCAGATCGCGTCCTTCAAGCTGCCCGAACGCCTCGAGGTGATGGATGCGTTCCCGGTCAGCCCGGTCGGCAAGATCATGAAGCGCGAACTGCGCGACCTGATCGCCGCGAAGCTCGCGTCGGCGCAGGCCGTCAGGGCTTCCTGAACTTCAGCACGAACTCGTCCTTCGGCTGCGGCGGCTCGGGCGTGTTGCGGTCGCGCGGGTCGTTCGGGTTGCGCAGATAGTCGCCGCGTTCGGCGAGCCTGAACCCGGCGGCCTCGACCTCGCCGACGACGAAGGCCTCCTCCACGCGATGCAGCGTGCCGGACTCGGAAATGCCGGTGCCCGTGCGTCCAGCATGATCCGCGATCACATAGAGACCGCCGGGCTTCAGCGCCGCGAAGATCGCCCTGTTCATCGATGTGCGATCGACGCCCATGTGGCCGAAGTCGTGATAGTTGAACATCAGCGTGACGAGGTCGAGCGACTGCGCCGCGATGTCCGGCGGGACCGGATTGTCGTAAGGCATCAGCACCGCGACGATATTGGCGGCGGCCGGATTCTTGGCGCGTTCGGCGAGCGCCATCGGGGTGGTCCTGCGCGGTGCGGGCGGCGGGACTGCGCCCGCGGCGCGCATGCCGTCGCCGCCTTCGCGCATCGCAGGCGGCGTCCGAGCGGGATCGGGCGGTGCGCTCTGGCCGTAGACGCGGCCGGTCGGCCCGACGGCGCGCGCGATCAGTTCGGTCGTGTAGCCGCCGCCGGCACTGACGTCGAGCGCGGTCATCCCGGGCCGCACGCCGATAAAGGCCAGCGTCTCGACCGGTTTGCGGCGCGCGTCGAGGGCGCGGTCGGCCGGGCTGCGGTCGGGACTCGCGACGAGCGCGGCGATCTGTGCACTCGTCGGCGCCGTGCGGGCGTCGTCGAACGGCGCGCGCACAGCCGGCGCAGCGCATCCGGCGATACCGACGGCGACGACCGCGACCTGCAAGGAACGAAGTCGGGCGAAGTTCCGGAAAAGGTTTGGCATGCATCGGCTCCCGAGGTCGGGCGACGTTGCCCGCCCGCATCATGCGCGCGAAGGCCGGGGTCCGATCGCCGCCCAGTGAACAGTCGGTCCCGGCCTCCGCCGGGATGACATTCCGCAAGCTCGGATCCGGCGCAGCAATTCGGTCTTCTTCGTCGCGAATTCGTCGTCGTCGATGATGTCGCGGTCATTGGGGGCGTGGACCTATTCTGGATCGGTTGCCCTACAATCGGCGCCCGACGACGGCGTGGCGCAGCGCCGCGTGCGAACCCCCCCCGGAGACTCGATGAAGCTCTATTACATGCCGAGCGCCTGCTCGCTGTCCGTGCAGATCACGTTGCACGAGCTCGACATGGACTATGCGAAGGTCCTCGTCGACAGTCGGACCAAGACGCTCGCCGACGGCACCGACTACGCGACGATCAATCCGCGCGGTCAGGTGCCGGTGCTCGAACTCGACGACGGCACGCGGCTCAGCGAAGGCCCGGTGATCGTTCAGTACCTGGCCGACCTGAAGCCCGGCAGCACGCTGTTGCCACCGGTCGGAACGATGGAGCGCTATCGCGAACTCGAGTGGCTCAACTACCTCACCGCCGAGGTCCATCAGCGTTTCTACGAGATCTTCAAGTTCCCCCATTTCCCCGACGAAGCGAAGGGCGACTTCCGCGCCGACCTCGACAAGCGGCTCGCATTCATCGCGAACCGGCTGGGCGATGGCGACTACCTGATGGGCGACACGTTCACCGCCGCGGACGGCTACCTGTTCGTGATGCTGCGGTGGGCCGCGTTCTTGAAGGTCGACCTGACCCGATGGCCGAACCTCGTCGCGTATCGCGATCGCGTCGCCGCACGGCCTGCCGTCCAGGCGGCGATGCGCGAGGCCGGCCTGCTGAAGAACTGATCGTCGCAGCCGGATGACGAGGCGCCACGCGCATCTCGACGCCCTCGCGATCGGGCTGATGGTGGTGCTGTGCGTCCTGTGGGGCATGCAGCAGGTGGTCGTCAAGGCCACGTTGCCGATGCTGCCACCGTTCCTGCAGGGCGCACTGCGATCGGTGATCGGGGCGGTGCTCGTTTGGGCCTGGTCGCGCGGACGTGGTACACCGCTGTTCGATCGTGACCGGACGCTGATCCCGGGTCTGGCTGCAGGCGCGCTGTTCGGCCTGGAGTTTCTCTGTATCTACGCCGCGCTGCCGCTGACCGATGCATCGCGCGTGTCGGTGTTCACGTACATGGCACCGTTCGTGGTCGCGCTGCTGCTGCCGCGCTTCGTGCCGGCCGAGCGACTGGCTCCGCTGCAGATGTTCGGGATGGCCTGCGCGTTCGCATCGCTGGCGTATGCATTTCAGGAAGGCTTCACGTCGCCGGTGCGCACGCAGTGGATCGGCGACGGGCTGGCGATCCTCGCGGCGTGCCTGTGGGGTGCGACGACGCTGACGATCCGTACGACACGGCTGTCGACGGCCGCGCCCGAGAAGACGCTGTTCTATCAGCTCGCGGCCTGCGCCGCGATCCTGTACGTCGCGTCGCTCGCCACGCACGAGCGCTGGCCCGAAACCGGACTGACGGCGTGGGCGTGGGCGTCGATCGCATTTCAGTCGGTGATCGTCGCGTTCGCGAGCTTCCTGACGTGGTTCTGGCTGCTCGCCCACTACCCGGCGACGCGTCTGTCGGCGTTCTCGTTTCTGACGCCGGTGTTCGGCCTGCTGTTCGCCGCGCTCGCGTTGGGCGAGTCGCTCAGTGTCCGGCTGATCGTCGCGATGGGCTTCATCGCGGTCGGAATCGCTCTGGTGAACCGCAGGACGCCGGCGGTCGCGGCGATCGCCTGACCAGCGCGACGGTCCGGCTGCAACGGGTCGATTGCGCGGGAAGCCGCGCGCCGAGCGGCTTTCGTGGAACGGTCACGATTTTTGCATTACAGTTCGATGCATGTTGTTCATCCTCGGACTCGACGTGGCAGGTCAACCGTTTCGCTGGCTTTCGCCTGAAGAAGCGGTGAGTTACAACGCCACCGGCAAGGTGGCCTGGTCGATCGGGGAGCCTGTCGTGATCTTCCACGGCGGCTACAACCGCGCCGGAGTCCAGTCGATCATCGAGTCCGCGCCGATCATCGCGATCGCGCGGTCCGACATCATGGCCGCGAAGGCGCTCGCCTATCCGCCGCTCGGCGATCGCAACGACCTGCTGTTCAAGCGCGACCGCCACGTCTGCGCGTTCTGCGGCGAATCGTTCAGCCGCGACAAGCTCACGCGCGATCACATCCAGCCGCGTTCACGCGGCGGCAAGGACGCGTGGATGAACGTCGTCGCGGCCTGCCGCTTCTGCAATCATCGCAAGGGCGCCAAGACGCCCGAAGAAGCGCACATGCCGCTTCGCTACCTGCCGTACGCGCCGTGCCGCTACGAGCACTTCCTGCTGTCGAGCCGCAATATCCTCGCCGACCAGATGGACTACCTGACGGCGATGCTACCGGCGCATAGCCGGTTGAACGGTTAGGTCGTCCGGCTTCGACGCCACAGGTTCCGCTTGTGCGTTTCGTTGCGGGGGACGCCGCTGTCGTCGCGCCTAAGGACGGGCCCGCGTGCATCCTCCTGCGCCGTGTGAACCGGGTGGGATCCCTCGTGCGTCGGGATGACAATGGAAAAAGGAACTGGCGTCCCGACAAAGGAGGGACCTCGACCACCAAGCGTTACTTGCGGATCCACGCGTCGCGGAGGGTCTTCTCGCACGTTCCGAGGAATGCCAGACGAGCGTCGCGATGGGTGTGCGCGCCGCGCGATGGTCACTTGCTCTCCCGCCTCGGCGCGATCGAGGATCAAGCAACGTGGGCCTTGGCTTCAGCAATGCTGCAGGCATCCGTGATGATTCCTTCGCGTTGGTCGTCTGAGTGACGAGACACTAACCGGTCGGACAGAGCTCGCTTTCGCGCAAACGACGACGAACGCGCGTCACGGCAGGTATTTCCACTCGCCGCCCTTGATCTCCACCATCACCCGCGCCCGTTGATCGAGCCCCAGGTGGTCCGTCTTGCTCATGTTCACGACGCCGTTCGTAGAAGGCTCTTCACGGATCGTCTCCATCGCGTCGCGCAGGGCGCTGCGGAATTCGGCCGTGCCGGGCTGGGCCTTCTTCAGCGCTTCGGGAATCGCGCGCTGCAACAGCAGCCCCGCATCCCAGGTATACGACGAGAACGCCGCCACGTTGCCGACGCCGAACTTCGCTTCGTAGAGCTTCACGAATTCCATTGCGCGCTTCTTCACCGGGTTCGAGTCCGGCAGTTGCGATGCGACCATCACCGGGCCGGTCGGCAGGAACGTCCCTTCGCAGTCCTTTCCGCAGACGCGCAGGAACTCGCGGTTCGCGACGCCGTGGTTGTGATAGATGCGGCCCTTGAAGCCACGCTCGCGCAGCGTGCGCACGGGCGTCGCCGCGGGCGTGCCCGACGCGCCGATGACGACGGCGTCGGGATTCGCCGACATGATCTTCAGGATCTGCCCGGTCACGCTGGTGTCGATCGGCGAGAAGCGTTCGTTCGCGACGACTTTGATGCCCTTGAGCTCCGCATACTTCGCCACCTCGGTGTAGAACGCGTCGCCGAGCGCGTTGTTGAAGCCGATGAAAGCCATCGACTTCACGCCCGCGTTGCTCATGTTCTCGGCGATCGCGGTCGCCATCATCACGTCGGATTGCGGCGTCTTGAACATCCAGGCGCGGTTGGCGTCCATCGGCTCGACGATCCGCGACGACGAGGCCAGCGTGATCGCCGGCGTCTTGCCTTCCCCCAGCACCGGCAGCATCGCCAGCGAGTGCGGCGTCGTCGTCGAGCCGATGATCGCGTCGACCTTGTCCTCGCTGATCAGCTTGCGGACGTTCGTAACCGTGGTCGTCGTGTCGGACGCATCGTCGAGCACGATGTACTGGACACTCTTGCCGGCGATCGTGCGCGGCAGCAGGTCGACCGTGTTCTTCTCGGGGATGCCGAGCGACGCGGCGGGACCGGTCGACGAAACGGTCACGCCGATCTTGATCTGCGCGTAGGCGGGCGCGGCGGCGAGCACCAGCAGGGTTGCGAGCGCACGCGTGGTCAGTGCGGCGCGGATGGGTCCAGTCATGAAGTCTCCCGAATGTGGATCTCGACGGCCCTGGCGAGATTCGCGGGCCGCGGTCGTGCGCGATTCTGCCGTACATCGCTGCCGCTCGCTGGCCTGCTGTCGCTGCGGGCAGGGTGCGATCGGGGTCTTCTCTCAGAGGGCGGCATGGATCCCCGCGCGACTGGCCGCCAGCGCGATGAACCAGTCCATGCTTTCAGGATTGGCCATCGCGTCCCGATTGACGACCTGGTCGATGCCGTAGCCCATCAGCAGCCGCTTGATGGGTAACTCGAGCTTCTTCCCGGACAGCGTGCGCGGCACCGACGCGATCGCGAAGACGTCGCTCGGCACGTGTCGTGCCGACATCGCCCGGCGGATCTCGCCGTTGATCCGCGCGATCAGCGTCGCATCGAGCGCATGCCCTTCGCGCAGCACGACGAACAGCGGCATCCACGACTCGCGGCCGAGGTATTCGAGGTCGACCACGAGGCTGTCGAGCACCTCCGGCAACGCCTCGACGGCGCGATACAGCTCGGCGGTGCCCATACGAATGCCGAAGCGATTGATGGTCGCGTCCGAGCGGCCGTAGATCACGGCGCCGACCGATGTCGTCCCGTCGTCCTCGGCGTGCGGGATCAGCTTGATCCAGTCGCCGTGACGCCATACGCCCGGATAGGTGTCGAAGTAGCTCTCGTTCAGTCGCCGCCCACCGTCGTCGTTCCAGAAGTACAGCGGCATCGACGGAATCGGCTCGGTGCACACGAGTTCGCCGACCGCATCGATCAGCGGACGTCCCGGTTCGTCGAATGCCGCGACCGCCGCACCGAGACCGCGACACTGCATCTCGCCGACGCGGACCGGCAGGATCACCGAGCCGCAGATGAATGCCGCGGCGAGATCGGTGCCGCCGGAGATGGGTCCGAGCCACACGTCGGATTTCACGTGGCCGTAGATCCAGCGATACGCGTCCTCCGACAACGGCGAACCGGTCGAGCCGAGCGAGCGCAGCCGCGACAGGTCGCAATCGCGGCCGGGCTCGATGTGCGCCTTCATGCAAGACGCGTAGAACGCCGCACCGGCGCCGAAGAAGTCGATCTCGCGCTCGGCCACGTAGCGCCACAGCGCATTCAGGTCGGGTGTGCCTGCGTTGCCGTCGTAGATGCACGCGGTCGCCCCGGACAGCAGTGCGCCGACCTGCGAGTTCCACATGATCCAGCCGCTGCTCGAGTACCAGTGGAAGCGATCGGCCGGCGCGACGTCGAGCTGGAGCCGCGTGTCCTTGATGCCGACCAGCGCGGCGCCGCCGTGACCGTGGACGATCGCCTTCGGCGTGCCCGTCGTGCCGCTCGAATAGACGATCCACAGCGGATGGTCGAAAGGCAGCAGCGTGCACGCGAGCGTCGCATCGGGTGTCGCGACGCAGTCGGCCCAGTCGATGCAGCGGGCGACGTGCTGCGGCAGCTTCGGTGCGAGCGCCGCCGCCGGCGTGGCCTGCATGTCGACCGGCGACACGACGATCAACGTGCGCACGGTCGGCAACTGTTCGAGGAGGCTGGCTACCGTTTCGCTGCGCTCGTAGACCTTGCCGCCGTAGCGATAGCCGTCGCAGGCGATCATCGCCGTCGGCTCGATCTGACGGAAGCGGTCGAGCACGCCGACCGGCCCCATGTCCGGCGCGCACACCGACCAGACGCCGCCGATGCTCGCGACCGCGAAGAACGCGATGATCGTCTCCGGCACGTTCGGCAGGTAGGCCACGACGCGGTCGCCTGCGACGATGCCGCTGTCGACCAGCGTCGCCGCGAGCGACGCCACGCGCCGTTCGAGTTCCGGCCACGAGATATCGGGCTGGTCGCCGAGCTCGTTGCGGAACACGATCGCCGGCCGCGCGTCGTCGGCACTGTCCCCCGCACCTTGCCCGTTCCGGAATACCTCGGCGACGTAGTTCAGCGTCGCGCCGTCGAACCATTTGGCCCCCGGCATGACATGTCGGTCCAGCACGCGCGCATACGGGGTGGGCGACGTGAAGCCGAAGTAGTCCCAGATCGACTGCCAGAAGTCTTCGAGCGAATCGACCGACCACTGCCACAGCGCCTCGTAGCCGTCGAAGGCGAGGCCGCGCGTCTCTACGAGCCACTGGCGATACGCGGTGACCTGCGCGCGGTCGATGCGCGCAGCCGACGGGCGCCAGATGATGTCGCTCATGCGCGCCAGCCCGGATCGATCCGATCGACCTGACGCGTCAGCGCATCGAACACGTCCTGGCCGGCGCCGAAGCGTGGATCGAACTGCAGCGCGTCGCGCGCACAGGCCTTCTGGACGTCGTCGCCGATCGGGTTCGCCGGTCCCATCGCCAGCGTCGCCACCTGGATCTCGCATGCGCGGTTCAGCAGCCACAGGACGCCGAAGGTGCGCGGCAGCGTGTCGCCCCAGGCCAGGAGGCCGTGGTTGCGCAGGATCACGGCCGGCCTGTCGCCGATGTTCGCGACGAGCCGCGGCCCTTCGT
>JBDTIS010000070.1:0-34098 GCA_039936235.1 Burkholderiaceae bacterium | reverse complement strand
TGTCGCGCGATCCGCGATCGAGATGCTTCGCGATCAGGTAAGGCGCGCCGCTCTGCGAATGACGCACGACGAAGATGTCGGCATGCATCGCCGACAGGTTGTCGATCGTGTCGAGCAGCGACTCGCCCTTGTTGGTCGACGAGGCCGCGACGTTGAGGTTGATCACGTCGGCCGACAGTCGCGCCGCCGCGATCTCGAAGGTCGTCCGCGTGCGCGTCGAGTTCTCGAAGAAGAGATTGAAGACGCTGCGGCCGCGCAGCAGCGGCAGCTTCTTGACTTCGCGACGCGGATCGACGAGGCCGGCGAAGCCGCCGGCCGTGTCGAGGATGTGCACGACCAGTGCACGAGGCAGACCTTCGATCGACAGCAGGTGCTGGAGGCTGCCGTCGCGATTGAGCTGGGGGTTGAGCATCAGTCGTGGGTCAGCACGCGTGGCGTCTGCGCGATCTCGAACCGGAAGCGGTCGCCGCCTTCAGAGGAATCGCGCGACAGGACGAACTCGCTGTCGCGCGCGAGCGTCAGCCGCGCGCCGGACCAGCGTGCGGCGATCGGCATCTCGCGGGCATCCCCGGCAGGCGTCTGGCGATCGACCAGCACGGCGAGGTCGACGCGCGCCGGACGGCCGAAGTCGAACAGCACGTTGAGCGCGCCGCGCAGCGTGCGACCGGTGTACAGCACGTCGTCGACCAGCAGGATGTCGGCGCCGTCGACGTCGAAGTCCAGTTCGGTCGGCTTGACCTGGCCATGCAGTCCGATGCGGTTGAAGTCGTCGCGATAGAACGAGATGTCGAGCGCGCCGGGCGCGCCCTCGAGGCCGAGATCGCGGTGCAGCCGCTCGGCGATCCACGTGCCGCCGCTGTGGATGCCCACCAGACGCGGCACGCGTGCACTCGCGACGACATGTGCCGCCAGCGTCTGCTTCAACGACGCGTACAACGTCTCTGCTTCGGGAGCCGCCGTGGGAGGCATCACAGCGCCCGTCATGACGAGCCTTCGCGGATCGGCAGCGCGTCGAAATAGCGCTGCAGGATGACTTCGGCGGCCACGTCGTCGAGCGCCTTCGCGCGTCGCACCAGGCCGGCCTGCCTGCGATCGCGATGCAACTGGTCGGCGTCGATCGAGCTGTAGCGCTCGTCGACCCGCTCGACCGGCAGCCGGAAGCGCTGGCCGAGCGTGACGGCGAAGCGCTCGCAGCGCGCGAACGCAGGGCTGGGTCTGGTGGGCGCACCGGCCGTCTCGATCGGCAACGGGATGCCGACCACGAGCCGCTCAGGCAGCCACTCGCGGATCAGCTTCGTGATCGCTGCCAGTCCGTCGTCGTGTTCGGTCGCGACGACGATCGCCGCGGGTCGCGCCTGACGGAGGAGATCGTTGCCCACTGCGACGCCGATGCGACGCGTCCCGACGTCGAAGCCCAGGACCGTCTCGCTCAAGGTCGATGCCTAGGCATGTCCGGCCTCGCCGGACAGCATCGACGGGTCGAAGCCCAGCAACTGGATCGCCGACGCCCGTCGCTCGGAAAACGGCACGTCGAAGACCACGGCCGGATCGGCGGCCACGGTCAGCCAGGCGTTGAGCGCGATCTCGCTTTCGAGCTGGCCCGCGTCCCAGCCGGCATAGCCGAGCGCGACCATCACGTGCTTCGGGCCGCGGCCTTCGGCCATCGCTTCGAGCACGTCCTTCGACGTCGTCAGCGAGAGGCCGCGCTCGGCCGTCAGCGTGGATCCGTAATCCGCGTCCGACTGGTCGTGAAGCACGAAGCCGCGATCGGTGGCCATCGGTCCGCCGTAGCAGACCGGCTGCGCACCGAGCATCGCGATCTCGAGCTTCATGTCGACGCGCTCGAACAGTTTCTCGAGCGTGAGGTCGGTGGGGCGATTGATGACGACGCCCATCGCACGCTCGGAAGTGTGCTCGAGCACGTAGACGACGGTGTCGGAGAAACGACTATCGGCCATGCTGGGCATGGCGATGAGAAAGTGGTTCGCGAAACTGAGCGTAGACGCCTGCAATGGTTCGGCGGACCTTGAGGGTGCATCCGGATCGAGCCCATTCGTCTTGCCGTCCGCGGATGCTCGATCGGACATCGTCGTATTGTAGACGGCAGGTCGGGTCGACACAATCGACGACGTCGGGAGCATCGTTAGGTTGTCGTTTTGGCGAAGGCCGGGATCCGATACTCGGCAATCTTGATTGCAACGCAATCTCGCCGCGGCCTGAACGCTCGAACGCCTGTGATGACCCTCTACCGCGACGCCTCGGTCCGCAAGCCATGCTTCGTCGGAAAGGTCCCTCCGTTGTCGGGACGACAGGCACCTTGAATGTCGTTCCGAACGCAGTGAGGAACCTCCACCCCGACGCAGGGGACCGCACGTCGTGCCTGGCAGAAGGGTTCCTTCGTCCGGGCGACAGTTGCTGCGCCGACAACTCGATATAACGCCCATCGAACGTCCGGCTCGCCGACGCCGCCGGCGGGCATACTCCCCGCGTCCGAAACATCCGGAGTCCCGAATGCCTCCGCAACAACCCGAACTGCAACGCGGACTCGTCTGGTTCCGCCGCGACCTGCGCGTCGACGACCAGGCCGCGCTGTACCACGCGCTGCGCACCTGCCGGCAGGTCTGGTGTCTGTTCGTGTTCGATACCGAGATCCTCGACCCGCTTCTGCGGCGCGGGCTGACGCACGACCGGCGCGTCGAGTTCATCCACGCGAGCGTCGTCGAACTGTCGGACGCGTTGCGTGACGCATCCGGTAACCGCGCGGCGCGGCTGATCGTCCGCCACGGTCGCGCACGCGACATCGTCCCGCGGCTCGCGGCCGAACTCGCAGTCGACGCGGTGTTCGTCAATCACGATCACGAACCGGCCGCGATCGAGCGTGACCGGGCGGTCGCCGACGCACTCGAACGCGACGGCCGCACGCTGCGCGACTTCAAGGACCAGACCCTCTTCGAGAGGGACGAGATCCTGACGCAGTCCGGCACGCCGTTCTCGGTCTTCACGCCGTACAAGCGTGCGTGGCTGAAGGCCGTCACGCCTTTCCACGTCAGCGCCTACCAGGTGACGCGGCATGCCGCGCATCTGGCAGCCGTGCCGTCGACTATCGACCACCCAGTGCCGACGCTCGCCGCGATGGGCTTTTCGAAGACCAACCTCGCGGATATCGACATCCCGACCGGCGCGTCCGGTGCCCATCGACTGTTCGCGCAGTTCGAGGATCGCATCGGCGACTACGCGACGGCGCGCGACTATCCGGCGACGCGCGGCACGTCTTACCTGTCGGTGCATCTGCGCTTCGGCACGATCTCGATCCGTGCGCTCGCGCGTGCAGCGATCGACCGCGCCAGGCACGCGGCCGAGAGCAGAGGTGCAGATACGTGGCTGTCGGAGCTGATCTGGCGAGACTTCTACTTCCAGATCCTCCACCATCGGCCCGATGTCGCGGCGGGGGCGGCGTTCAAGCCGCAGTTCGATCGCATCGCGTGGCAGGCCGGCAGGCGCGGCGACGAACTGTTCGACGCCTGGTGCGCCGGTCGCACCGGTTATCCGCTGGTCGACGCGGCGATGACCCAGATCAACACCACCGGCTTCATGCACAACCGGCTGCGGATGGTGACGGCCAGCTTCCTGTCGAAGGATCTCGGGCTCGACTGGCGGCGCGGCGAGCGCTACTTCGCCGAGCGTCTCAACGACTTCGACCTGTCGGCCAACAACGGTGGCTGGCAGTGGGCGTCGTCGAGCGGCTGCGACGCGCAACCGTGGTTCCGCATCTTCAATCCGGTCACGCAGTCGGAACGGTTCGACCCCGACGGTGCTTTCATCAGGCGCTACCTCCCTGCGCTCGCGAAGCTGTCGAACACGGCGATCCACGCGCCGTGGCTCGCATCGCCTGCCGAATTGCAGCGGGCGAGTGTCACGCTCGGTCGCGACTACCCGCTGCCTGTCGTCGATCACGCCGACGCGCGCAGCACGACGCTGGCTCGCTATGCGGTGGTCAAGCAGGTCGACTGAAGGATCCGTGCGCGCCATGTCGACCGCAGGCGTTCACGCCGGATGGCCGCGTTTCGCCTTCAGGTGCGCCGTCAGCAGGTCGAGCAGTTCGTCTTCCTGGTAGGGCTTGCCGAGATACGCGTCGACGCCGAGCGACTCGGCGTGCCTGCGATGCTTTCCGGCCGTCCGCGACGTGATCATGATGATCGGGATGTGCCGGTAGCGTTCGTCGTTGCGGACGTTGCGCGTCAGGTCGAAGCCGTCCATTCGCGGCATTTCGATATCGACCAGCATCACGTCCGGCGGATAGTCCTGCAACTGTTCGAGCGCGTCGACGCCGTCCTTCGCGAGCACGACCTGATAGCCCTCGCGTGACAGCAGGCGCTGCGTCACGCGACGCACCGTCAGCGAGTCGTCGACGACCATCACCGTCGGCAGCGTCTGCAGGTTGCCGACGGGCGCCTGCGCGACCGGTGCGTGGCTGCCGTCATCGACGACCGCGGCCCCGGCAGGCTGCGTACGCGCCATGTGAGCGAGCTGAACCGGATTCAGGATCAGCACGATCTCGCCCGAGCCGAGTACGGTCGCACCGGCGATGCCGCTCATCCGCGCGAGCTGGGGACCGAGATTCTTGACGACCACCTCCTGGTTGCCGACGACCTCGTCGACGTGGATCGCGATGCGCTCGCCGGCCGACCGCAGGATCAGCACCGGCGACGAACGCTGCGCGACCGCTACGCTGCCGTCGAGGCCGAGCAGCGCGCCGAGAAAGGCGAGGCGAACCTGCGCGTCGTCCCACGCGAGGTGGCCGGCACGATAGGCATCGGCGAGCGGCTGGGAGCGCAGCTGCCGGACCTGTTCGACCAGCACGGCCGGGATCGCATAGACCCGGGACGCGACGGCCACCAGCACGACCTGCGTGATCGCCAGCGTCACCGGCAGATTGATCGCGAAGCGCGTGCCCCTGCCGACCTCGCTGTCGACCGACACGCGGCCCCCGAGGACGAGCGCCTCGGCCCGCACGACGTCCATGCCGACGCCGCGGCCCGCCAGCTCGGTGACTTCGGCCGCGGTCGAGAAGCCCGGGTGGAAGATCAGCTCGGCGGCCTGCGCGTCGCTGATGTCGCGATCGTCGAGCAGACCGAGCGCGCGACCCTTCTCGCGGATGCGCGCGTGATTCAGACCGGCGCCGTCGTCGGAGAACGTCAGCACGATCTCGTTGCCTTCCTGGCGCGCCTCGACGAGCAGTTCACCGGTCTCGTCCTTGCCGGCCGCGCGTCGCTCTTCGCGGCTTTCGATGCCATGGACGATGTGGTTGCGCAGCAGGTGTTCGAAGGGCCCCGCCATCCGCTCGAGCACGCTGCGATCGATCTCGACCGAGCCGCCGCGGATGTCGAGGTTGACCCGCTTGTCGACTTCCTTGGCGGTCTGCCGCGCCACTCGATAGAAGCGTTCGGCGATACTCGAGAACGGCACCATCCGCACGCGCATCAGGTCCTTCTGCAGGTCGCGCGTCATCCGCCGCTGCGACGCGAGGTCGGTCTCGGTCGCGTTGAGACTCTTCTGCAGGTGCTGCTGCAACGTCTTCACGTCGTCGACCGACTCGGCCATCATCCGCGTCAGCTCCTGGAAGCGTGTGAAGCGGTCGAATTCGAGCGGGTCGAACTGGTCGCGCTCGGCGCCCGCCGCCTGCTGCGACTGCATCTGCGACTGCATCTGCAACTCGGCCTGCAACTCGATCTCGCGCAACTGCGCACGCAACCGCTCGACGTTCTCGCCGAGATCCGACATCGCGCCCTTGATCTGCAGGATCTCGTTCTCGATCCGTGCACGCGAGATGCTGACTTCGCCGGCCAGGTTGACGAGCCGGTCGAGCGTGTCCGAGCCGACGCGGACCGCCTGCTGCGAAACCTGCTTCTGCTCGCGGACGCGGGGAGCGTGCGCCGGCTCTGCCGCAGCGGCCTGCTCGATCGTGGCGTCGTGATCGGCGACTTCGACCTGCGTCGCGACTGCGGGCGCCGCCGTCGGCGGCCGCCGCAGCCGGTCGAACAGCTCGAGGCTGCGGTCGTGCGCGGCCAGCAGCTCTTCGAGGAGGGCGGCAGGAACCTCGTGCAGCCGCGCGGCGGACTCGACGCGTGCCTCGCTGTCGTGCACCACCTCGCCGAGCCGCATCGCGCCGGCCATGCGGGCACTGCCCTTGAGCGTATGCAGATGCCGCAGCAGCATCCGTGCCGGCGCCGGATCGGCGGGACTCGACTGCCACGTGCGCAACAGCGCACCGATCTGCGGAAGGATCTCGCCGCCCTCCTCGACGAAGATGTCGAGCAGATCGGGGTCGATGTCGTCCTCGAGCGAGGAGCCGGCCTGTTCGACTACCGCGCGACGCTGCAGCGGAACGGTCTCGACCTGTGTGGACGTCACCGGCGTCAGCGCGACCAGGCTCGCATCGACCGCTTCGACGACCTCGACGATCGCCGGAGCAGACGATCGCGTCTCGAAGTCGTCACCGGTGATCTCGCGGCGCAGAGCGATCAGGCGCCCGATGCGGATCGGGTCCGCATCGGGGATGCGTTCGGCTGCGAAGCGGTGGAGCATGCGGCGCAGCGACTCGACGGCATCCTGCATCTGCACGACCTGCTCGTCGCGCAGCACCAACGGCTCGCGCCACAGCGCCTGCAGCACTTCCTCGAGGCCGGCTGCGAGGTCGTGCGCCGCCACGAGGCCGACCGTCGCCGACGATCCCGCGAGCGAATGCGCGGCACGGATCGCACGCTCGGACACGTGACGGTCGAGCTCGTGACGCCATTCCGCGAAGTCCTGCGTGAGGATGCGCAGCAGTTCGTCGGCTTCGTTCAGGTAGATGTCGAACAGCGCGACCGACAACGTCAGCGGCCCGATCCGGCGCATGTCGTCGCTGCGTGCAGACGGCGCCGAAGGCGAAAACGGAGCGATGACGGCAGTGGCATTTTCGATTGCCTCGACGGGCGCTTCCTTGCCCGGCACGTCGCACAACGCGAGGTCGATTGGCGCGTCGTCCTCGTCGAGCATGCCGGTCGCGGACAGGTAGCCATCGTCCGGTTCGATGACGCGACGCGACGCGGACGCGATCTTCGTCACATCTTCTTCGTGAGCGGAGCGGTCGACGACCTGCGGCACTTCATCGATCAGCAGGTCGATCGCGTCCGGCTCGCCCGGTATCGCGGCGATGCCGTGCCGGCGCAATGCGCGCGCGGCCTCGATCAACGCATCGGGAATGCGCGTCGAACGGCCGTTGGCGCGCAGCTCGCCAACCCAGTCGCCGAGGTAGCGGATGGCGTAGTCGATCAACGCCCGCAGGTCGGCGGTGGCCGGGGTCTGGCCCGCGACGTGATCGTCGAGCGTTACTTCGATGCTGCCCGCCGCGTCGCCGAAGGCCGTGAGGCCGACCATGCGGCCGCTGCCCTTGAGCGTGTGGAAGCCGCGACGCAGGTCGATCGATGCGGTCGCGCTGTGCGGATCGGCATCGAGGACACGCATCGATGCTTCCGCGTCGTGCAGCACGTCGCCGGCTTCCTCGAGGAAGATCTCGAGAAGCTCGGCGTCGACATCGTCTTCGGAAGGAACCGGGATCAGCGGCTCGAACTGCGCCGGCTCGGATGCGACGCCGGCGATGCGGTTCGCATGGATCGCGAGTGCGGCGACGCGATCGCCGAGTTCGGCGGCAGCCGCGAAGGCGAACGGCTCGTGACTGTCTTCGCGCAGCGTCGCGAGCACGGCCCCCGCTTCGTCCTGCAGCGGTCGGTCATCGATCAGCATGGCGTTGCGGCGCATGTCGTCGACGGCCGACTTCAGCCGCAGTAACGCGCCGGCATCGTCGGGATGCCGACGCAATCGCGCCATGTGATCCTGCGCATCGGCCGCGCGACGGGCGATCTCGTCCTCCACGGTCGCGTCGGGTTCCATGATCTGCGTGGCCGCGAACGCGAAGACATCGATCTCCGCGAACGGATCGAACGCGGGTGAAGGCGTCCCGGTGGACGGCGCCATGGGCGCGGGCAACGCGTCGATCGCGTCGTCGTCGGCAACGACGCCGGTCCCGCGCGCCATGTCGGCACAAAAACGTCCGGTCGCCGCATCGAAACGGAACGCTGCCGCGTCGATCCGTCCCTGCGCGATCTGTTCGACATAGAAGCCGACGGCGCCGAGACTCTGCGCGAGGTCTTCGAACGCGGCCTGGTCGACGAGAGTCTCGTCCCGTTCGAAGCGCGCGATCGATGCGCGCGCGTGGTCGATCGCCAGATGCGCATCGTCATGTCCGAGCAGGGCCAGCGCGCCGCTGGCCTGCGTCAGGGCCTTCTGCGCGTCCGCGAGTCCGGCGCGATCGACTGGATCGCGGAAGAAGGCGTCGAGCACCTTCTCGGCGCTGCGCAACGTGCCCTGGAGCTCGGTGACGAAGGTCGCCAGCGTCAGCTTTTCGTCGGCCTCGCGAGACATCCGGTCGAGCCAGTCGACCGGCGCGGGTAGCGCTTCGCTGCCCAGCGCGGACGCCTCGACGCGTTCGACCATCAGCGCGGCACGGGCATCGAAGGCTTCGTCGAGGCCGCGCGCGCGTTCGAGCGATCCTTCGAGAAACAGCAGCGCCGTCGCGACGTCCAGCGCGACGGCGGCGGACGGGCGGCGTGGATCGAACGCGAGATCGGTCGCGATGCAGTCGATGACCTGCGCGACCTGCGCCAGGCCGCGGCGTCTGATCGGGCCCACCGCTTCGGTGACGGCGCCGATCTCGCGGGCGAAGGCGCGCAACTGCGCGACGTCGCCCGACACGATGCCGGCCCACGCGACCTTGGCGGCCGACAGTGCGACGCGCGCGGTGCGCAGCGCGACCGGATCGATTCGCCCGTAACGCTGCGTCTCGAAGTCGACCGGCACGGCGCCGGCGAGGGCAAATCGTTCCTGCACGTCGCGCACGTGCGGCGTGATCGGCTCCGCGATCGCGACGAAGAACAGCGTGTCGGCGAACAGTCGTTCGGGAACCGCCCCGGTGCCGTCGACGAGCTTGCGGATCTGCAGGTTGACGCGTCCGGCGAGCCGCTTGATGTGCGGGTGCTGCGCGGGGACCCCGGAGAAGCCCTCGTTCGCCAGCGCCTCGAACAGCGCGCGGACCACCCACCAGAAAGCGCGCTGACGACCGTGGGCGTTCGCGTCCGCGGCGACCGATCCGTCGATCGCTGCGACCGCGCGGCTCAACGCCGCGAGTGCCGTGGCATCGCGCTCGTTGCGGATGTAGCGCAGCAGCGCCTGTTCGAACGCGTTGCGCTGCTCCACCAGGCCGTCGCTATCGAGCAGGACGCCGCTGTCGTCGCGCGGCGCGCGCACGCCGAGGTCGACGGTGAACAGGTCGGCCGGATGGATGCGGTCGACGCCGCGCGCGGCCAGCAGGGCGCGGTAGCCGGGAAAGAGATACAACGGCTGCTGCCGTGCGCCGCCGAGGAGGTCTTCGAGGTATTCGACGATGCTGCGGCATCCCGCGGTGATCGCGTCGAGCGCGGTCGCGTCGCAGCGCTCGGGCTCCTTCTCGAAGCAGCCGAGCAGATCCTCCATCGCTTCGGTGAGCCGCGTGACGCCGGCAATCTCGCCGAGTTCGAGCGCGCCGTGCGCCTGATGCAGATGCGAACCCGCGACCCGCAGCGGCGCGAGATCGACGTCCTGGCGATCGACGCCGGCGGCGCCCGCACGAAACGCACGCAGCGCCGTCGTGGCGGCGTCGAACGCGCTGACGATTTCGGGCAGCAGCCATGCGATGGCGCCGGTGTCGACCGCGCCGTAACTCCCGTCGCGTTCGTCGCTGTCGGTCGCCGGGCCCTGCGGATCGGAGGCGCTATTCATCGGTGAATCATCCTTTCGGCGCGACGTCGGTCGGTGAACACGACGCGGCGGCGCTGGATCGCGGGCTGGCGACAGCGATCAGTTGACCTTGAATCGTGCGACCGAACTCTTCAGTTCCAGTGCGAGCGCCGACAGTTGCTGGATCGACGTCGCGGTCCGGCGCGTGCCGTCGGACGCCTGCTCGTTGGCCGACAGGATGTGCTCCATGCTCGACGCCATCTCGCCGGCCGACGCGGCCTGCTGCAGCGTGCTGCGGGAAATCGCCTCGATCAGCTCGGCAAGCTGTTTCGAGACGCGGCCGATGTTGCCGAGCGCTTGGCCGGCGGCGTCGGACAGCTTCGTCCCCTCCACCACGCCTTCGGTGGACTTCTCCATGGCGGACACCGCGTCCTGCGTATCGGTCTGGATGGTGCGGACCAGCGCGCCGATCTGCTTGGTGGCTTCTCCGGAACGTTCCGCGAGG
The DNA here is from genome assembly GCA_039936235.1 of Burkholderiaceae bacterium. Taxonomy (GTDB): domain Bacteria; phylum Pseudomonadota; class Gammaproteobacteria; order Burkholderiales; family Burkholderiaceae_D; genus CAHJXF01. Next base: position 23,780 of record JBDTIS010000070.1, on the reverse strand, counting down.
CGCTGCACCTCTTCAGCGACGACCGAGAAGCCGCGCCCCGCCTCGCCGGCCGACGCCGCCTGGATGGCCGCATTCAGCGCCAGCACGTTGGTCTGTTCGGTGATGTCCGAGATCAGTTCGATGATCTCGCCGATCTCCTGCGACGACTCACCCAGACGCTTGATGCGCTTGCTGGTTTCCTGGATCTGGCCGCGGATCTCGTTCATCCCGAAGATCGAGTTCTGCACCGCACGCTGGCCGTCCTCGGCCGCTGCGAGCGACTGGCGCGCGACCGTCGCCGATTCGGCAGCCGATCCGGAGACCTCGCTGATCTGCCGTGCCATCGTCAGCACCGCGTCGCCGGCGGACCGGATCTCGCGCGACTGTTCGTCGGACGCGGCGAGCAGACAGCTCGACGTGTCCTGAGCCGCGGACGACGCCTCGGTGACCTGCTCGACCGTACTGTTGATGCGGCCGACCAGCGTGCGCAGTTCCTCGACCGTGTAATTCACCGAGTCGGCGATCGCGCCGGTGATGTCCTCGGACACGGTGGCCTGCATCGTCAGGTTGCCGTCGGCCACTTCCTGCAGTTCGTTCATCAGTCGCAGGATGGCGATCTGGTTCGCTTCGTTCGCGGCCTTGAGATTCTCTTCCTGACGCTCCGCCTCGCTGCGACCACGGCGCGCCTCGGACGCACCGAGCGCAGCGCCGGCGACGTAGCTGCGTGCGATCAGCAACGCGCCGAGCAGTGCGAGCAGTCCGGTGACGATCGCGAGCCACAGCCACGGCGACGGCGCATCGGAATACGCGCTGCGCAGTTCGCCGAGGTGCGTGCGCATCGGCTCGCTGTCCCTGGAGATCTGCGCGGCGGCCAGCTTGGCCGCGACCAGATCGGGCAACGCTGCCAGCAGCGTGCGCAGCTGCGCCTGATAGGTCGCGAAGTTTTTCTGCAGCGTCGCCAGGCGGTCTCGCGCCTCGGCATCGCGGCTCGGCCCGAGCCGCAACGGCTCACTGCCGTTGAGCAGTCCGTCGACCGTGTCGCGGAACGCGTCGGCGTCCTTATCGAGGCTCGACGCCGCTGCGGCGTCGACGCCGGTGCCGACCAGCAGCTGGCTGGCGCTGCGTGCCATCCGCTGCGTCAGCGTCTGGAGCTGTCCGGCGGCGGCGACCTCGCGTGCCGGCGCGTTCGTCGCGAGCTTCTGCGCAGCGATCGCGTCGCTCGCTTCGGCCAGTGCCGGTGTCGCGTCGTCGAGCGCGCGCAGCGTGGCGCCGACCGACGTCAGCAGCTTCTCGCGGTCGACGATGATCGACGCGTTGACCTGCGCGTCGTGCCAGTCGGTCTGCACGGCGGCGAGCTGCGACCGCGTGCCGTCACCGGTCGAAGGCACCGTGCGATTGCCGACCGTGCCGCCCTTGTCCAGCGCTGCGATGCCGGCGGTCAGCCGGTCGCGGCTCTCGCGCAATTGCACGAACCCGGCGCCATCCCCCTGGAGGGCGATCGGGACGGCTTTGGCGAGCCTTTGCGAATGCGTCAGGAGGTCGCCGGTGGCCTCGGCGAATGCCGCTTCGGCCGATCCGTTACGCAGGTCGAGCGCGACCATCGCGACGAACACGACCAGCATCGCGACGGTGCCCCAGATCAGGAGCCGCAGACGCAGCGGGACTGTCTCGGCAAAGCGGTCGGACTCCGGCGGCACGGCCGTCGAGCCGATCGCAGCCAGTTCGGGGACGGACACGGACGCGAATCGTTGTTCGGGCGCGTTCATCGCGGTCGACCGGCCGAGCGGCGCGTTGCTTCATCGTGACCGTTGTCGGCAGTCGCGGGCTGAACTGAAGCGAAGGACATCGAAGGAGTCATGCGTGTTTCGGGCGTCGGCGCGACCGAATGCTCAGCCACGGGCGACGTCGACGAAGCGCTCGTCTGCCGCCAGCGCCCCGAGATCGAGTTCCTGCCAGTGCACGTCCCGGGCGTCGGTCATCAGCGCGCGAACCCAGGGGCTGAACAGGTCGGGCGATGCGGCGGCGCCCTGCCCGGCATCGGGCCCGGTGCGGACCACGAGATCGGCGGCGCTGCGCAGCCCGAGCATCCGCGACACCAGGATGCCGGCGGAGAAATGCAGGTCGGTCGAGAACGCGAGAATGCGGCTCTCCTTGTCGAGCGGCGTCGCGGGGCCGCCTGCGAACAGCGACAGGTCGACGATGCCCAACAGGTTGCCGCGGACGTTGGCCAGTCCGAGATACCACGACTTGGTCAGCGGCACCGGCGTGATGTCGGGCACCACGAGGATCTCGCCGGCATCGGCCAGGTCGACCAGCAGCCTGTGCGGACCGATCTGCAGGCCCAGCCGATGGACCGTCAGCGGTGCGCTCTGCGCGCGAAGCAATTTGTCGGACAGGACGGCCTGGAACTCGCGCAACCGCTCGCGCCGGCGCGCCGCGGCAGGCTGCGGGTTCGCGACCCGCGCCGACGACGCGGGCGGAGGGGGTCGAATCCGCGACCACGAGTCGTTCATGGCCACTCAGGTCTCGCAGGCGCGAATCTTGGTCAGCAGGTCATTCGGATCGACCGGCTTGACGACATAGTCGCGCGCGCCCTGCTTCATGCCCCAGTAACGATCGGTCTCCTGGCTCTTGCTCGTGCAGATGATGATCGGGATGTGCGCGGTGACCGGGTCGCGGCTGATCGTCCGGGTGACCTGGAAACCGTTCTGCCCCGGCATCACGACGTCCATCAGGATCAGGTCGGGCTGCTCGCTCTGCGCCATCGTGACGGCATCGACGCCGTTCTCGGCCGTGACGACCTGGTAGCCGTGCTTGCTGAGCAGCTCCGTGAAGAAGAAGCGTTCGGTCGCGGAATCGTCGACTACGAGGATCTTGTGGAAGGCCATGTCTGCGCTCTGGTGGACTGGGTCACTCGTACTGCATCGGCATCAGGCAACGAAGCCTGAGCCGGATGCCGGCGTCACGATGACGGCGAGTGCCACGTTTCATCTCGCCGCACGACGCGCGTGCAGGTCGACCGTGCGTACGAGGCTGTCCTTCGTGAACGGCTTGGCGAGGTATTCGTCGGAGCCGACCATCCGGCCGCGCGCCCGATCGAACAGGCCGTCCTTGCTCGACAGCATCACGATCGGCGTGGCATGGAAGCGCGCGCTCTTCTTGATCAGCGAACAGGTCTGGTAACCATCGAGGCGCGGCATCAGGATGTCGCAGAAGATCAGGTCGGGCTGATGATCGTTGACCTTCGCGAGCGCGTCGAAGCCGTCTTCGGCGAGGATCACCTCGCACCCGGCCTGGACGAGAAAGATCTCGGCGCTGCGTCTGATCGTGCTGCTGTCATCGATCACCATGACCTTCAGTCCGGCGATATCGGCGGGGGTTGCCATGACTTCCTTCCGGTTCGTTGCAGACGCGCCGCTGCAGAACGGTCGGGCGACGACGCGCGCTGTCGCATGATGCTGCAGCAACTTCGATGCGACATGCTCCGAAACGATGACGCGTCGCGATCGGCGAGCCGGTTCGAACCGATTGTAGCGTCAACCATTTGGGACGCCGCTCGCATGGAATGTTCCGTCCTCCCGGCGCGTTGTGCGTCGGCAACGTCGCTCGGAAGAAAGATCCCACGCGGCGCGAACGTCGTACCGGGAGTCGATCCTGGTCGGATGACGGCGTCACACCTCGATCAGTTCGAAGTCTTCCTTGCGCGCGCCGCATTCAGGGCACGTCCAGTTCATCGGCACGTCCTCCCAGCGTGTTCCGGCAGCGATGCCTTCTTCCGGGGCACCGGCCGCTTCGTCGTAGATCCAGCCGCATATCAGGCACATCCAGGTCTTCATGGTCGAGTCGCAAGAGAAAGTTGTAGGAGGTTCGCAGCCGCCGGACCGGTGCGGCGCGGGTCGGCGACCACTGTCGCGGCGTAGAATGCGCCGCTCGCATCGGCCCGTCCGGTGCATCGATCAGGACGTCGCCGTCGGGTCGTGCGCTGCAGTTTATCGTGCGGCGCGCAGAACGTTCCGCCGAGTCCGAACCAAGCCGCGCATTCCATCGACCCCGCCTCCGCCCGCATGCCTCCCGCGCTTCCCATCGTCATGACGTTCTCGGCGGCCGATCCGACCGGCGGCGCCGGCATGCAGGCCGACCTGCTGACCATCACCAGCATGGGCTGCCACGCAGCGACCATCGTCACCGGCTTCACGGTGCAGGACACGGCCGGCGTCGAGGAATTCGTCGCGGTGGATGCCGACCACGTCGACGACCAGGCGCGCACGATCCTCGAAGACATGCCGGTCGCGGCGTTCAAGATCGGCGTGATCGGCGATGTCGAGACCGTCGCGGTGATCGCCGAGATCGTCTCCGACTACCCGGACCTGCCGGTGATCCTCGATCCGGTGCTGGCGAGCGGGCGCGGCGACGTGTTCGCCGACGACGACACGCTGCTCGCGATCCGCGAACTGCTGCTGCCGCAGGTCACGCTGATCACACCGAACAGCTATGAAGCGCGGCGGCTCGCGATGCTCGAGGACGGCGCCGACCACGACGACTCGGGCAAGCCATCGATCTCGCTCGACGCCGCTGCGGCGAAGCTGATCGGTTGGGGCATCGAGTTCGTTCTCATCACCGGCACGCACGAGAACACGCCCGAGGTCGTCAACATCCTCTACAGGGAAGAAGGCGACAGGACGGTGATGATCCGCAGCGATTCGTGGAAGCGGCTGCCCGGCTCGTATCACGGCTCGGGCTGCACGCTGGCCTCGGCGATCGCGTCGCTGCTCGCCAGCGGGGTCGATCTCGAGGACGCGGTGCGCGAAGGCCAGGAATACACGTGGCAGACGCTGAACGCGGCATTCCGGCCGGGGATGGGCCAGTTCATCCCCGACCGTTTCTTCTGGGCCCGCCGGCCGTCCGCCGGACTGCGACTCGACGTAACCGACCGATGACGGCCGTGGTTCGCTCACGCGCGCTGCCGGTCCGCGATGTTCGGATCGCAGGGCTCTACGCGGTGACGCCCGACCTCGCCGACACCGACCTGCTGGTCGCGCTGGTCGACGCCGCGCTCACCGGTGGCGCGATGCTGGTCCAGTATCGCAACAAGACGGCAGAGCCTGCGCTGCGCGCGACACAGGCCGCACGGCTGGCCGCGGTCTGTCAGGCGCATCGACGGCCGCTGATCATCAACGATCACCTCGCGCTCGCGATGACCATCGACGGCGTTGGTCTGCACGTCGGCCTCGACGACATCCCGGACCAGGCCGCGCTGGTCGCGCTGCGTGCGCGTCTGGGACCGTCGCGGATCCTCGGCGTGTCGTGCTACCGGAGCGTCGATCGGGCGCGCGACGCGGTCGCTGCCGGCGCCGACTATGTCGCGTTCGGCAGCGTGTTCCCTTCGACGACCAAGCCGTCTGCGCCAGCGGCCGCGCTGCAACTGTTCGCCGATGCCGCTGCCCTCGGCATCGCGTGCGTCGGCATCGGCGGCATCGACCGCGACAACGCGACGTCGTTGCGCGCGGCCGGCGCCGATGCCGTCGCCGTGATCAGCGACCTGTTCGGGGTCGCCGACCCGGCCATCGTCACGACGCGAGCGACGACCTTCGCGAACCTCTTCCGGTAGCAGCACCGCCGGCTCCCGCATCCATACCCGCCCATCCCATGACCGAGTCCCGCAACGATCAACTTTTCGCCCGCGCCCTGAAGACCACCCCCGGCGGCGTCAATTCGCCAGTCCGCGCGTTCCGCCAGGTCGGTGGCGTGCCGCGCTTCGTGAGCCGCGCCGAAGGCCCCTACTTCTGGGACGCGGACGGCACCCGCTACATCGACTACATCGGCAGCTGGGGGCCGGCGATCCTCGGCCATGCGCATCCGGCGGTGATCCGCGCAGTGCAGGAGGCAGCGACCCGCGGCCTGTCGTTCGGCGCACCGACCGAAGGCGAGATCGAGATGGCCGAACTGCTGTGCAAGCTCGTGCCGTCGATGGAGCAGGTCCGTCTCGTCTCGTCGGGCACCGAAGCCGCGATGAGCGCGATCCGGCTCGCCCGCGGCGCGACCGGACGGTCGAAGCTGATCAAGTTCGACGGCTGCTATCACGGCCACGCCGACAGCCTGCTCGTGAAGGCCGGCTCCGGATTGCTGACGTTCAACACGCCGAGTTCCGCCGGGGTCCCCCCCGAGATCACGCAGCACACCCTCGTCCTCGACTACAACGACTGCGACCAGCTCGAAGCCGCGTTCGCGGAACACGGCGACACGATCGCCTGCGTGATCGTCGAGCCGATCGCCGGCAACATGAACCTGGTCCGATCCACGCCCGAGTTCATCGCCTGCATGCAGTCGCTGTGCCATCGTCACGGCGCGCTGCTGGTGTTCGACGAGGTCATGAGCGGATTTCGCGTGGCGCTCGGCGGCGCCCAGTCTCTGTACGGCGTCGTGCCCGACATCACGGTACTCGGCAAGGTCATCGGCGGTGGCCTGCCGGTCGCCGCGTTCGGCGGGCGTCGCGAGCTGATGCGCAACCTGTCGCCGGAAGGCGGCGTCTATCAGGCCGGCACGCTGTCGGGCAACCCGGTCGCCGTCGCATCGGGCCTCACGACGCTCGCGGAGATCACCGTCCCGGGCTTCCACGAGCGGCTGGGCGCAAGCACCCGCGTGCTCGCCGAAGGCCTGGCAAGAGCAGCCCGCGAGGCCGGAATCGCACTGACCAGCGATGCGGTCGGCGGCATGTTCGGCTTCTATTTCAGCGACCGGGTACCGCAGGTGCTCGCCGACGTCACCGGCTCGGACATCGAGCGCTTCAAGCGCTTCTTCCACGCCATGCTCGACCGGGGCATCTATTTCGCGCCGTCGGCTTACGAGGCCGGCTTCGTTTCCGCAGCGCACGACGCTGCGACGATCGAGGCGACACTGGCGGCGGCGGCGGAGGTGTTCGCAGGGCTCGCGTGACGACGGCGCACCGTCGAGAATCAGCCGTTGTCGGAGGCGGCGGTCCCCGGCCGACGCCTAGAATGCCGGCTCCAGGCGCACCGCTTCGGCTCGCTTCCGTCCCTGAAAGTCGCGTTTCATGCGCCTGTCATTGCGATTCCTCGTTCCGCTGTTCGCTGCGCTGGCGCTGCTCGCCTACATCGTCGTTCCCCAGGTCGATGCCCTGACCGTCCGCTGGTTCGTCCGCGACCTCGACTCGCGCGCGCAACTCGCGGCCGCCCCGCTGGCCGACCAGCTCGGTGAACTCGTTTCGCAGCAGGCCCCCGGTCGGATCACGACGCTGCTCAACAGCGTCACGCAGAACCAGCGTCTCTACGCGATCGCCTACTGCGATCCGTCGGACAAGATCGCCTATCGCAGCGCGAACCTGCCGTCGCAGCTCGGCTGCGAGATGGGCGAAGACGAACACAAGGTCGGCACCTCCACCGGAGACGTGTCGGGCTCGATCCTGAGACTGCCGGACGGTTCGTTGCATATCGCGCGGATTCCCGTCCGCACCGCCGACGGCGCCGTCGGCAAGCTCGTGATGGTCTCGGACATGAGCTTCATCGAGAGCCGCAGCGAGGCTACGCGCAAGTACACGATCCTCCTGTTCCTCGTGCTCGGCGTCGTGACGTCGCTGATCACGGTACTGGTCGCCCATCTGTCGTGGCGGGGCTGGATCGCCGGCGTGCGCGCGATGCTGCGCGGCGAAGGCGTGCTGCGACCGTTCTCCGGCGTCCAGACGTCCAACGTCGCGGACAGTGCCGGCTTCGATCCCGAGCTTCGGCCGCTCATGTCCGACCTGCGCAGCATCCTGCGCGAGGTCGACGAGGATCGGCGGCTGCGCGACGTCGCCAGCGACGACGGCGGCGAATGGACGCCGGAGCGGCTGCGCACGCTGCTGAAGGATCACCTGTCGGACGACGAGATCATCGTCGTGTCGAATCGCGAGCCGTACATACACGTCAAGACCGACCATGGCATCGAGGTCAATTGCCCGGCCAGCGGCCTCGTGACCGCGGTCGAGCCGGTGATGCGCGCGTGCTCCGGCACGTGGATCGCACACGGGGCCGGCTCAGCCGACCGCGAGACGGTCGACGCGAAGGACCACGTCGCAGTCCCGCCAAAGGATCCTTCGTACACGCTGCGCCGCATCTGGCTGTCGCAGGAAGAGGAAGAAGGCTATTACTACGGCTTCGCGAACGAAGGGCTTTGGCCGCTGTGTCACATCGCGCACGTGCGGCCGGTGTTTCGCAGCGCCGACTGGAAGCAATACGTCGCGGTCAACCGCCGCTTCGCCGACGCGGTCATCGCCGAAGCCCGGACCGAGAATCCGGTGGTCCTGATCCAGGACTACCACTTCGCGCTGCTGCCGCGGTTGATCCGCGATCGTCTGCCGCACGCGACCATCATCACGTTCTGGCACATCCCCTGGCCGAACCCGGAGTCGTTCGGGATCTGCCCGTGGCGTACCGAGCTGCTCGAGGGCCTCCTCGGCAGCACGATCCTCGGCTTCCACACGCGTTACCAGGCGAAGAACTTCATCGAGACGGCGGATCGCTTCCTCGAGACGCGAATCGAGCACGAGACGTCGCTGATCTCGTACGGCGGCGCGCGGACGCAGGTCGAAAGCTATCCGATCTCGATCGACTGGCCAGACGCGCCGTCGCTCGGGAAGACCGTCGACGAATGCCGTCGCGAGGTTCGCGAGCGGCTCGGCGTGCCGGCAACCCAGCTACTCGGGATCGGCGTCGACCGGCTCGACTACACGAAGGGCATCCTCGAACGCTTCAGTGCCGTCGAGGCGATGTTCGAACGGCATCCCGAGATGATCGGTCGCTTCACGTTCGTGCAGATCGCCGCGCCGTCGCGGTCCGCACTCGAGGAATACCAGAACTTCGAGGCGCGGGTCCGCTCGGAAGCGCTGCGGATCAATCGACGCTTCGCGCGGCCTGCGGCCATGCGTCCGAACGGCGATGCCTATATCGCGATCGCGCTGCTGATCGAACACCATGACAAGGCGTCGGTGTTCACCCACTACCGGGCCTGCGACGTCTGCGTCGTGACCAGCCTGCACGACGGCATGAACCTGGTCGCGAAGGAATTCGTCGCGGCGCGCGACGACGAGCAGGGCGTGCTGATCCTGTCGGCGTTCGCAGGCGCGTCGCGCGAATTGCGCGAGGCGTTGATCGTCAATCCCTATCACGTCGAGCACACCGCGGACATGATCCACGCCGGGCTGACGATGCCGCCGGCCGAACAGCGCGAGCGGATGCGTGCGATGCGCGCCCTGGTCCGCGATCACAACGTGTATCGCTGGGCGGCGCGGATGCTGCTCGACGCGTCGCGGCTGCGACAGCGCGAGCGCATTCGGGCCCGCATCGCCGAACACCACAGCGAGGCGGAGGATCGCGGCCGGTGGCGGAGGGCGGCGGCTTGATCGACCTGTTCGGCAGCGACGGGCGGGCGGCTGTCGAGCGGCTTGCGCGGCAGCGGACGCTGTATGCGTTCGACTTCGACGGGACGCTCGCGCCGATCGTCGAGCGACCGTCCGACGCGCGCGCCGGAGACACGACGGTCGCGCGGATGACGGCACTGGCCGTTCTCGTCCCGACGGTCCTGATCACCGGCCGCAGCGTCGCCGACCTGCGGCAGCGGATCGATTTCACGCCGTTGCATCTGGTCGGCAACCACGGCGCCGAGGGCGTGCCCGATCCGCTGCATCGGTCGATCGCGGACTCGGTCGGTTCCGGCAGCGGCGATGCCGCGCATCGCGAGGTCGTGCGGGGATGGCTGGCGCAGTGGCCGCTCGCGGTCGCGACGCAGCGCGCCGACCCGGGCATCGTCATCGAGCCGAAGGCCTATTCGCTGTCGATCCACTACCGGAAGTCGGACGACCACGATGCAGCGCGGCGGACGATCGCGTCGGCGATCGCGAGGCTGGACCCGCCGCCCCGCATCATCGGCGGCAAGTGCGTGTTCAACCTGTTGCCCGAAGGCGCACCGGACAAGGGAAGCGCGTTGCGGTCGCTGGTGCAGTTCGAGCAATGCGACGCCGCGTTTTTCATCGGCGACGACCTGACCGACGAGGCGGCGTTCGTCGACGCGCCGTCGTCGTGGGTCACGGTGCGGGTCGGTGCGGTCGCCGACAGCGCCGCGCGCTACTTCATCGCGGACCAGCGTGACATCGATCGCTGTATCGACCTGCTCGTCGCCACAGCCGGCGCGCAGGTTGCGCGCTCGCGTCAGGTCGTCTGAATTCCGCACGGGTAGTGCCAGAGGTCGCGGCGCCGCCGCCCCGACGCTCAGTAGACCTTGCCGAGCAACACCGTCACGCCGGCAAACGCCTGCCAGGTCGGCGTGGCGCGGTTCAGGCCGTGCGCCGTGCCGAAGTCGATGACGATGTCGCGCCGGATCGCGCAACTCAGGGCTCCCAGGACCTGTGCGGTGCCGTTCGCATCATGCTGATGGGTGCCCGAGATTTCTGCGGCTGCGGTCCAGCGGTCGTCGAGCGGACGCGACATGGCGATCGCGCCGAGTGTCTGCCAACGCGACTGGTCGCCCTGCCGGGAACCGGAACGCGTGTCCAGCAGGTTGACATCCGCATGCCATCCGCCAGGGAGGTCGGCACTGTAGATCCCATTGATCGACCAGTCCGGCTTGCCGCTGCCGCTTGCGAGCGCGGGCTTCGCGGTGGGGATCGTCACGCCTGCCTCGAGGCCGAACGCGGACGCCTTGTCGATCTCGAAACGCCGCTTGGCGACGATCGCGGTGTCGCCGAAGCCGGTCTCGTGGCTGCCGTCGACCACGGCCGCGTGAACGATCGCTTCGCCGCCGACGCGGATGCCCCAGTCCTCGGTGAAGGCGAACTTGATCGTGTACGGCAGGCTCGACCGCCGCTCCGGCCCATCGTCCGCATGGCGATGGCGCAGATACAGACCGCCGAACTCGCCTTCGAGCCAGCCCGGAGCCGACAGGGCGGCAGGCGTCGAGACGGTGGGGCGATAGGGAACCGCGTCGGGTCGATCGTCGTCTCCCGCCGCTGCCGCGAAAGCCGGCATCAGCGCGCAGCTCGCCAACGTCGCGAAGCTGGTCGTCAGCCGATGCCGCATCCGGTCAACGCAGGCGGTGGAAATGCGGGGCCGGTGCGCTCGCGCGATGCTGCTGCCAAAGCTCCCACAGCTTGTATCCGACCGTCGCGATGCCGCCCCACTTCGTGGCGGCGGCCAGGATCGGGAACTTGAATCGCGCCGCCAGCATCGACGTCGCCGACGCCACGAACGGGTAACGCTTGATGACGTCGAACGCCCGTGAAGCCAGGCTGCGCGACCGGTCGCCGGGCATCGCGTTGCGGACGATCGCGGAAAGCGTCGACGCACGACGCAGGTCGAGCATCTGTTGGGCGAGTTCGACCCGTTCGACGGCCGCGCGCATCAGCAGCATCTGCTTGCGCAACTTCAAGGGTACTTGAGACTCGGCCATCAGAGCGCTCCTTCGGTGCGGGCCACGGGCGGGCGAGTCGGCGCGAATGCATCCTCGTTTTCCCGAAGCGCCCGTTCATGCGCCTCATCGGCCGCATCGTGCGCGCGCGCCATCTGCTTGAGCGTCTCCTTGTCCTTGTCGAGCTCGGCGAGGGTCGCAGCGAAGATCGGCGGACGATTCGTGAAGATGCCCTTGACCCGCAACACCAGAAAAACGGCGCCGAGCAGATAGACCGCCGTGATGCCGGCCATGGTCGCGACGCGGTATTCGGGCGCCACGGCGACCACGATGGTGAACGTACCGACCACCAGTGCGAGCGATACGAGCAACAGCGCCACCAGCGCGAGCGCCGCCGCGCCGATGAGCCGCTGGACTTCTTCTTCGAGTTCCACGCCGGCAAGAGCCAGCCTCGTGTGGATCAGCGAACCCGCCGTGGAAGCCAGCGCGCGCAGCGTTGGAATCAACTTGGGCGGCAGTTCTTCGTGCGGAATGCCTTCGTCGGTTGAACGCCGACTGGCGCGAGGGGGACTACGAGGACGTCGGGGCCGACTGGCGCCAAAAATCATGGGCTTGATCCCGTTGATGCATCGAACGTTCGCAACGAAGCCCGCATGAAGCGAAGCTTACGTCGCGAACCTCAGGCCGGTGGTGAAACAGCCGGCGCTTGAAACGTGGACGATCAGCGTCGTGCGACGATGACGCCGATCAGGAAGCCGATCGCGGCGCCGACGCCGATCGCCTGCCACGGATTCTCGTGCACGTAGTCGTCCGTCAGGATGGCTGCGTCGCGGCCCTTCTCGATGACGGTGGCCTGCAGGTCACTTAATGATTCGGAGGCGCGCTTGAGCGCGGCGCTCGCCTTGTCGCGAAGCTCGGCTGCCTTCTCGCCGGTGGAAGAAGCGGCGGCACGCAGGAAACCTTCGGCATCGTCGACACCCGACTTCAGGTCCGAGACGATCTTGTCCTTGTGCTGATTCATCTTGTCCTTTTGGGAGTTGAAGCGGTCATCTTCGTAAGTCGTCATCGATGTTCCTCCGGTTGTTGGCGGTTGCGGGCAAGTCTACCTGCAGTGCGGCGAGTCTACTCAGCAGTGTATCCGCACCCTGTGGGAAGCGCCCCATGGAGGCTGTCGGACAGATGCCGAGAACTTCATCCGTGCTCGTAGACCCATTGCAGCAGGGCGTCCTGCCCCGCCTGACCTCTGCCCGCGTTGACGTGATTGATCAGCACGGCCACGACGTAGTACCTGCCCGATGCAGCGAGCACATAACCGGCGACCGCGCGCGTGTCCGCCAGCGAGCCGGTCTTGACGTGGGCGTGTCCTGCGACGGAGTGCAGGTTCAGCCGCTTGCGCATCGTGCCGTCGAAGCCCACCAGTGGCAGCGACGCGACCAGCTCCGGCATCACCGGCGAGGCCCACGCCGCCTGCAGCACGCGACCCATCGATGCGGCGCTGATCCGCTCGCTGCGCGACAGCCCCGACCCGTTCTCGAGGACCAGTTCGGGCATCGCGATGCCCTTGCCATCGTAGAAGCTGCGGATCAGGCGCTGCGCCCGATCGACGTTGGCAGGCGCCTTGCCGACCTCGGCGGCTATCGACAGGAACAATTCGCGCGCCATCACGTTGTTGCTGTACTTGTTGATGTCGCGGACGACCTCGGCGACGCTCGGCGACTCGTGTTCGACCAGCACCCGCGCATCGGCCGGCATGATGCCGTCGCGGACGATTCCGTTCCAGGTCCCGCCGAGTTCGATCCACAACGCGCGGAACAGGGCGCCGACGTACTGGCGATGATCCATCACCGCGACGTTCCAGGTCTGTTCGCCGCAGTCGCCCGGATAGACGCCGTTGAAGGCCAGCCTGTCGCTGCGCGCGAAGTCCGGCGCCGCTCGCGTCCGCCAGTCGCCGCACGGGCCGTCGGCGTATACGATCGTGCCGACGCCGAAGTCCGCCAGCGCAGGCTCCATCGTCACCCGCACCTCGCGATGCGCGTCGTCGGGCACGAAACGCAGCGTGACCGACTTGAAGTTGACCAGCAGCGCGTCGGGGCCGACGTTGTAGGGCCGGTACGGCTCGCCGTCGAACGCGGCCGGATCGAAAGGCGTCGGCTCGAACAGGCTGCGATCGAGAACGAGATCGCCGTTGATCGTCCTGATGCCGCGACCCCGCAGTTGCCGCAGCATCAGCCAGAAACTTTCGAGGACGAGCTTCGGATCACCGGCGCCGCGCACCACCAGCGCGCCGTCGAGCGTGGATCCGACCTGCGCCGCGTTGCTGGCGAGGACGGTCTTCCACGTGAATGCCGGACCGAGCAGTTCGAGGGCGGCGTAGGTCGTGACGAGCTTCATCGTCGACGCCGGATTCATCGGCAGGTCGGCATGACTCGACAGCAGCGGCTCGATATCCGAGCGGCCGGGCGCCCGGCGCGGCGCGGGGTCCACGAGCGACGGCGTCCCGGCTGCGCCGACCCGCTGCACGTAGATCCCGACGCTCGCGTCCGGGATCTGCGCCCGCTGGAATGCCGCGGCGACGGAAGGCGGCAATGCGTCGGCGGCGGCCACGGACAGCGACAGGGATGCCGCAACGACGGCAAGGATCCGGATCATCTGGAGTTATGGGGATGGGGATGGAAGCCGAAGGCGCGACGCGGGTCGCCGGGATCATAAGGGACCGATGCGATCCAGCCGAGTCGCGCACTTGAATTTCGGCAACCCGCCCGTATAATCAGCACTCGTTGTCGTCGAGTGCTAACAGATCCAGTCGCTGGAAGGATCGCAAGGACCGCTCGCAACGACCGGGCGCCGCAAGGGCCCGTCGCACCAAATCCACTTATCAAATTCCAAGAGGAGTATCTATGAATCTTCGTCCGTTGCACGATCGCGTGATCGTCAAACGTCTCGATCAGGAAACCAAGACTTCATCGGGCATCGTGATTCCTGACAATGCAGCCGAGAAGCCGGATCAGGGCGAAGTGCTCGCGATCGGTCCCGGAAAGCGCAACGACAAGGGCGACGTCGCGGCTCTCGCCGTCAAGGTCGGCGACCGCGTCCTGTTCGGCAAGTACTCGGGCCAGACCGTCAAGGTCGACGGCGAAGACCTGATGGTCATGCGCGAAGAAGACATCATGGCTGTCGTCGAAGGCGCCGCGAAGTAATCGGTTCTCTTCAATAGCCTGTTCGAGCGCACCGGCTCGCTGACGCCCCGCGACGTCCGGTCCGCCCCGCACTGATAAAAGGAAAAAATTCATGGCAGCTAAACAAGTTCTCTTCGGCGACGACGCTCGCGCGAAGATCGTCAACGGCGTCAACATCCTGGCCAACGCGGTCAAGGTCACGCTGGGCCCGAAGGGTCGCAACGTCGTCCTCGAGCGTTCGTTCGGCGCGCCCACCGTCACCAAGGACGGTGTCTCGGTCGCCAAGGAAATCGAACTGAAGGACAAGTACGAGAATATGGGCGCGCAGCTGGTCAAGGAAGTGGCTTCGAAGACCAGCGACAACGCCGGTGACGGAACCACGACCGCGACCGTGCTCGCGCAGGCCATCGTCCGCGAAGGCTTCAAGTACGTCGCCGCCGGCATCAACCCGATGGATCTCAAGCGTGGCATCGACAAGACGGTCATCGCGATCGTCGAAGAGATCAAGAAGCTGTCGAAGCCCACGACGACCAGCAAGGAAATCGCCCAGGTCGGTGCGATCTCCGCGAACGCGGACGAGAACATCGGCAAGATCATCTCGGACGCGATGGACAAGGTCGGCAAGGAAGGCGTCATCACCGTCGAAGACGGCAAGTCGCTCGACAACGAACTCGACGTCGTCGAAGGCATGCAGTTCGATCGTGGCTACCTGTCGCCGTACTTCATCAACAATCCGGACAAGCAGGTCGCCGTCCTGGACAACCCGTTCGTCCTGCTGTTCGACAAGAAGATCTCGAACATCCGTGACCTGCTACCGGTCCTGGAACAAGTCGCGAAGGCCGGCCGTCCGCTGCTGATCATCGCGGAAGACGTCGAAGGCGAGGCCCTGGCCACGCTGGTCGTCAACAACATCCGCGGCATCCTCAAGACCTGCGCCGTCAAGGCACCGGGCTTCGGCGACCGTCGCAAGGCCATGCTCGAAGACATCGCCGTCCTCACCGGTGGCCAGGTCATCGCCGAAGAAGTCGGCCTGACGCTCGAGAAGGCGCAACTGACCGACCTGGGCCAGGCCGTCCGTGTCGAGATCACGAAGGAAAACACGACGCTGATCGACGGCGCCGGTGAAGCCAAGACCATCGAAGCACGCGTCAAGCAGGTCCGCGTCCAGATCGACGAAGCCACGTCCGACTACGACCGCGAGAAGTTGCAGGAGCGTGTCGCCAAGCTGGCCGGCGGCGTCGCGGTGATCAAGGTCGGTGCTGCGACCGAGATCGAGATGAAGGAAAAGAAGGCACGTGTCGAAGACGCGTTGCACGCCACGCGTGCAGCCGTCGAGGAAGGTGTCGTCGCCGGTGGCGGCGTCGCGCTGATCCGCGCCGTGACCAACATCACCGTCAAGGGCGACAACGCCGACCAGGACGCCGGCATCAAGCTGGTCATGCGCGCAGTCGAAGAGCCGCTGCGTCAGATCGTCGCGAACGCCGGTGACGAGCCGTCGGTCGTGATCAACAAGGTCAAGGCCGGCACCGGCAACTTCGGTTACAACGCCGCGACCGGCGAGTACGGCGACCTGATCGAGATGGGTATTCTCGACCCGGCCAAGGTCACGCGTTCGGCGCTGCAGAACGCCGCTTCGATCGCCGGCCTGATCCTGACGACCGACGCGATGGTCGCCGAACTGCCCGACGACAAGTCCGGCGGTGGAATGGGTGGCGGCATGGGCGGTGGCATGGGCGGCATGGGTGGCATGGGCGGCATGGACATGTAAGTCCGCGCCCGCCTCGTCGGCACGACGGGGCAGCCAGCCTCAAGGAAACCCCGCTTCGGCGGGGTTTTTTTATGTCCGGCGCAACGGGAGTCGTCGGCGTTTCCCACACGGCCCGTCCCGGCCCCGCCGCATTTCTCCCAGGCGATCCCCCTATCATGGCGCCGGATCGCCCAGCCGTTCGCGGATCCACGCGGACGTTTTTGGGCGGTCGCGTCACGCACGAGCTGCCCCGACGGCCCAGGAGCAATGTCCTCGGCAACCCGCAGCGATGGACGGAAAGAGGATTCGATGACGACGGAATACGAGATCGCCTTGCTGTTCGGCGCGATCGGCGCACTGCTGATGGTGCTGAGCAACCTGATGAAGCGCATGGTCGCGCTGCGCCTGTTCGCGCTCGGCGCCAACAGCTTCTTCATCGTCCAGTTCGCCATCGAGCGGAACTGGATCCTGTTCGCCTTGCAGGCCTCGTTGCTGCTGATCAACGCGTATCGCCTGTGGACGCTGCGCCAGTTGCTGCGTTCGCTCGAGCGCGTCAACGCGCACACCGCGATCAAGGACTGGCTCCTGCCGCAAATGAAGAAGAGGAAATTCAAGGCCGGCAGCGTCCTGTTCACCGTAGGCGAGCCGGCGAAGGAGCTGTTCTACATCCAGAGCGGCACGATCCGTTCACCCCATTTCAAGGGCACACTCGAAGCCGGGCACCTGATCGGCGAAGTGGGTCTGTTCTCCGAAGACCACGTCCGGGCGGCCACCGCGATCTGCGATACGGACTGCGTGCTCTACACGATGAGCGACGAAGCGGTTTTCCTGCTGTACGTGCAGAACCCGCAGATCGGCTTCTACCTCATCCGCCTCGTCATCCAGGAGTTGCGCAACGAACTGCAACGTCGGCCGCATGTGACGACGCTGTCGAGCGAGTGAGGATCCCGGCGCCCGACGCGTCCCGGGGAAGCGACCGGCCACCGCGACTCAGAACAGATACACGCAGTCCGGCGAATTGAAGTCCGTGTGGCACTTGCCGTCGCGCGTCGGGCTCGGCTGGGCGCCGATCGTCGCGCAGCCGCCGAGCATCGTGAGACAGGCGAGCAGCAGCAAGGTCGTGATCGAAGCACGCATGGGTATCTCCCTGAAAGGGTCGGATCCGGTCGTCGGCCGATGTTCGCATGCTAGTCTTCAAAGCCATTGCGAAGGAGTCACTCATGTCGATCCGCAACACGCTCGCAGTCGTCGTCATCGCGATGTCCGCGGTCTCTCCCGCGCAGGCACAACTGTCCGGCACTTCGATCAAAGGCATGCTGGGCAGCGCGTCGGATGCAGCGCTCGACAAGCTGTCCAAACCCGGCGCCTTCTCGGCCGACAGCGCGATCCGCATCGCATTGCCGGGTCAGGCCGACAAGCTGAGCGGCCTGATGAAGCTGACCGACGCGGCCGGCCTCACGAACGACATCTCCGGCAGCCTGAACCGCGCGGCCGAACAGGCCGCCGGCGAAGCGAAACCGATCTTCCGCAGCGCCATCGACAAGGCATCGATGAACGATGCCATCTCCATCGCGAGAGGCGGCAACACCGGCGCCACCGACTACCTGAAGAAGACGTCTGGCGGCGAGATCATGGCCAAGCTGTTGCCGCTCATCAAGGCGGCGCTCGACAAGTCCGGCGTGTTCAAGCAGACCGCGCAGCTGTCGTCGTTCGGCCTCGACCCAGCGAAGCTGACCGAGTACGTGACGCAGAAGACCTCCGACGGAATCTTCACGTACGTCGGTCGCGAAGAAACGCGGCTGCGTCAGGATCCGATCGGCTCGGGCAAGGAGCTGCTCAAAGGATTGAAGTTCTGAAGTTCCAGCGCGCGGCGACGGACCACCTCCCCGACGTCACAGCGTGTCGGCGTCGATCCGCGAGAACACGACGTCACCGCCATCGGCGGGTCTGCTGCGCAGACGTCGTGGGGGCTCGATGCCGCCGGGGACCAGGTAATCCTTCGCTTCGTAGGAGTTATCGATGCGGTAGGCGCGATAGCCTTCGGACTCCATCAGGTCGAAGAGCAGCGCGACATGCTCGACCTTCATCAGTCCAGGCACGATCTCGATCACGAGTTCGGTGTCCTGCGGCAGCCGCGACAACACCGGCCGCAGCCCCTGCATCACCGACCATTCGGCGCCTTCGACATCGATCTTGATCAGCCGCGCGCGCCGCAGCTCGTCGTCGGACAGGATGTCGGCCAGGCGCCGCCCCTCCACGACCACGCCGCGCTTGTCGCTGGCGACCCCTTCCGACGTCGTCGAGCCACCCAGATTCAGCTCGCTGCCGTGATAGAGCGTGATCGAGCCCGGCTCGGCGAGCGCCGCACAACACACGGTGCGGATGTTCGTCAGCCCGTTCAGGCGGATGTTTTCGGCGAGCATCCCGTGGATTCGCGGCGACGCCTCCACCGCGACGACTTCGCCGTGTCCGGCGAGCCGCGACGCCGCGAGGATCGCGTAGTAACCGACGTTCGCGCCGACGTCCAGAAAGACGCGGCCGTGCATCTTCGCGAGCCGCTTCAGCAGCCATGCGGTGAGATTGGGCTCCCACTCGCCGAAGTAGTAGATGTAGCCCTGCACCAGATCGGTGGATCGGCCCTTCATCCAGTTGCCGTGACGCGTCCTCGCCCGGTAGTCGTAGGTCCGCCACTTCGAGCGCGCCCACAGCCACGTCTTGAACAGCGGGATCGGGGCGTAGCGAATCCAGAACCGTGCGGCCCTGACGATCGCGGTCGATCGGTCGATCACAGGCGTCACGGATAGCGCTCCCTCGGATTCGATGGTCGGCACGCGGCAGGCAGGTCGCCGCGGGGAGCCGCGAGTCTGTACGAATCGGCCGCGAGCCGTCAATGCGCGCCCCATCGGTCGGCCCGTGCGCCGTATTGACGCGCGATCCGCGCCCAGTCTACGAGTAGGCCGATCAACCGTTCGGCGTCGCGACGCGGCGGGTCCAACGCCCGGCGATCGCTTCGATATGTCGTGCCGGTCAGCTGGAGGGAAACCAGGGCCGCGCCGTGTCGGCGTCTGCCCCTCTGCTCGGCGCGTCGGGGGTCACCACCATCGTCTCGTTGACTAGTTGCCGGACGCCGGGCATGCGCCGCACGGCATCCTCCACGTTCCACTGTTCCGGGTCACTGTCCATGCTTCCGGTCAGCGTGACCACGCCGTCGAGAACCCGAACGTCGAGCTTCTCGGCCTTGCTGGAGAGCAGCAGCACAAGTTCGTTACGGATATCGCGCTGCAGGTCGTCGTCTGGTTTCATCGCCGGCTCCGTGAAAATTGAAGACCCCAGCCTGAACGGACGGAACGGCCCGGTCTGTGCGGCGGAACACAGTCCCGGCGAAGACCTCGGGAGCCAAGAAGCATGTGGCGCACCGGCGGACAAGGCGGGGGTCAAGGGGCGGTCCATCGCATTCCCGGCTCGCGTATCCGGACGCCTTTTGGGGGATGCCCGCTCTGTGGCTATCCGACGAAGGGGCCCCGCCGCCTTGCTCGAAACCGTGCTCGGCTACCATTCGGCAGCAGTCGCAAGTGTTTCATACGATGTCGCCTCGTCGGCTCGCGACCGACTCTCGCCGGATCCATGCCCCGTCCGCTGTTTCGCAAGGAAGCCATCGACGCTCAGCGCGAGAAATTTCTCGGCGAAACGAGCGTCGCGCAACCGGTCAGGATGTGGGTCTATACCGCGACGGCCTGCACGATCGCGGTCCTTGCCGTCGTCGTCGCGATCTGGGGCCAGTACACACGGCGTGAGCGCGTCCAGGGCTATCTGTCGAGCGCGGTCGGTGCCGCCGACGTCCGCATGCCCGACGCGGGAACGGTGACCGAAGTGCTGGTCAAGGAAGGCGACGTCGTCACACGCGGCGCACCGATGGCCCGACTCGCGTTCGACCGGTCGGGTATCAACGACGCGAGCGGCGACGAGGCTGTGAGCGGCGAGCTGCACAAGCAGGTCGATCTGCTCACGCGCGACCGCGCCCAGACCACCCGCCTCGGACAGCAGCAGGTCGATCAGTTGCGCAAGCGCGTCGCGAGCCTGCAGACCGAGATCCGCGAGGTCGACAGAGAGGCCGCGTTGCAGGCGGAGCGGCTGGCGCAGTCGAAGAAAATCCTCGACAAGTGGGTCGGCCTGAGGGCCAGGGACTATGCGTCCGAGTACTACGTGCTGCAGTACGAGAACCAGGTGAAGGACCAGGAGATCAAGGTCCAGCAGCTGCAACGACAACGCGCGTCCAGCGTCATGGAGCTCGGCGCCGCGCAGGCCGACCTGCCGTCGGCGCAGCTGCGGGCGCAGGCGCAGGTCGACCAGATCACGCAGACCATCAGCAAGACCAGCCAGACCATCGCCGAACAGCGCCAGGTGCGCGAGCGCGGCGTCAAGCGCGACATGATCGTCGTGGCGCCGATCGACGGAACGGTCACCAACATCGGGCCCGTGCCGGGGCAGACCGTCGCAGCCGACGCGAAGTTCGCGACCGTGCTGCCGAAGGACGGTGCGCTGCACGCGGAGCTGCTGGTGCCGACGCGCGCGATCGGCTTCGTCCATCCCGGTCAGGCCGTCACGATGCGCTACGAAGCCTTTCCCTACGAGCGCTTCGGACAGTACGCCGGCAAGGTCGAGAGCGTCGGCCGGACCGTGTGGACGCAGGGCGATTCGGTCGGGCCGCTGTCAATCCGCGAGCCGGTCTATCGGGTCGTCGTCGACCTGGATCGCCAGGACATCGGCTCCGGCGACCAGCGCCTTCCGTTGCGCGCCGGCATGGTCGTCAGCGCCGACCTGCTGATGGAGCGGCGCTCGCTGCTCGAGTGGCTGTTCCAGCCGGTGCTGCAACTGCGTCGACGGATGGGCGAGGCAGCGTCCGCGGCGCCATGATCTTCAGCCGTCGCGTCCCCGTCATCCTGCAGTCCGAAGCGCCCGAGTGCGGGATCGCGTGCGTCGCGATGATCGCGACCTACCACGGCTTCATGACCGACCTCGTCGCGATGCGACAGCGGATGTCGGTGTCGATGAAGGGCACGACGCTGAAGACGATCGCGCAGATCGCCGGGACGATGAAGATGTCGGCGCGTGGCGTGCAGGTGTCGCTGGATGCGCTCGACAAGATCAAGCTGCCGGCCATCCTGCACTGGGACATGAACCACTTCGTCGTGCTGACGAAGGTTTCCGGCAGCGGGTCGCGGCTGACGATCACGGTCCACGACCCCGCGCGCGGCAAGCGCGTGCTGAACCGCCACGACACGTCACGCCACTTCACCGGCGTCGCGATGGAGCTGCTGCCGACGCCGGGCTTTCGTGCGGTCGAGGAACGCGAGCGGATCAGCTCGTGGCAATTGCTGTCGGCCGCGTCGGGCTACAAGTCCACCATCGCACAGATCTTCCTGCTGTCGCTCGCGCTCGAGGTGTTCGCGATCGCGACCCCGTTCTTTCTGCAGCTCGTGATCGATCGCGTGCTGGTGGGCCGCGACTTGGACTTCCTGACGGTGCTCGGTGTGGCGTTCGCGACGCTGGTCGTCGTGCAGACGGGGGTCACCGCGTTGCGCGCGTGGGTGGGTGTCTACCTGTCGACACAGATCAACATGGGGATGCTGGCCGACCTCTTCTCGCAGCTGATCCGCCTGCCGCTGGCGTGGTTCGAGAAGCGGAACATCGGCGACATCATCTCGCGCTTTCGCAGCATC
Organism: Burkholderiaceae bacterium; assembly: GCA_039936235.1. Taxonomy (GTDB): domain Bacteria; phylum Pseudomonadota; class Gammaproteobacteria; order Burkholderiales; family Burkholderiaceae_D; genus CAHJXF01. Next base: position 1,764 of record JBDTIS010000070.1, on the reverse strand, counting down.
GATGCGATCCAGCGGACGCTGACGACGACCTTCGTCGAAGCGGTGGTCGACGGCCTGATGGTGGCGCTGACGCTCGGCGTGATGTTCATCTACAGCGTGACGCTGACGTCGGTGGTGCTCGCTGCGGCGGTGCTGTACGGCCTCACGCGCTGGGTCGTCTACTACCCGCAGCGGCGCGCCACCGACGAGCAGCTCGCGCACGAAGCGAAGTCCGGCTCGCACTTCATCGAGACGTTGCGCGGCATGATGGCGATCAAGCTGAACATGCGCGAGCAGGAGCGGCGCTCGGGCTATCAGAACCTCGTCGTCGATCACGTCAACGCCGGTGTGCGCGTCCAGCAGATCGCGATCCTTCACCGCGCCGCCAACGGTATGATCTTCGGGCTCGAGAACATCGCCGTGATCTGGCTCGGTGCGCATGCGGTGATGGATGGGCAGCTCACGGTCGGCATGCTGTTCGCGTTCCTGACGTTCAAGCTACTGTTCCTCACGCGCATCAACACGCTGCTCGACAAGGTGATCGAGTTCCGCATGCTCGACCTGCATGCGGAACGGATCGCCGACATCGCGCTGACAGAACCGGAGGCGCTCGGCGTCGCGCGCCGTGTCGCCAACGTCGACGAGCCGCTGACGGTCCGCGCCGACCACGTCGGCTTCTCGTACGGCAGCGAAGGCTTCGTATTCCGCGACATCTCGATGCAGGTCGGTGTCGGCGAGACGGTGGCGCTGGTCGGCCCGTCCGGCTGCGGCAAGACGACGCTGATCAAGGTGCTGGTCGGGCTACTGCCGGCGACCGAGGGGACGCTGTACGTCGGCGGGCACGACCTGAAGGATCTCGACCTCGGCAGCTATCGCAGCCGCATCGGCGTGGTGATGCAGGACGACCAGCTGTTCATCGGCACGGTCGAGGACAACATCAGCTTTTTCGACCCGGACCACGACGCGGCGCACGCAAGAGAATGCGCGCGCGTCGCCGGGCTCGACGTCGACATCATGGCGATGCCGATGCAGTACAACACGATCGTCGGCAGCCTCGGGATCGCGCTGTCCGGAGGGCAGAAGCAGCGGTTGCTACTGGCGCGTGCGTTGTACCGACAGCCGGAGATCCTGTTCCTCGACGAGGCGTTCGACCAGCTCGACCTCGATCGCGAATACGAGATCACGGATCGGCTGGTGCGGCTGGGGCTGGGGGTGGTGATCGTGAGCCATCGGCCGGATACGGTGCGGCGGGTGGATCGGGTGATCGATATCGGGCTGGGCGGGAGCCCGTGACCCAGGAAGTCTGACACCCCATGGTGCGCGGCGGCAGCGATGGGTGTCGCACGGTAGCGGTGGTCGTCGCCGCTCGCCGTGTGATCCTGAGAGCAGCGAGGAATCTCATCAGGTGTCGTTGCCCGATCCTCGTCCAGCGGCGTGGAAGAGGTCCCTCCTCTGTCGGGACGACCTGTATTCCTCATCACGGCCCTCGTGTCATCCTGAGCGCCGCGAAGGATTTCATCCAGCGGCCATCGCCCAGTCCCCGGTGGTTGATGAATCGGTGTTAGCTGATCGGCACACGACGATTCCGCCCCGTCGCGTTCTCGATGCGAACCGGTGTCGATGCGTGAAGCAGCGGCGTGACGCGGGCGAGCTCGGGCGGGATCGGTTCGCCGGCCGTCGTCGCCTCGGCGGCGTTCGCCACCATCGCCGTCGAACCCGAACCGCCTGCGGCCGTCGTCACCGTACACGGCGCACCGGGGATCGATCGCGTCGCGCTCGTCGATC
>JBDTIS010000069.1:0-4290 GCA_039936235.1 Burkholderiaceae bacterium | reverse complement strand
CGCGACGAGTTCTACATCGCCGACGAAGCGTTCTTCACCGGCACCGCCGCCGAGGTCACGCCGATCCGCGAACTCGACACCCGGCCGATCGGCGAAGGCACGCGCGGGCCGATTACCGAGAAGCTGCAGACCGCGTTCTTCGACATCGTCAACGGGAAGAATCCGAAGTACGCGTCGTGGTTGTCCAAGGTCTGAAGGAGGCACCATGAGCGATCCGAACGCAGCGACCGATCCGGAGGCTACCCACGTCGAGCTCGACGGTAAGGATCTGCCGGCCTTCTGCCCGAATCCGCGGATGCCGTTGTGGAACCATCATCCGCGCGTCTATCTCGACGTCGTGCCGACCGGCCAGGCGATGTGTCCGTACTGCGGGACGAAGTACCGATTGAAGCCGGGTGCGGTGGTGCGCGGTCACTGACCCGTGTGGTCGTCCGCGGCAAAGCGAGGAACGTCACCCACGCGCGTCTCCCGTCGCCCGCCGCCTTCCCAGCCCATGTCGTCCTGAGCGCAGCGAAGGACCTCATCCACGCCGCCTGCCGCGGATGTCTGCCTACGGCGTACTTCGCTTGGATGGTGAGATCCCTCACTGCATTCGGGATGACAAACATGAGCGCGATCGCGTCTGCAGCCGTGAACTCCGCCCGTGACGAGCGCGCAATCGCGCGAGGACGATGAAGACCCTGGTCGTCGCGCCGAACTGGATCGGCGACGCGTTGATGGCGCAGCCGTTGCTGACGCTGCTCAAGCGCGCGGATCAAGCGCAGCACATCGTCTGCCTGGCGCCACGCTGGGTCGCGCCGGTGCTGGACGCGATGCCGGAAGTCGATCACGTGATCGCGACCGATCTCGCGCACGGCGCGTTGCAGTGGAAGTCGCGACGGGCATTCGCGCATGCCGTCGCGTCGCAGTCCTTCGATCGCGCCTTCATCCTACCGAACAGCTTTAAGTCGGCGCTGATCCCGTGGCTCGCCGGCATCCCGCAACGCATCGGCTATCGCGGCGAAGCGCGCTACGTGCTGATCAACCGTCGCGCCGCGGGGCCCGTCCTCACGCTTTCGATGAGCGAACGCTACGCGGCGCTGGCCGGCATGGTCGGCGTCGATGTCGTCGGGCCGCTGCCGCTGCCGCGACTGGTCGTCGATGCAGACCGCGTCGCACAGGCCCGCATCCGCTTCGATCTCGGTGAAGACACCGAACTGATCGCGCTGTGTCCCGGCGCCGAGTACGGACCGGCCAAGCGGTGGCCGGCCGGTCACTTCGCAGCGCTGGCGACGCAGGTCCTCGCCGAACGGCCGCAGGCGCACGTGCTGCTGCTCGGCGGCAACGGCGACCGCGACATCAGCGCGGAGATTGTCGCGGGCATCCCGTCGAACAGGGAGCGTCTGCACGATCTATGCGGCTCGACCGACCTCGCCGAAGCGATCGCGCTGATCGCCGCGGCGCATTCGGTCGTCAGCAACGACTCGGGGCTGATGCACGTGGCGGCGGCGCTGCAGCGGCCGCAGGTCGCGCTGTTCGGGTCGAGCGATCCGCGCCACACGCCGCCGCTGTCGCCGAAGGCGACGACGCTGTGGCTGCACCTCGACTGCAGTCCGTGCTTCGAGCGGACCTGTCCGCTCGGCCATCTGAACTGCCTCGTCGGCATCGCGCCCCAACAGGTTTTCGATTCGATGCAGAATACGTCCCCCGCGCCAGGGGTCATCGATCCCTGAACGGGCGTGCCTCGACATCTCATTCCTCATGGTCAAACTCAAGAGCCTGCACGCCACGCCCGAAGCCGTCGAAGGCGCGTTCTACGAAGCGCTCGAAGCGGGTGACGTCGACGCGTTGATGGAGGTGTGGTCCGAGGACGAGGAGATCGTCTGCATCCATCCGGGTGGAGCGCGTCTGGTCGGGCATCAGGCGGTCGTCGCGTCGTGGCGCGAGATCCTGTCGAACGGACCGATCACCGTCAGGCCGTCGGAGCCGCAGGTCATGCAGGGCTCGCTGGTCTCGGTGCACAGCGTGCTGTCGCGCGTGATGGCATTCATCAAGACCGAAGGCACGCCGCCCGGCACCAGGCAGACGTCGCGTTCGATGACGATCAACATGCTCGTGACCCACGTCTTCTTCAAGGGCGCACAAGGCTGGCGGATGGTCCTGCATCACGCATCGGTCACGCCGCAGGACACCGAGGCGATTCCGTCGCCGGCCAGCGGCACCCTGCACTGACAAAGCTTGATCAGCGACTTCCGGTCGCCGTGGTGGCTGCCCGGCGCCCATCTGCAGACCATCGTTCCCGCGCTGTTCGCGCGGCGCGCGCCGGTGCTCTACGCCCGTGAACGCTGGGATACGCCGGACGGCGACATCGTCGACGTCGACCGCGTCGGCGGTGTACACGGCAAGTCGGTACCGACGCTGGTGGTCTTCCACGGTCTGGAAGGCAGCGCGCAGAGCCGCTACGTCCGCGGGCTGCTCGCTGCCGGCGCCGCGCTCGGCTGGCACGGCATCGCGCCGCACTTCCGTGGCTGCGGCAGCACGCCGAGCATCGCACCGCGCTTCTATCACTCGGGCGACAGCGCCGAGGTCGATTGGATCTTCAGGAGGGCGGCCTCGGAGCGCCCTGAGGCGCCGCTGTTCGCCGTCGGCATCTCGCTCGGCGGCAACATGCTTCTGAAGTGGCTCGGGGAACAGGGCAGCGATGCCCGGACCGTCGTAGTCGCGGCCGCATCGATCTCCGCGCCGATGGACCTGTCGGCCGGCGGCGCGAGCCTCGGCCGCGGCTTCAATCGCATCTACGCGAAGATGTTCCTGCGAACGCTGAAGGCGAAAGGTCGCGCGAAGCTTGCGCATCACGCCGGCCTGTTCGATCGAAACCGCATGGAGGCGGCGCGCGACCTGCACGCGTTCGACGACGTGGTGACGGCACCGGTCCACGGCTTTCGCGACGCCGACGACTACTGGCTGCGGGCCTCTAGCAAGCCCCTGTTGAAGCGGATCGAGGTGCCGACGCTGATCCTCAACGCGCGCAACGACCCGTTCCTGCCGGCGTCCGCACTGCCGGGACGCGACGACGTAGCGCCGGCCGTGACCCTCGAATTTCCGGCGCACGGCGGCCACGTCGGCTTCCTCGCGCCCGGGCGCGGCGGCAGCGACTGGATGCCGCGACGCGTGATCCGCTTCCTCGCATCCAACGACGACCATCGTCGAGCGGAAGCCCGCGCGGCCGCATGAGTCACGGCGGTCGTTATGATCCGGTCTGCAGGCGCCGATGCGACCGGCGCGATCCGACGAGGAACGATGGATGGATGACCTGGTCAGGCAGGCCCTCGCGAAGTGGCCCGACGTCCCCGATTGCACCGGCTGGCTCGCACTCGATGCGCGCGGTCGTTGGCGGATCGGCGATGCGAACGACGGACCCAGATTGCCGATCACGAACGCGGGGATGATCGCGTTCATCAACCGCAACTATCAGTCGGCCGGCCGATCGTGGTTCTTCCAGAACGGTCCCCAGCGCGTCTTCGTCGAGCTCGAATACACGCCGTTCGTGTGGCGGCTGCACCCCGGCGCGAGCGGCGGAGCGGACCTGATCACGCATACCGGCGTGAGGCTGGCGCCGTCGTCGGTCTGGCTCGACGACGAAGGACGCTTCCTGGTGGAGGCGCTGGCGCCGACCGGCGAGACGATCGTCGGCGTGATCCACGATCACGACACGGCGCTGGTGGCCGAGCTGCTGCGCGACGACGACGGCGACCCGCTCGACGACGATGCGATCTCGCAGCTCGTATCGAACGGCGTGCGCGAAACTGCGACGAAGACCGGCCACGTCGCTCACGTGCAATGGATCGCGGCCGATGCCACTTCGGTGCTACTGCCGCTGCAACGGATCGCGTCGCATCAGGTCGCCGGCCGGTTCGGATTCGAGCCCCGTCCGTCGACGGCCCTGCCGGTCGACCCCAACACGCAGCGCTGACGATCCTTCCCCCTCCGACCAGGATGGACCCGCGATGGACACCAAAGACCACCCGCTGCCAGCGACGCTGACGCATTTCGACGCCTTCGGCGAGGCACACATGGTCGATGTCGGCGACAAGCCATCGACCCAGCGCGTCGCGATCGCATCCGGTCGCATCGTGATGTTGCCCGCGACGCTCGCGCTGGTCGCGTCGGGCACGGCGAAGAAAGGCGACGTGCTCGGCGTCGCACGGATCGCGGCGATCCAGGGCGCCAAGCGCACCAGCGAGCTGATCCCGCTGTGTCATCCGGTCGCGATCACGAAGATCGCGATCGACTTCGCGATCGACGACGAGA
>JBDTIS010000068.1:0-30459 GCA_039936235.1 Burkholderiaceae bacterium | reverse complement strand
TGTTCTCCGACTATCGCTTTCGCGGCTTCACGCAGACCGGCTACAAGCCGGCGTTCCAGGGCGGCTTCGACCTGTCGCATCCGAGCGGCCTGTACATCGGCAACTGGAACTCCAACGTCGAGCAGGGCCTGTACCGAGGCGCGTCGCTCGAGATGGATTTCTACGGCGGCTACAAGTACACGTTCCTCGAGGACTTCACCGCCGACGTCGGTTACTACTATTACTACTACCCGACCAAGCGCACCAACGGCCAGGGCAGCTCGACCGCCTATCTGGGCTACAACAAGAAGGCAGCCGAAGGCGAGGCCTACGTCGGGCTGAGCTGGAAGACCATTTCCGCGAAATACTGGTACGCGACGACCAACTACTTCGGCCTCGGCGACAGCTTCGCCGGCAGCAACCAGGTCAAGACCGACGGCTCGAGCTACTTCGAAGTCAACGGCACCTATGACCTGGGCGATGGCTGGGGCGTGATCGGCCACGTCGGGCTGCAGTCGATCCACAACCACAACCAGTTCACCGTGAACGGCAACACGCTGGCCAAGAACGTCACCGACTACAAGGTCGGCGTGACGAAGGACCTGTCCGGCTGGGTCACCGGACTGTCGGTAGTCGGTACGTCGCGCAAGGACTACTTCGGCACCGCCACATCGCTCGAGGCCGGCGGCAAGACGCGCGCACTGGCTTCCGTATCGAAGACGTTCTGATCGGGTCGCGGCCTCGCATGCTTTGCTGATACGGTGACGGCCTGCCGATCCCAGACCGTCATCGCCACGCACGACCAGCATCGAGAGTCCGATCCGAATGCCGTCCCCCCTGCTCGCCGCGGATGCCCGCCCCGATCCCGATGCGCTGCTCGCACGGGCCCGCCGTGACGAGGAGGCGGCGGCCCGCGGCAAGCTGCGGATCTACTTCGGTGCGTCGGCCGGAGTCGGCAAGACCTACGCGATGCTGCTCGCCGGGCGTCGCCGCGCGCAGGACGGCGCCGATGTCGTCGTCGGCTTCGTCGAGACCCACGGCCGCCGCGAGACCGCAGCGCTGCTCGAAGGGACCGAAGTGCTCGGTGTCCCGCTCGAGGTCGTCCCGACGGTCGCAGGCACGTCCCGCTTCGACGAGTTCGATCTCGATGCGACTCTCGCGCGAAAGCCAAGCCTCGCGCTGGTCGACGAACTCGCCCACAGCAACGTCGCCGGCTCGCGCCACGCGAAGCGCTGGCAGGACGTCGAAGAACTGCTGAGCGCCGGCATCGATGTCTTCACGACGCTCAACGTCCAGCATCTCGAGAGCCTCAACGACATCGTCGGCGGCATCACCGGAATCCGGGTCCGCGAGACGGTGCCCGACACGTTCTTCGACCGGGCCGACGAGGTCATGCTCGTCGACATCCCTGCCGACGAACTGCTCAAGCGCCTGTCCGAAGGGAAGGTCTACCTCCCCGAGCAGGCCGCGCACGCGGCCCGCAACTTCTTTCGCAAAGGCAACCTGATCGCGCTGCGGGAGATCGCGCTGCGCCGCACCGCCGACCGTGTCGAAGACGACGTGCAGGCCTATCGCGAAGAGCGATCGATCGGGCAGGTGTGGGGCACCGAGGCCGCGTTGCTGTGCTGCATCGGCCCCGATGCGGGCGCCGAACGCGTGGTCCGCAGCGCCGCGCGCCTCGCGGGTCAGCTCGACGTCGGCTGGATCGCGATCTATGTGGAGACCCCGCGGCTGCAGAAGCGCAGCACCGCGGCACGCGAGGCGATCCTGCAGGTCGTCAGGCTCGCCGAGCAACTCGGCGCGACGACCGCCGTGCTGTCCGGCAGCGACATCGCCGACGTCGTGTCCCGCTATGCGCGCGAGCACAACCTGTCGCGGCTCGTGATCGGGCAGGGTGCCGTGACCGGGATCGTCGCGCGCTGGTTCGGTACGCAGTCGGTGGCCGAGGGAATCACGGCTCACGTGCCCGAGGTCGACCTGATCGTCGTCGGCCGCTCGCCGCAACAGTCGGAGGGTTCGTCGACACCGGCGGCGACCTCCGATCGCAGCGACATCGAGAACGACGCCGTCGCCGATCGCAAGCGGGTGCAGATGCGGCTGCGCTACCTGTATGCGATGCTGATCTGCGGCGCCGTCACTTTGATCGCGTTCCCGCTGTGGTCGGTGTTGCACGAGACCAACATTGCGATGATCTACCTGCTCGCGATCACGTTGATCGCGATGCGTTTCGGCCGTGGACCCGCGGTATTCGGTTCGTTCGTCGCGGTCGCGTCCTTCGACTTCTTCTTCGTGCCGCCGCGTTTCTCGCTGGCCGTGTCCGACGTGCAATACCTCGTCACGTTTGGCGTGATGCTGACCATCGCGCTCGTGATCGGCACACTGGCCGCGAACCTGCGCTACCAGGCGCGCGTCGCGTCGCGTCGCGAGGACCGCGCGCGGTCGCTGTACGAGATTGCGCGCGACCTGTCGAAGGCATCGGGTACCGACGATGTCGTGGCGTTCGCGCGCAGGGTGGTGGCGAACCTGTTCGATGCCGACGTCCGCGTGTTGCTGCCGGCCAACGGGCGAGGCCCGGTCACGCTGGATCGGCTCGAGATCGACGATGCGCTCGGTCGCACGGCCGGGTTCGAGCCGGCCATCGCGCAGTGGTCCTATCAGCAGTCGCTGCCGGCCGGCGCCGGTACCGACACGCTGTCGGGCAGTCCGTGGTTGTTCCAGCCGCTGAAGACCGCGATGCGTTCGCGCGGCGTGCTTGCGGTCAGGCCCGCGCGTCGGCGACTGCTCATGATTCCCGAACAGCGGCGACTGCTCGAGACGCTGGCCGCACTGATCGCGATCGCGATCGAACGCGTCCACTACGTCGAGGTCGCGCAGGGCGCGGTGGTCCGCGTCGAGTCCGAGCGGCTGCGCAACTCGATCCTGTCGGCGCTGTCGCACGACCTGCGCACGCCGATCGCGGCGATGGCCGGTCTCGCCGAGACGCTGCAGATGCGGACCGCGCCGGGGCAGACCGAGCAACGCGGACTGATCGCCGCGATGTGCGACGAGGTCGACCGGATGAGCGCGCTGGTGGAGAACCTGCTCGACATGGCGCGCATCGAGAGCGGCGACGTGAAGCTGAACCGTCAGTGGCACGCCGTCGAGGAGACCATCGGTACCGCACTGGCGGCGACGGCCCGTCTGCTCGCGGACCATCGGGTCGAGACGGCGGTGCCACGCGACCTGCCGCTGGTCGAATACGACGCCGTGCTGATCGAACGGGTGCTGATCAACCTGCTCGAGAACGCCGCGAAATACACGCCGACCGGATCGTCGGTGCGCATCGACGCGTCGGCGACGGTCGCCAGTCTGAGGCTCTCGATCGAGGACGACGGCCCCGGACTGCCCGCGCGGTACGACAGCCCCGAACGGATCGAGACGCTGTTCGACAAGTTCACGCGCGGCGAGAACGAGTCGCCGAAGAGCGGCGTCGGCCTCGGCCTGGCGATCTGCCGTGCGATCGTGGAGGCACACGGCGGCGCGATCAGCATGGAGCGTCCGTCGCGGCGCGGAGTGCGCTTCGTGATCGTGCTTCCTCGCAGCGAGGCGCCGGCGATCGAAGCCGAACGCGAGGTGGCGGCATGAGCGATCCGCAACGCACCGCGGTGCTGGTCGAAGACGAGCCGCAGATCCGGCGCTTCGTGCGGGCGGCGCTCGAGCACGAACAGTGGCAGGTCTACGAGGCGATCACGATCGCGCGGGGTCTCGTCGAATGCGGCACGCGCAGGCCCGACCTCGTCATCCTCGACCTCGGTCTGCCCGACGGCGACGGCACCGGACTGATCCGCGACCTGCGGACCTGGTCGCAGGTGCCGGTGATCGTGCTGTCGGCGCGCTCCGACGAACACCAGAAGATCGATGCGCTGGACGCCGGCGCCGACGACTACCTGACCAAGCCGTTCGGCATCGGCGAGCTGCTGGCGCGCGTGCGCGTCGCGACGCGCAGGCAGTTCGGGACCGTGGGCGCCGAGCGCATCGAGTTCGGCGACGTGACGGTGGACCTGACGACGCGCACGGTCACGAAGAGCGGCGCGACCGTCCACCTGACGCCGATCGAATACCGGCTGCTGACGACGCTGATCGCGCAGGCAGGCAAGGTGCTGACGCATCGTCACCTGCTGCGCGACGTGTGGGGGCCGAGCCATGTCGAGAGCAACCACTACCTACGCGTCTACATGGGCAACCTGCGCGCGAAGCTCGAGCACGATGCGGCGCAGCCGAAGCATCTGCTGACCGTGACCGCCGTCGGCTATCGACTGTTGCTGCAGCCGGAGTGAGGCGTCACGCGTGGCGGCTGGATGCGGCGCCGCCGATGTTGAAGACCCGGGAGATCGTGTCGGCCATGCAGTCGCCGCTGCTGCCGTCCGACGTCTTCAACTCGACCATCGCGCCATGCAGCATTTTCTGCGTCATCCCGTGGCATAACGCGTGCAGGACGGCATCGACGTCTTCGCCACGGGCAATCGCGCGCCGGGCCTTGCCGATCTCGGCGGTCCGCCACGCATCAGCCTGTCCGTGCAGTGCCTGGATCAGCGGGACCGCGTCGCGTTGCTTCAGCCAGCGCAGGAAGTCGGCGACGCCGTGCTCGACGATCGCCTCGGCCTGCACGACCGCGGCTTCCCGCCGCGCGCCGTTGGTCTTCACGATGCCGGCGAGGTCGTCGACCGTATGCAGGTACACGTCGGACAGTTCGCGCACCTCGGGCTCGACGTCGCGCGGCACCGCGAGGTCGACGATGAACATCGGCTTGCGGCGGCGCTGCCGGATCGACCGCTCGATCGCGCCGAGTCCGATGATCGGCACCGAGCTGGCGGTGCAGGAGACCACGATGTCGAACTCCGCCAGCCTTGTCGGCATGTCGACCAGTCGCATCGCCTCTCCGACGAAGCGGTCCGCGAGGAGCCGCGCCCGCTCGACCGTGCGGTTGGCGAACACCATCTGACGTGGATGCTGCGCCGCGAAATGCGTCGCGACCAGTTCGACCATCTCGCCGGCGCCGACGAACAGGATGCGCGTCTCGTCGAGACGCTCGAAGATCTTGGAGGCCAGCCGCACGCACGCCGCGGCCATGCTGACCGACTGCGTGCCGATGCAGGTCGAACTGCGCACTTCCTTCGCGACGGTGAATGAGCGCTGGAACATCTGGTGCAGCGTTCCGCCGAGCGTGCCGGCGCTTTCGGCCTGACGCATCGCGTGCTTGAACTGGCCTAGAATCTGCGGCTCGCCGAGCACCATCGAGTCGAGTCCGCTCGCGACGCGAAACGCATGACGTGCCGCCGCTGCGTCCTCGAGCACGTAGGTATGCATGCCGAGTCGGTCGCGATCGGTGCCGCCGGCCTCGGCGAGCCAGTCCATCGCCGGCTCGATCGCGTCCGACCCGGCGCCCAGATACAGTTCGGTGCGGTTGCAGGTCGACAGGATCGCGACTTCGGCATCGCTGCGGAAGCGGTCGGCGAGCGCCTTCGCGGCGGGTGCGAGCGCAGCGCCCGCGAATGCGAAACGCTCGCGCAGCGCCAGCGGCGCCGTGACGTGATTCAATCCCAGTGCAAGGACTGTCAAGCTGAAATGCTCCAGACTCCGAAGCCCGCCGACAAGAGCACTGCTTTTTTAATGGCTAGCTGTACGCTGCGTCGTCCGAACGGTCGTCTCGGACGTTGTAAGGCCATGCGCGACGACTCTGGTGTTCTCATGTTGCGCATGTCGTGGGCGCTGCCGTCGGAAGGGGTCTCATGACGCGTGGCGAAATTGCAATAGTGTAATCTAATTCTGACAGTTCATACCGTCAACCCGCCTCAACTATCGGAAAGCCAGCCTTCGGGTCGCTAGCCATTTGATACAGGAACAGGTCATGCAATCACGTCGTCAATTCATCCAGATCCTCTCCCTCTCCAGCGCCGCACTCCTCGTCGGTACCGAAGCGCGCGCCGCCGACCTTCCGCTGGTCGACGAGAAGGATCCCACCGCCGTGGCGCTCGGCTATGTCGCCGATACCACGAAGGTAAACAAGGCGAAGTATCCGAACCACACGCCGGCGCAGCAGTGCAACAACTGCTCCCTCTACCAGGGCAAGCCGGGCGTCACGAGCGGCGTCGGACCGTGTCCGTTGTACGCCGGCAAAGCGGTGCACGCGAACGGATGGTGCAGCGCTTACGCCAAGAGGGCCTGACATCGCACAGCCCAGCAACGACGCATGACGCCGGCCTTCCCGTTCTCGGCGATCGTCGGCCAGGAAGACATGAAGCTCGCCATCCTGCTGGCCGCGATCGACCCGCGGCTCGGCGGGGTGTTGGTTTTTGGCGACCGCGGCACCGGCAAGTCCACCGCGGTCCGCGGGCTAGCTGCGCTGTTGCCCAAGCTGCGGGTCGTGACCGGGTGTCCGTACGGTTGCGATCCGGCGTCGCCTTGCGACGACTGCCTCGCCTCGCCGTTGCGGACCAAAGACGGCAAGGCGATCCGTACCAATCTCGTCACGGCACCGGTGGTGGATCTGCCCCTCGGGGCGACCGAGGACCGGGTCGTCGGCGCGCTCGATCTCGAGCGCGCGTTGTCGCAGGGGATCAAGGCATTCGAGCCGGGGCTGCTCGCGCGCGCCAACCGCGGCTTTCTCTACGTCGACGAAGTCAACCTGCTAGAGGATCATCTCGTCGACCTGCTGATCGACGTCGCCGCGTCCGGCGAGAACGTCGTCGAACGCGAGGGACTCAGCGTGCGGCATCCCGCGCGCTTCGTCCTGGTCGGTAGCGGCAACCCCGAAGAGGGCGAGCTGCGGCCGCAGTTGCTCGATCGTTTCGGGCTGTCGGTCGAGGTCACGACGCCGAAGGCATTGCCGGAGCGCATCGAAGTCGTCAGGCGACGCGATGCCTACGAACGTGACCCGCTCGCGTTCATCGAGCGATTCCGGAAGGACGACGAGAAGACGCGCAAGAAGTTGACCACCGCCCGTGCGCGGCTCGACGAGATCGACGTGGACGACGAAGCGCTCGAGTCGGCGGCGCGCCTGTGCATGCAGCTCGGCACCGACGGTTTGCGCGGCGAGCTGACGCTGATGCGGGCCGCGCGTGCGCTGGCCGCGCTCGATGGCGCGGCGAAGGTCGACCGCACGCAGTTGCGTCGTGTCGCGGCGTCGTCGCTGCGTCATCGGCTGCGACGCGATCCGCTCGACGACAGCGGTTCCACAGGCCGCGTGGAACGCGCGGTCGCCGAAGTCTTCGCCTGACGGTCGGGCGGTCGTCGTGGATTCCCAGGCGATGACCGCACCCGATCGCGCGGCGTGGGACGACGCGCTGATGGCCGCAGCATGCATCGCGGTCGACCCGAGCGGGCTCGGCGGCATTCGCGTGCGGTCGGCCGCGGGTCCGGTGCGCGATGCCTGGACCACTGGCTGGCGCGCACTCCTCGACGCGGCCAGGCCCGTGCGCAGCGTGCCGTTGCACATCGACGACGGCCGGCTGCTCGGCGGACTGGACCTCGCGGCGTCGTTGCGGACGGGGCGGCCGGTCGAGCAGCCGGGGCTGCTGACCCAGGTCGACGGCGGCTTCGCACTGCTGAGCATGGCCGAGCGGATCGATCCGTCGACCGCGGGTCGCATCGCCGCGGTTCTCGAGACCGGGCTGACCGGGCGGGGCGGAGCGACGCGCTTCGCCGTGATCGCCTTCGACGAAGGCGACGGTGACGAGGCATTGCCAGTGACGCTCGGTGAAAGGCTCGCGCTCTGCATCGACCTGCGAGGATGCTCCGTGCGGACGGTGGAGCACGTCTCGGGGCCGTCGCGCGCCGAGGTCGCCGCTGCGCGTGCGTCGCTGCAGCGAACCGAGATTTCCGACGACCTCGTCGGCGCGCTCTGCACGGCCGCCGTCTCGCTCGGGATCGACTCGATGCGGATGCCGCTGTTCGCGATCCGCGTGGCGCGTGTGATCGCGGCGCTCGACGGCCGCGTCGATGTCGACACCGACGATGCCGCAACCGCGGCGCGTCTGGTGTTCTCGACTCGGGCCCGGCAACAGCCGACGATGCAGCCGCCCGAAGAGGCGCCCTCGGATTCTCGTGCCGACGATCCGGCCGACGGCGAAGACGAAGCGACCACCGATGACGGTGAGCAGCCCGAGCGTGAGCCCGATGACCCGCAAGACCAGCCCGACTCGCCGGAATCCGACGACGACGCCGGCGACGGCAGGACGCTCGACGAGGTCGTGCTAGAGGCCGCTCTCGCGGCGATGCCGGCCGATCTGCTGGCGCGTCTCGCCCGCGAGGCCTCGTCGCCCCGCGTCGCGGCGGCACGCGGTGGCTCGGGGGCGCTCGGGCGCGGTCGGCAGCGCGGCGCGCCGGCCGGCGTCCGGCGTGCGCGTCCGCGCCCGCCGGAACGCCTGAGCCTGATCGAGACGCTGCGCGCCGCCGCGCCCTGGCAGCGGATCCGTCGCGCCGATGCTTCCGGCGTCGCGCAGGCAGCCAGGGTCCATGTCCGCGCCGAAGACCTGCACGTCGTGCGCTTCAAGCAGCGGCAGTCGACGACGACGATCTTCGTCGTGGACGCGTCCGGGTCGTCGGCGCTGCATCGGCTCGCCGAGGCCAAGGGCGCCGTCGAACTGTTGCTGGCCGACTGCTACGTGCGTCGCGACAGCGTCGCAGTGATCGCATTTCGCGGACGCGACGCGCAACTGCTGTTGCCACCGACGCGGTCGCTGGTCCGTGCGCGCCGCAGTCTAGCGGGCCTGCCCGGCGGCGGCGGGACGCCTCTGGCCACGGCGCTCGACGCGACGCGCGCGCTGGCGATGGCGGTGCGCCGCCGGGGTGAGACCGCGCTCGTCGTGCTGCTGACGGATGGCCGGGCCAACGTCGCGCGCGACGGCAGCGGCGGCAGGCCGCAGGCCGAAGCCGACGCGCTGGTCTCGGCGCGCGCGTTGCGGGCCGACGGCGTCGACGTCCTGATGATCGACACGTCGCCGCGTCCGTATGCGGCTGCCGAACTGCTGGCGAAGTCGATGGGCGCGCTCTATCGGCCGCTGCCGCATGCCGGCGCGGCCGAGATGTCCGAGGTCGTCAGCCGCGCGGTGCGGGAGCGCTCCGCCGACGTGTCCGTCCGTCGCGCTGCATGACGGCGGTACCGCCGTCCGAGGCTGCCGACGGCGGGCGCTTCGTCGAAGCCGGCGGGGTGCGATGGCATGTCCAGGTCATGGGTCGCGGTCCGACGGTGCTGCTGTTGCACGGCACCGGCGCATCGGGCCATTCGTTCCGCAGCCTCGCGCCATTGCTGGCCGAGCGCTTCACCGTGATCGTCCCCGACTTGCCGGGCCATGCGCGGAGCACGAAGCCTTCGGCGTTCGGCATGTCGGTCGACGGCATGGCGCGGTCGATGGCCGCGTTGCTGGTCGCGCTGGACGCGCAGCCGGAAATCGCGGTCGGCCATTCGGCGGGTGCAGCGGTCCTGGTGCGGATGGCGCTCGACCGGCAACTGAGGCTGCGCGCGCTGATCGGCCTCAACGCGGCGCTGATGCCGCTCGGCGGCCTGATGCGCGTGCTGTCGCCGATGGCGAAGCTGTTGTCGCTGGCACCCGGCGTGCCCCGCCTCGTCGGCAGCATCGCGCGCGATGACCGCGCAGTTCGGCGGCTCGTCGACAGCACCGGGTCGAAGATCGACGCAGAAGCCTCCCGGCGCTATGCCGAGCTGATCCGCGATCCGCGCCACGTGGCCGGCGCCATCGCGATGATGGCCGCGTGGAATCTCGATCGGACCTGGGCGCAGATGCCGAGGCTGCAGACGGCACCGCTGCTGATCGTCGGCGACAACGACCGGACCGTCCCGCCGCAGCAGGCCACGCGGGTCGCCGCGCATATCGTGGGAACAGAGATCGTCATGCTGGCCGGCCTCGGCCATCTCGCGCACGAAGAGGCGCCGGAGACGATTGCCGCACTGATCGTCACGCACGCGGGCGCGCGCGGAGTGCTCGCGAGCTGAAGCTCAGGCCGCGGGCACGACGGCGCGACCGAAAGAGGCGTGCAGAAGCGGCCGGTCATGGGCCTCCAGATAGGCATCGGCTTGCGCGAGCATGAATTGCCTGAACGCCTCGGCCACCGGCGACAGTCCCTTGCTGGCCATGTGCACGATGAACCAGGTACGCATCAACGGCGTGCCTTCGACCTTCAAAAGGCGCAGCAGCTTGCTCTGCATTTCGAGACCGAGCGTATGCAGCGACAACAGGCTGATGCCCATCCCGGCCATCACGGCCTGCTTGATCGTCTCGTTGCTCGACATCTCCATCACGATCCGCGGCGGACAGTTCCACGTCGCGAAGTAGTCGTCCATCGCCTTGCGGGTGCCTGATCCGAGCTCGCGCGCGATGAACGGCTGGTCTGCCGCGACGACCGCCGTCACGGCGCGCTTGCGCACCAGCGGGTGGTCGGGCGCACACGTGATCACCATCGGATGCGCGGCGATCGGATGGCTGTGCGTCGCGAGTTCCTTCGGCGGGCGCCCCATGATCGCGAGGTCGATCTCTCGGTCCTGCAGCAGCGTGACGAGCTGGTCGCGGTTGCCGCTCACCTGCAGGCGGATCTCGACGCCCGGATGTTCGGCGCGAAAGCGGGCGAGCAGCCGCGGCACGAAATACTTCGCGGTGCTGACCAGTCCGACGTTCAGCAGGCCACCGTCGACGCGCTTGATCCGGGCCATCGCGTCCTCGGCCTCGCGCATCGTCGCGATCATCCGGCGTGCATAGACCAGCAGGTATTCGCCGGTAGTCGTGAGCGAAACGACCCGCCCGCGCCGGTCGAACAACGGCAGTCCGACAGCCGACTCCAGATCCTTGACCTGCATCGTCACGGCGGGCGCCGTCAGGTGCAAGGCATCGGCCGCACGCACGAAGCTCAGGCGCCGCGCCACCTCCGCGAACACCCGCAACTGCCGAAGGCTGACGTTCTTCATCGAATTCTCAATTAAGGAATGCTGAATCGAAGCGGTACGAATCGTGAATTTACTTGAGTGTAACGCTTGCCTACATTGTGTCGACACCCGCCGTGTACTCATTAACCCAGCGGCAACCCAGGAGACGCCAGTGAACAAGCCAGTCGACGATGCCGTGATCACCGATGCCAAGAAGCGCTATTCGGCCGGTGTGCTGAAGTACAAGCAGATGGGCTACTGGCAGCCCGATTACTTACCCAAGGATACCGACGTGATCGCGATGTTCCGCATCACGCCGCAGGAAGGCGTCGATGCCGACGAATGCGCGGCAGCGGTTGCCGGCGAGTCGTCGACCGCGACGTGGACCGTCGTATGGACCGACCGGCTGACGGCCAGCGAGTTGTACCGCGCGAAGGCCTATCGCGTCGATCCGGTGCCGAATACCGGCGAAGGCACCAAGACCGAAGCGCAGTACTTCGCCTACATCGCGTACGACATCGACCTGTTCGAGCCGGGTTCGATCGCCAACCTGACGGCGTCGATCATCGGCAACGTGTTCGGCTTCAAGGCGCTGAAGGCGCTCAGGCTCGAGGACATGCGGATCCCGGTCGCCTATCTGAAGACCTTCCAGGGTCCGGCCACCGGCATCGTCGTCGAGCGCGAGCGGATGGACAAATTCGGCCGGCCGCTGCTGGGTGCGACCACGAAGCCGAAGCTCGGGCTGTCGGGACGCAACTACGGCCGCGTCGTCTACGAAGGCCTGAAGGGCGGGCTCGACTTCATGAAGGACGACGAGAACATCAACTCGCAGCCGTTCATGCACTGGCGCGATCGCTTCCTGTACTGCATGGAGGCGGTCAACAAGGCGGCCGCCGCGACCGGAGAGATCAAGGGCCACTACCTGAACGTCACGGCCGGCACGATGGAGGAAATGTACGAGCGCGCCGAGTTCGCGAAGTCGCTCGGCAGCATCATCGTCATGATCGACCTCGTGATCGGCTACACCGCCATCCAGTCGATGGCGAAGTGGGCGCGCAAGAACGACATGATCCTGCACCTTCACCGTGCCGGAAACTCGACCTATTCGCGGCAGAAGAATCACGGGATGAACTTCCGCGTGATCTGCAAGTGGATGCGGATGGCGGGCGTCGATCACATCCACGCCGGCACGGTGGTCGGCAAGCTCGAAGGCGATCCGTTGATGATCGCGGGGTTCTACGACACGCTGCGCGAGACGCACACGAAGCAGAGCCTCGAGCATGGGCTCTTCTTCGAGCAGGACTGGGCTTCGCTGCTCAAGGTCATGCCGGTCGCGTCGGGCGGCATCCATGCCGGTCAGATGCATCAGCTACTGACCTATCTCGGCGACGACGTGGTGCTGCAGTTCGGTGGCGGCACGATCGGCCATCCGCAGGGCATCCAGGCCGGTGCGACCGCGAACCGGGTCGCGCTCGAAGCGATGGTCCTCGCCCGCAACGAGGGCAAGGACATCTGGAACGAAGGGCCGCAGATCCTGCAGGACGCGGCGAAGTGGTGCACGCCGCTGAAGCAGGCGCTCGATACCTGGGGCGAGGTGAGCTTCAACTACGAGTCGACGGATACGGCGGACTTCGTGCCGACTGCGACGGTGAGCGGCTGAGCAACCCCCTCGGAATTGTCGTCCCGGCGAAGGCCGGTACCCAATTTCGTAGCGACCTTCAATTTGGTCCCGGCCTACGCCGGGATGACATAGCCAGCGGAGCAAACACATCATGATGACCAACACCAACCAGCGCGTGACGCAAGGCCAGTTCTCCTTCCTGCCCGACCTCACCGACGCGCAGATCACCGCCCAGGTCGAGTACGCGCTGCAGCAGGGATGGGCGGTCGGCATCGAATACACCGACGACCCGCATCCGCGCAACACGTACTGGGAGATGTTCGGCAACCCGCTGTTCGACCTGAAGGATCCGGCCGGGATCCTGACCGAGATCACCAGCTGCCGCAGCACGTTCCCGAACCACTACATCCGGGTGACCGCGTTCGACAACACGCGCGGTTGGGAAACCATCCGCATGTCGTATCTCGTCAACCGACCCGCGAAGGAGCCGGGCTTCGGGCTGGCGCGAACGGAAATCGAAGGCCGGTCGATCCGTTATCGCATCTCGTCTTACGCGACCGACAAGCCGGAAGGCGAAAGGTACTGAGCCTTCCGCCCAACGAGAGGGACGCCATGAATGCGCCGAATCAACCAATAACCGTCGCACCGCAGACCGTCGCCAGTGTGCTCGCCGAGACGCAGGTCGAGGCCGTGCTCGACGAGCTCGATCGCGACCTCGTCGGCCTCGCGCCGGTCAAGGCGCGGGTGCGCGACATCGCGGCATTGCTCGTCATCGACAAGTTGCGCGGACGGTTTGGCCTGGCGACCGAGGCGCCGTCGCTGCACATGAGCTTCACGGGCAATCCGGGCACCGGCAAGACCACCGTCGCGATGCGGATGGCACAGATCCTCCATCGGCTCGGCTACGTCCGCAAAGGCCATCTGGTCGCCGTCACGCGCGACGACCTGGTCGGCCAGTACATCGGCCACACCGCGCCGAAGACCCGTGAAATCCTCAAGAAGGCGATGGGCGGCGTGCTGTTCATCGACGAGGCCTACTACCTGTATCGCCCCGAGAACGAGCGCGACTACGGGCAGGAGGCGATCGAGATCCTGCTGCAGGTGATGGAGAACCAGCGCGACGATCTCGTCGTGATCCTCGCCGGCTACGAGGACCGCATGGACACGTTCTTCAAGTCGAACCCGGGACTGAGCTCGCGGATCGCCCATCACATCGCGTTCCCGGACTACCGCCGCGACGAGCTGCTGCAGATCGGCGACCGGATGCTCGAAGGCCTCGGCTATCGCTTCGGAGAAGGTGCGTACGATGCGTTCGACGAATACCTCGGGCTGCGCATCGAACAGCCGCACTTCGCGAACGCGCGCAGCGTCCGCAACGCGCTCGACCGTTCGCGGCTACGGCAGGCGAGCCGCCTGTTCGCCGACCGCGACCGTGTGTTGACGAAGGACGACCTCGTGACGATTTCCGCGGAAGACATCCGCGCGAGCCGCCTGTTCCATGCTGCGGACCAACCGCCTGCCGCAGCGGCGCACTGATTTCTCACCGAGACCCGTCATGCCCCTATCGCGACGATCGACGCTGGTCCGCTATCTGATCGAGGAACGCCGCCGTTTCCCCGACGCGAGCGGTGAACTGAACGGCTTGCTGCTCGACGTCGCGGTGGCCTGCAAGGCGATCGCGCGGATCGTCGCGTTCGGCGAATTGAGCGGCGCGCTCGACCCGACCGAGGCCGGTGCGGCGCCGGCGACCGGCGTCAACGTGCAGGGCGAGAAGCAGAAGCCGCTCGACGTCGTCAGCAACGAGATCTTCGTACGTATGAACGAGTGGAACGGCCATCTCGCGGGCATGGCGTCCGAAGAGATGGAGGATCCGCAGCAGATCCCTGCGGCTTATCCGCGCGGCAAATACCTGCTGCTGTTCGATCCGCTCGACGGTTCGAGCAACATCGACGTCAACCTCACGATCGGCAGTGTCTTCTCGATCCTGCGTGCGCCGCCAGCGGTGGTCGACTCCGGGCGCGATGTCGTCGAGGCCGACTTCCTACAACCCGGCGCGACTCAGGTCGCCGCCGGCTATGCGCTGTACGGACCGACGACGATGCTCGTGCTGACGGTGGGCAACGGCGTCGCCGGGTTCACGCTGAATCCGAATCTCGGCGAGTTCGTCCTCACGCATTCGCATATCGAGGTACCGGCCGACACCCAGGAGTTCGCGATCAACAGCTCGAACAGCCGCTTCTGGGAGCAGCCGGTCAAGCGCTACGTCGATGAATGCCTGGCCGGCCGCAGCGGCCCGCGCGGCAAGGACTTCAACATGCGCTGGATCGCTTCGATGGTGGCCGACGCCCATCGCATCCTGATGCGCGGTGGCGTGTTTCTCTATCCGCGCGACTCGAAGGACCCGTCGAAGGCGGGCCGACTGCGCCTGTTGTACGAGGCCAATCCGATCGCATTCCTGATGGAGCAGGCTGGGGCGCGCGCGAGCACCGGGCGGCAGCCGCTGCTCGGTGTCATGCCGACCGCCCTGCACCAGCGCGTCGGCGTCGTGTTCGGCTCGCGCAACGAGGTCGATCGCATCGAGCAGTACCACCGCGATCCGATGTCGCATGACCATCACAACCCGCTGTTTGCCGAACGCGGTTTGTTCCGCGATTAAACCGATCACGAGACCTCCATGTCCGAGCGCCATCCCATCATCGCGATAACCGGCTCGTCCGGCGCCGGCACGACGTCGGTCACGCGGACGTTCGAGCAGATATTCCGTCGCGAGAACGTGCAGGCCGCGATCATCGAAGGCGACAGTTTTCACCGCCACGACCGCAAGACGATGAAGCTGAAGCAGGAAGAGGCCGAGGCGGACGGCAACGGGCACTTCAGCCATTTCGGTCCGGAGAACAATCTGTTCGCCGAACTCGAGTCGCTGTTCCGCAGTTATGGCGAATGCGGAACCGGCCAGACCCGCAAGTACCTGCACGATCGGGAAGAGGCAGCGCCTTACCAGCAGGAGCCGGGGACGTTCACACCATGGGTCGACGTGTCGGCGGATACCGACCTGCTGTTCTACGAAGGCCTGCACGGCGCGGTCGTCACGCCCGACATCGACATCGCGAAGCATCCGGACCTGCTGATCGGCGTGGTCCCGGTCGTGAACCTCGAATGGATTCAGAAGCTGTGGCGCGACAAGTCCAAGCGCGGCTACTCGACCGAGGCCGTCACCGACACCATCCTGCGGCGCATGCCCGACTACGTGAACTTCATCTGCCCGCAGTTCGCGTACACGCATGTGAACTTTCAGCGCGTGCCGTGCGTGGACACCAGCAACCCGTTCATCGCGCGCGACATACCGTCGGCCGACGAGAGCTTCGTCGTGATCCGGTTCGCGAGGCCGAAGGGTATCGACTTCCAGTACCTGCTGAACATGATTCACGACTCGTTCATGTCGCGTGCGAACACGATCGTGGTACCGGGTGGGAAGATGGAACTCGCGATGCAGTTGATCTTCACGCCGTTCATCTGGCGGATGATGGAACGGCGTCAGCGCGCGGTCGGGGTGCTTTGACGAGGGCCGATGCGCCGGAACTGCGGGCGCTGATCTGGGACGTCGACGGTACGCTGGCAGAGACGGAACGAGACGGTCACCGCGTCGCGTTCAATTGCGCGTTCGAGGCGGAGGGGCTGGCCTGGCGCTGGGATGTCGAGACCTACGGCGAACTGCTGAAGGTCGCCGGTGGCATGGAGCGCCTGATTCACGACATGGGTGGCCGTCCGGACGCCCCTGCGTCGGACGTCGCGCGCGCCGACCTCGCGCGCGTCCTGCATCGGCGAAAGAACCGCTGTTATGCCGAGATGCTCGACGCGCAGCCGATCGCGTTGCGTCCCGGTGTGCTGCGGATGATGGACGAATGCGGAATGAGTGGTATCGATCAGGCGATCGCCACCACCACGTCGCGGGGCAATCTGGTCGCGTTGCTGGACGCATCCATGGCCGGCGACTGGCGGAGCCGGTTCGTGGCTCTCGTCTGCGCCGAAGACGCGCCGCGCAAGAAGCCCGATCCACAAGCCTATCGCAACGCGCTCGACGCGCTCGGGCTGGACGCGCCGCACGCGATCGCGGTCGAGGACTCACCGAACGGTCTCGCAGCGGCGCACGCCGCGGGCATCGCGACGCTGATCACGCGCAGCGTCTACTTTCGAAACGAGCGCTTCGACGGCGCGGCAGCGATCTGCGACGACCTCGATTCGCGGGTCGTGTGGCAGGGCGGTGAGGCGGCACATGTCGACGTCGCCGCGCTGCGGGCGTTGCTCGATGCCCGTCGACTCATGACTCCGACCGCCGCGAGCGCATCGCTTCAACGGACCAACTGACGCCGCTCGTCGCCCTCAGAGCGCTGCGGCGGCGGCGGCCGCTCGACCGGTGAATTGCGGACCCGACACGTCGTCCACGTCGAATCCGCGATTCACGTCGAGTCCGGTGATGTGCCAGTCGTGCGCGGGGATCCGGATCGGATGGACGACCCGTTCGTAGGAGCGCATCGGCCAGAGCAGGCCGAAGCGCCGCTCGTGGTCGTAGGTGTCGACCTCGGCCACGGCACCGCGGGTGTTGGTCGACCCTTCGAGGGTGAAGCGAATGCGCCTCGCGACGTCGTCGGCGCGATCGATGCAGATCGCCACGCGGTCCATCGCGATTTCGCCGAGGCCGGGCTGCAGCCACACGTCCACGACGTCGCAAAGCCGGCCGTCGACCGTCTCGGTACCGCCCGAACGGACCGCCAGACCGCGGTCGACGACCCACAGGGGGCCGAGCAGAAACAATCCGTAGCCTTCGGCCACCAGTGCTGCCGCTTCCAGCGTCGCGGGGTCGCTGCTGCGCACGCCGTTACGCCATACCGAGATGCTCCCGGGACGAGCCGCCGACTCTCCGCCGCCACGATGCCAGGCGACCTGCTTGTGGCCCGATGGCCCGGCATAGGCTTGCGCGACGACGCCCTGCTGCGGGAGCAGCCGCTCCTGCGATCCGCCGCGATAGCCTGCGTCGACGACGTCCGGCTGGATACGATTGACGAACGGCCGCCAGCGGCCGTCGTAGCTGACGCTGATGTCGGTGATGCCGCGATAGCTGGCCAGTCCATGCGCCTCGGCGCTTTCCTGCAGTCGCATCGCGGCGGTCTTGTCGCTTGCCGGTCGCGGTCCCAGCGGCAGCGGCGTCGTACAGGCAGCCAGCCACGGCAGTGCAGCGCCGAGGACGGCGCGACGGGTCAGGCGGATGCGTGTCATCGTTGGCGCGCGAATAACGAACGCCGACCGTCGTCTCGCCACGCCACGACCAGCAGCAGAAGACCGGCCGCATGGAACAGCGCCGCCGCCGGGACGATGAACGACAACTGCCAGACCAGCACCGTCGCGAAGGCCATCGCCGAGACACAGGCGACATAACCGGTCGCCATCATGGCGCCGATCGGAAGACCGAAGCGCCACAGCGCGAGCGCGGCGGCCGCGGCGACCAGCGACCCCTTGATCGCCGCCATCCCGCGCAGCAGCAGCGCGAGCTCGGGATCGGCCGCCGCGAACGACGACGGGTCGCCGATCAACGCGGCCGCGGTGACGGCGAAGGCGCAGCCCGCGAGGAGCTGCAGCCGCAACGAGACCGGCGGTGCGGCTGGCGACGCGGAGCGCTGAACCGTTTCGAATATCGATGCGTTCATGTGATGTCCTTCGTGACGTGCGCGGGTGCAGATCCCGAACGTTATTGATCGGAGCGGCGCACGTCAATCCGTTCACCAGGGGAAGTAGTGCCGACGACGCTGGCATACGTGTATTCGCCGCCACCCCATTGTTGCGCATCGAACAGCGGGGCGACGATGAAGCGGTAGCGGGCGGCGTGTTCGATCCGCACGTCGCGATACGCGTCGGCGTTCTTGCCGATGCCGTGCGTCACGAACACGATCGGTGCGGTCTCCGGGCCCGCGCTCGACGACAGATACGTAAAGACCACGATCGGCCTGGCCGGGTCGCCCTTCGCGTCGGTGACGACGAAGCTTCCCCGGCCTTCGGAGAGACCCGCCGGGAAACCGGTCGCGGACGCGACCTGCGTCCAGAGGCAGAGAGAGACGAACAGCCAGCGGAGCAGCGCGCGTCGACGCATAGATCGTCCGTTCCGCCTGCGTCGAAAAAACCACATTGGGCGACGCTCTCCGAGGGGCGGGCCGTGGGACCAGCGTCTCGTCACCGGGACGCCTGAAGCAGCGCGGACATCCGCTGATGGATCACGTTGATCGCCTTCAGCGGCCTGAGCATGACCTTGAATTCGACGATCTGCCCAGCGTCGTTCCACTTGATCAGGTCGACGCCGTTGACCAGGATGCCGTCGACTTCGGTCTCGAACTCCAGCATCGCGTCCGAAGCACCGACGATCTCGCGGACGTAGCGAAAGCCTGGGTTGAAGAACACTTGGAATGCCGCGGCGAGGTAGCGGGCCGCAAGCTTCCTGCCGCGCTGGGGCGTGTGGACGACCGGCGAATGGAAGACCGCGTCGTCCGCGAGCAACGTGTCGAGGCCCGACGGGTCCTGGGTGCGGACCAGGCGGTGCCAGGTTTCGAGCGGGTGTTCGGTCATCGGTACTCCTCGTCGTTCAGCGGCCCGCGCAGCCATCGTCGGCATGCCGGAAGTTCGTGAACGCCTGCCGATCGCGACGCGCGGAAACCGATCACTTCCCGCCGGCGACGCTCCTGATCACGACCGCGATTTCCTTCGTGCCCGGCGCCACCGGCCCGACCTCGCCGGCGAGGTCGCCCGGCTGCGTGATCGCATTGCCGCTCTTCGAGATGCGCGCGGCGACGATCACCTGCTTCATGTCGCTGATCTTCATCGTCGGCGTCATCGCCATGCTGTCGTCGAGCCTGAACTTCAGCGGCAGGTCCTTGACGGTCGCGCGGAAGACCGCCAGCGGCATACGGCCGCTCTCGGGGCGCGCGAGCACGAAGACCGTGTCGTTCGGCGACGCCTGCGCCGCGAGCGCCGGGTCGAGCGTCACGGTGCCTGTCAGCGCCTCGGGGCCCGGCGCAGCGGCGACGGACGGCCCACCCGCTGCGGCTCTTGCGACCGGCGCTGCGGCGTTCGCCACCGGCGCTGCGATATTGCCGCGCCGCCGCGCCTCGTCGATGTTCGCCATCACCTGCCGATGGAACTCGCTGTCCGGCGGCAGCGCGTCGGCGATCTTCTGCCACTGGCTGACGGCCCCGGCGTAGTCGCCACGCTCGAATGCATTCGTTCCCGAGAGAGCGAGCGCCTTCGGTTGTTTGGGATCTATCGCCAGCGCCCGGTCGATCAGAGCCAGCGACTCGCGACTGGCCTTGCCGCCGTTGGCCGCGGCCGTCGCATCGGAATAGTCGGCGAGTAGGTCTGCGTTCTTCGGCTCCAGCTCGGTGGCGCGCTGATAGGCCGGCAGCGCGTCCTTGTATCGCGCCAGCACCGTATAGGACCGGGCCAGCATCGTCCAGCCTTCCGCGTCGTCTGGTCTGTCCTTCAGCCGCACCGCGAGCTTGTCGACCATCTCGGCAATCTGCTGCAGGCCGATCTCGCGTTCCTTGCCGTCCGGTGCGGCGGTCCCGTCGGCGGCCGCGACCGGTGCCGGCGGCACGCCGAGACCGGCGAGCGATGGCGAGCCGGTGAACGCATAGCCGCCGATCGCCACGATGACCACGATGCAGACCAGCGCCGCGACCAGCTTCCACGACGGCCGCGCCGCGGTCGGTACGACAGGTGCGTCGTCTACGGCGATCGGCGCCGCGAGCACCGCATCGCTCAGCGCGCGTTCGGCCTCGCGTCGCCCGGTTTCGTAGGCCTCTGCGTCGAGGTCGCCGCGCGCATGCGCGTCGGCGAGGGCGAGCAGGCGCGCGCGGATCGCGGCGATCGATGCGACGGGCATGGCCTCAGGCAGGGTCGACATCGTTGCGTGCATGGTTCTTCATCGGAAGGGAAAGGTCGTCGTCGTCGTCGGGTTCGAAGGCATCGGCCGACAGCCGGTTGCGCCGCCGCAGCACCATCGCGAGTACCACCAGGCCGGCAACAAGCATCAGTGCGGGGCCCAGCCACAGCAGTGCCGTGGTCGCCTTGAACGGGGGCCGATACAGCACGAAGTCCCCGTAGCGCGCCGTCATGTAGTCGATGATCTCGGCGTCACTGCGACCGGCCTGCAGCTGTTCGCGGACCTGGCGGCGCAGGTCGACGGCGAGGTCTGCATGCGAGTCGGCGATGGTCTGGTTCTGGCAGACCAGGCAGCGCAGCTCGGAAGTGACGCGGACCATGCGGGCTTCGAGCGCTGGATCTGCGGCCTCGGGGACGGCTTCCTTCGCGTGGGCTGTCGATACGAGCAGCAACGCAGAGATGATCGCAACGAAGAACCGCAGGAAGAACGACGAATTGAACATGGTCGCGGGCTTCCTCACGCCGCACCCGCCCTGCTACGCATTCAGCTTCTTCAGCAACGGCTCGATCTCGGTCGCGATCACGGCCGGCGTCAGCGGCCCGATGTGCTTCATGCGGATCGTGCCGGTCTTGTCGATGATGAACGTCTCGGGCACGCCGTAGACGCCGAAATCGATCCCGACGCGGCCTTCGTTGTCGAACAGCGACGCCTGGTAGGGATTGCCCATCCGTGCCAGCCATGCGTTTCCGTCGTCGCGCTGGTCCTTGTAGTTCAGCCCGTAGATCGGCAGCAGACCCTTCTTCGAGAACTCGACCAGCAGCGGATGCTCTTCGCGACACGCCACGCACCACGACGCCCACACGTTCAGCATCCACACCTTGCCGCGCAGGTCGGCGAGCGCGATGGTCTGCGCGGGATCGTCGAGACGCGTCAGCGCGAAGGCCGGCGCGGGCTTGCCGATCAGCGGCGACGGCACCTCGCGCGGGTCGCGGTTCAGGCCGATCGCGAGGATCACCGCGAGCGCGACGAACGCGCCCAGCGGAATCAGGAACCCGAGGCGCTTCACGTCGCGCCTGCGCGGCCGAGCGCGGGTCCGGCGGCTAGTCCTTCGGGAAGCGGCGCAGCCTTCGACTGCTTCACGCGCAGTCGATAACGCCGGTCGGTCGCTGCGAGCAATCCGCCGATCGCCATGATCAGGCAGCCGCCCCAGATCCAGTCGACGAACGGCTTGAAGTAGACCCGCACGACCCAGGCGCCGGTCGCGCGTCCTTCGTTCATCATCGGTTCGCCGAGCGACACGTAGAGGTCGCGTGTCAACCCGGTGTCGATCGCAGCCTCGGTCATCGTGGCCTGCGTCGCCGTGTAGATGCGTTTCTGGGGATGCAGCGACGCCACCATGCGGCCGCCTTCGGTGATCTCGATCGTGCCCTGCGCCGCCTGGTAGTTGGGGCCGGGAACTTCGCGGACGCCGCGGAACGTGAACACGTAGTCGCCGATCTCGGTCGTGTCACCGACTTCCATCTTGACGTCGCGTTCGATCTCGCCGCTCTTGACCAGCGTCACGCCGAGGATGAACACCGCGACGCCGAGGTGGGCGATCATCGACCCGACCATCGCCCGCGGGATCAGGCGCGCGCGGTGCAGCAGGTTGACCTGCGCGCCCGGATGCGGCATCAGCCTTTCGACCAGATCGGTGGTGACCGAAGAAACGATCCAGAACGCCATCAGGAAGCCGAGCGCACCGACGATGCCGATGCCACCGTGGACCCATGACGCGACGATCGTCGCGACGATCGCGGTGCCGGCGGCCCACTTGAGTCGTTTCGCGAGATCGGGTATCCGCGCATCCTTCCAGCGCGCCAACGGGCCGATGCCCATCAGGAACACCAGCGGTGTCAGCAGCGGCACGAATACCGTGTCGAAATAGGGCGGGCCGACCGAGATCTTGCCGAGGTTCAGCGCGTCGAGCGCGAGCGGATACAGCGTGCCGAGAAGCACGGCGCCGCACGCGACGACCAGCAGCACGTTATTGCCGAGCAGCATGGTCTCGCGCGAGATCAGCGCGAAGCGCGCGCCCAGGCCGATGCGCGGCGCGCGCCACGCGTACAGCGCGAGCGACGCGCCGATCACGATCACCAGGAACGCGAGGATGAACAGGCCGCGACGCGGATCGGTCGCGAACGCATGGACCGACGACAGCACGCCGGAGCGGACCAGGAAGGTGCCGAGCAGCGACAGCGAGAACGCCAGGATCGCGAGCAGCACGGTCCACGACTTGAAGCTGCCGCGCTTCTCGGTGACCGCGAGCGAATGGATCAGTGCGGTGGCGACGAGCCACGGCATGAACGACGCGTTCTCGACCGGATCCCAGAACCACCATCCGCCCCAGCCGAGCTCGTAGTAGGCCCAGCCGCTGCCGAGCGCGATGCCGATCGTCAGGAAGAACCAGGCCGCCGTGGTCCACGGCCTTGCCCAGCGCGCCCACGACGCGTCGAGGTTGCCGCCGATCAACGCGGCGACCGCGAACGAGAACGCGACCGACAGTCCGACGTAGCCCATGTAGAGCATCGGCGGATGGATCACCATCCCCGGATCCTGCAGCAGCGGGTTCAGGTCGCGGCCTTCGGCGGCCGCGGGGAATAACCGGTCGAACGGGTTCGACGTCATCAGGACGAACAGCAGGAAGCCGAACGACAGCCAGCCCATCACCGCGAGGATGCGGGCGGTGAGCGCGTCGGGCAGATGCTTGCTGAACTGCGCGACGGCCGCGGTCCAGAAGGTCAGCATCAGCAGCCACAACAGGATGGACCCTTCGTGGCCGCCCCACACGGCGGCGATGCGGTAGTGCAACGGCAGCAGGCGGTTCGAATTGGTCGCGACGTACAGCACCGAGAAGTCGTTGGCCGCGAACGCGACCGCGAGGCACACGAACGAGAACGCGACCAGCGCGAACAGCGCGCGGGCCGACGGCCGCGCGAGAGCCATCCAGTCGCCGCGAGCGCGCGCCGCGCCGATCATCGGCATCGTGCCCAGAACGAGCGAGACGCCGAGGGCGAGCCAGAGCGCGAAGTGACCTAGTTCGGGAATCATGGGTTCAGAAGCGGTTCAGGGACTGCAAGACGCTGGATCCCCGCATGCGCGGGGACGACGGAATCGACTGCATCGGAAGGTCGTCGTTCCCGCGAACGCGGGGATCCAGCGACTTTCGTGCGCACCGACGAACGCATTTCAATTCGCCACCTTAGGCCGGATATCCGGCGCGCTCGGCGACGGCACGATCGTCTCTGCGAGCTTCTGGTCCTTGCCGGCCTGCGCACGCTTCATCGCTTCGGCCGCTTCCGGTGGCATATAGTTCTCATCGTGCTTCGCGAGGATCTCACGCGCGACGAACGTGTCGCCGTCGAGCTTGCCTTCGGCGACTACGCCCTTGCCTTCCTTGAACAGGTCCGGAAGGATGCCGACGTAGCGGACTGGGATGCTCTTCGCGGTGTCGGTCACGACGAACTGGATGTGGGTTCCGTCGCGTTGCAGTGTGCCCTTCTCGACCATGCCGCCGATGCGGAAGTTGCGACCGGTCGGTGCCTCGTGCTGCGCGACCTGGCTCGGCGAATAGAAGAAGACCAGGTTGCTCTGGAACGCGTTCAGGACCAGGGCCACCACTGCCGCCACGGCGACCAGCAGGCCGCCGGCGATCGCGAAACGCTTGCGCCGCGGCGTCACGGCAGCACCTCGTCGTTGTCATCGGGGACGGTCGCGTCCAACGCCTGCCGATGGCGACGCGCCGCGAGGATCGGATCGGCCACCATGCACGCCGCCGTGACGCCGTAGGCGCCCCACACGTAGAGCGCGTAGCCACCCATCGCGAAGAAGTCCGACGGACTCGACCAGTTCATGCTGCAACTCCGGTTGTGCGCCTGGCAGACAGCCACTGCGCATGCCGCTCGCGTTCGGCGACGATCGCCTGCGTGCGCTTGAACACGACCGCGAACGCGTAGGCCCAGAACGCGAGCGTCATCAGCAGCATCGCCAGCAGCATCGACTGCGCCATCGTCGGCGCCGACGACATCGTGATCGTGGCGCCCTGATGCAGCGTATTCCACCACTTCACCGAGAAATAGATGATCGGCACGTTGACGCTGCCGACGATCGCGAGCAGCGCGCCGGCGCGGTCGGCGCGACGCGTATCGTCGATCGCGTCGACCAGCGCGAGATAGCCGAGATACAGGAACAGCAGGATCAGTTCCGACGTGAGTCGCGCGTCCCAGACCCACCACGTGCCCCAGGTCGGACGGCCCCATAACGCGCCGGTCCACAGCGCGAGGAACGTGAACATCGCGCCGGTCGGGGCGATCGCGCGCGCGAACATCGACGCGAGCCGCGCGTTCAGCGCCCAGCCGATCGCGGCCCACAGCGCCATCGCGATGTACAGCACCATCGACATCCAGGCGGCGGGGACGTGGATGAAGATGATCCGGTAGGCGTCGCCCTGGGTCGCATCGGTCGGCGCGATGAAGAAGCCGATGTACAGCGCGGCGATCGCCAACACGCCGGCCAGCGTCCACAGCGCCGGTGACCAGCGTGCGGCGAGGCCGTAGAAGCGAGCCGGCGATGCGAAGTGGAAGAGTCGGAAGGGGGTGGCCAAGACGATGACTCGCGGTTATTCCATTGCGATCCTGAGCGCCGCAGCAGTGGCGGGCGGCGCGAGCAACGCCGTCAGGATCAGCAGGGCGCCGAGCAACGAGAAGTGGCCACGCGCCGAAAGACCGGAGTCTATCGCGACGACGGCTCCGCTGCCGAAGATCAACGTGGGGATGCACAGCGGAAGAACCAGCAGGATCAGCAGGACGCCGCCGCTGCGGACGCCCAGCGTCAGCGCCGCGCCGAGCCCGCCGAGCAGGCTGAGGATCGGCGTGCCGAGCAGCAGCGACGCGGTCAGCGCAAGGATGGACCTCGCGTCGACACCGAACAGCACGCCGAGCAGCGGCGCCATGATCGTCAGCGGCAGCCCGGTCAGCAGCCAGTGGCCGAGCGCCTTCGCGAGCGCGACCGGCAACGCGGAGCCGCCGGCGAGCAGCATCTGGTCGAGGGAGCCGTCGGCGAGATCGCCCGAATAGAGCTGGCTCACCGACAGCATCGCGGCCAGCAATGCGCAAACCCATAGCACGCCGGGCGCGATCTGGCGCAGCGTCTCGGGCTCGGGGCCGATGCCCAGCGGAAACAGGCTGGCGGCGATCGTGAAGAACGCGATCGGCAGCAGCGCGTCGGCGCGGCGGCGGGCCGCGAGCTGCAGGTCGCGCCTCAGGACCGTGGTGAAGACCGTCACATCGCGTCCAGATGCACGGTGCGGACCGGCGCGCCGTCGATCATCAACGGCACGTGGCTCGTCAGCAGCGCGTTGCCGCCGCGCGCCACGTGGTCGGCCAGCAGCCGATTGACCAGAGCGACACCGACACTGTCGAGCGCGTCGTAAGGCTCGTCGAGGATCCAGGTCGCCTGCGGCGCCGACAGGCCCAGCCGTATCAGCGCGACACGGCGTCGCTGGCCCTGCGACAGGAAGCGGATCGGCGCATCGCGACGGGCGTGCAATCCGAAGCGCCGGATCGCGCCGGCCATCGCGCCGTCGGACGCATCGAGCCCATGCAGGCGTACCAGGTAGTGGACCGACTCGGCGACGGTGAGATCGTCCTTCAGCGCGTTCGCGTGGGCGAGATAGAGGATGGGCCGCTTCGCGGCGGGCATCCATTCGATCGTCCCGGACTCCGGCGCCGCCAGGCCCGCCAGCACCCGCAGCAGCGTCGTCTTGCCGTAACCGTTCGCGGCGCGCAGCCAGATCAGTTCGCCGGGTGCGAGCTCGAGGTCGAAGCCGTCGAACAGAACCTGTTCACCGCGACGACAGGCCAGGTCTCGGACCACGAGGCGGCTGCCTGGCGAATCGCTTTCGGGACCTGTTTCATCCATCCCGATCGTTCCACGGATACGATCTCCGTCTTTGGTGTTGTCAGATTTACTTGACACTCATACTATCCGTTAATGTTGACAGTCAGGCCGGGACCCGGCGGATCCACCATCACCGAATCCGGTCAGGCCACGCCCGCCGATCGCCGACCGCACGCGATCGTCATCGGCAGCGGCTTCGGCGGGCTCGCCGCCGCGGTGCGGCTCGGCGCGCGCGGCTACCGCGTCACGGTACTCGAACAACTCGACGCTCCCGGCGGCCGCGCCTACGTCTATCGCCAGGACGGCTACACGTTCGACGCCGGTCCGACCGTCATCACGGCGCCTTTCCTGTTCGAGGAACTGTGGGCGCTGGCCGGACGGCGGATGAGCGACGACATCGACCTGCGGCCGGTCTCGCCGTTCTACCGCGTGGTGTTCGACGACGGGGCGCATTTCGAGTACACCGGTGACGCGGCCGCCATGCGGGCCGAGGTCGCGCGCATTGCACCGGGCGACGAGGACGGTTACGAACGTTTCCTGAAGGCGAGCGAGGCGATCTATCGCGTCGGCTTCGAGGCACTCGGCGACGAACCCTTCGGCGCGTGGACCGACATGGTGAAGGTGCTGCCCGATCTGCTGCGGCTCGAAGCTTACCGCACGGTCTATTCGCTCGCGAGCAAGCACGTCACCGACCCGCGGCTGCGCGTGGTCCTCACGTTCCAGTCGCTTCTGGTCGGCGGCAATCCGTTCGCGACGACGTCGGTCTACTGCCTGATCGCGTTCCTCGAGCGCCGCTGGGGCGTCCACTTCGCGATGGGCGGCACCGGCAGCTTCGTGCGCGGGCTGGTCGGGCTGATCGAGGGACAGGGCGGCAACGTCCGCTGCAACGCGAAAGTCGCGCAGATCTGCGTGGCCGGCGGTGCGGCCAGCGGCGTCCGGCTGGCCGACGGCGAGAACCTCGCCGCCGATGTCGTCGTGTCGAATTGCGACTCCGCATGGACCTACAAGCACCTGCTCGCCCCCGAACTTCGCCATCGCTGGACCGACAAGCGGATCGAACGCGCGCGTTATTCGATGAGCCTGTTCGTCTGGTACTTCGGCACCGATCGCCGCTACGAAGACGTGGCGCATCACACGATCCTGCTCGGGCCGCGCTATCGCGAATTGCTCGGCGACATCTTCGACCGCAAGCATCTGGCCGAAGACTTCAGCCTCTACCTGCATCGCCCGACCGCGACCGACCCCGCGCTCGCGCCCGACGGCTGCGACGCGTTCTACGTGCTGTCGCCAGTGCCGCACCTGGCCAGCGGCACCGACTGGGAACGCACGGCCGAAGTCTATCGACGCGCGATCGAGCAGCGGCTCGAGGAGAAGCTGCTGCCGGGGTTGGGCAAGGCGATCGTCACGTCGCGGATGCTGACGCCGCAGGACTTCCAGGATCGGCTGTCGTCGTTTCGCGGCGCGGCCTTCGGGCTCGAGCCGGTGCTCACGCAGAGCGCGTGGTTTCGCCCGCACAACCGCAGCGAAGAGGTCGACCGCCTGTATCTGGTCGGCGCCGGCACGCATCCGGGCGCGGGGCTGCCCGGCGTGCTGTCGTCGGCGCGCATCCTCGACAAGGTCGTCCCGCATGCGGACGCGATCGTGGCGCTGCGAGGCGTCGCTTGATCGCGCCGGCCGACCTCGCCGAATGCCGCGCGCTGCTCGCGAACGGCTCGCGTACCTTCCTCGCCGCGTCTTTCCTGCTGCCGCGGGCCGTACGCGATGCGGCCTGCGCGCTGTACGCCTTCTGCCGGCTCGCCGACGACGCCGTCGATCAGGTCGCGGCGGCGCGTGCGCCGCAGGCGATCGGTACGCTGCGCGCGCGCCTGGCTGCGATCTACGAAGGTCGGCCGGTCGACTGCGCGGCCGACCGCGCGCTGGCCGTGGTGATCCGCGACTACGGCATCGCGCGGGCATTGCCGGAGGCGCTGATCGAAGGCTTCGAATGGGATGCAGCCGGTCGCCAGGTCGAGACGCTCGACGACCTGCACGCGTACGCGGCCCGCGTCGCCGGTTCGGTCGGCGCGATGATGGCGCTGCTGATGGGCGCCCGCGCGCCGGCCGAACTCGCTCGCGCCTGCGATCTCGGCGTCGCGATGCAACTGTCCAACATCGCCCGCGATGTCGGCGACGACGCGCGCATCGGCAGGTTGTATCTGCCGCGTCGCTGGATGCGCGAGGCCGGCCTCGATCCCGACGCGTGGCTCGCGGACCCGGTCCACAGCGATGCGCTCGGCTCGGTAGTGCGCCGCGTGCTCGACGAGGCCGACCGGCTGTACGCGCGCGTCGGCGTCGGTGTCGCGCAACTGCCTGCGTCCTGCCGTCCGGGGATCAACGCGGCGCGCCATCTTTACGCCGCCATCGGTCACGAGGTCGCGCGGCGCGGTTTCGACGCCGTCAGCCAGCGCGCGTTCGTCCCGGGTCGCCGCAAGGCGCGCCTGCTGCTGACGTCGACGCTGGCTGCGCTGCTGCCGGCGATCGGCGCACACGCGCGTCGCAGCGACGCGCCGCTGCCGGCGACGCTGTTCCTCGTCGACGCGGCAGCCGATCGATCGATGCGTCCGCTGTCCGCCACCGCGCCGGCGCGCTGGAACATCGGCGCGCGCGCAGTGTGGACCATCGAGTTGTTCGAACGCCTGGAACGCCAGGACCACGAGGCGATGCGATGGAGGCCGTCGAACACGATTGCGCGCGAGGTCGCGCGTTGATCTGGATCGAGGTCGTGCTCGCCTTCGCGGTACCGGTCGGCTGGGGGGTGTGGCAGTTGATCGACTTGCGGCGCGAGCGCCGGCGCGACGAGGCGAAGCGGGCGGAAACCGTGAAACCGCGAAGCGTCAGATAGTCACCAGAACCGACGCGGCATCCGGAACGGCAGCAGCGCCCGTACCCAGCGGCGATCGAAGCGCTGCAACGAGAGGTGTTCGTGGACGCTCGTGACCGGCTGGCCGAGCCATCGCGTGTTCACGACCGACCGCGAATAGAACGGCCCATCCTCGAGCGGTAGCGCGATCGTCGGCGCCGTAGCAAGCTCCGAGCGCGTCTCGCGCGCCAGGCCCCAGCGCGTGACCGGTAGCGGCGCGACCGGCGGCGGCTCGAATGCGCCGTGGCCGCCTTCGGCATCGAACCAGTCGGCGATCGCGAACGGCCCGCCTTCACGTCGCTCGATGTCGTAGACGACCGCGGTGCGGCCATCGGCGAGGTGGCCGCGCGACCAGTTCCAGCGCGTGAAGTCGTGCTCGAGCGGCACGCTGCCGCGGTTGCTGTCGAGATACGCCGATCCCGACCACGCCAGTCTGGGTGCATCGAACGCGACGTCGATGCGCGCGGCCGGCGCGATCACGCCCCAGCGATGACGGCCCTGCGCATCGAGCGCGACACGATGCGTCGGCCGCGCACCGGTCTTCACTTCGATCGTGCCGCGCAGCCGGCGAGGCAGCGGTGCAGTGACTTCGTCGAGATGGAGCGTCAGCGTGTCGCCGGTCCACGCGAGCGCACTCGGCCCGATCTGCAGCCGCGTCGCCGAGCGCGTCACCTCGCTCGCCCTGCGTTCGGTCATCGACCAGCGGTTGGCGCCCTTGCCGTACAACGCGACGTTGATTGCGCAGTGGGCGAGCGGATCCGCGATCGCCGATCCGCCGCGATGCCGCGCGTGCGCGTAATAAGGCGAGAACACGCTGCCGATGAACGCGATGATCGTGAGGCCGTGCGCACCGTCGTCGCTGAGCGCGTCGAGATACCACCAGACGTAGCCGCCCGGCGCGACGTCGACATCGAAGCGGGTCGGATCCATCACTTCCTGTCCTCGACGACACTGAGCGCCGCCTGGCGCCCTGAAAGTGCGGCCATGGGCAGTCCCGGCCCGGGATGCACGCTGCCACCGGCCAGATACAGGCCGGGCAGCCTGCTGCGCGACGACGGGCGTTCGAACGACGCGGCCCAGCCATGCGTCGCGCGGCCGTACAGCGCGCCGCCGGTCGCGGGGAACATTCGCGCGAAGTCCGATGGCGTCGTGATCGCCGGCGCAGCCGTCGGTGAATCCAGTTG
>JBDTIS010000067.1:0-11913 GCA_039936235.1 Burkholderiaceae bacterium | reverse complement strand
CATCGCGCAGGGCCTCGTGCATCGCGGTGTTGAAGCTGTTGAGCCGCTCCGGCCGGTTCAGCGTGATCCGCGCGATGCCGTCGGTACGATCGAACAGGACAAGGTCGGCGGTCATCGCCTCAGTTGTCCTGATCGAAGTCGAGGACGACGTGGTCGGTGACCGGGAAGGCCTGGCAGGAAAGAATGAAACCGTGCGCGATCTCGTAGTCTTCGAGCGCGTAGTTCGCGTCCATCTCGAGCTTGCCCTCCACCACTTTGCAGCGACAGGTGGAGCACACACCTCCCTTGCACGAATAGCGGATGTCGATGCCCTGCGCGAGGCCGGCGTCGAGCACCGATTCCTTGTCCTTGGCCATCGAGAACGAGTGGCGGCTGCCGTCGATGATCAGGGTGACCTCGCACTCCTGATTGCCCACCAGAGGGTGCGCATGCGCCACATGCTGGTGTTTCGGGATGCTCGCGGCGAACAGTTCGATCTTGATGTCGGCCCTGGGCATGCCGTGCGCCTGCAGCGCCTCCGACACGTTGTGCATCATGTCCTCAGGACCACAGACGAAGGCGGCATCGTGGTCGGCCACCGTGATCCAGTGCTCGAACAACTGATCGCACTTCTCGCGCGTGATGCGGCCGTTGAACAGATCGATGTCCTGCTGCTCGCGACTCATCACGTAGACGATGTTCAGGCGCGCGCCGTAATAGTCCTTCAGGTCGGCGAGTTCGTCGCGGAAGATCACTGCCGCCGACGAGCGGTTGCCGTACACCAGCGTGAAGCTCGAGTGTGGCTCCGAGCGCAGCGTCGTCTTGATGATCGACAGCATCGGCGTGATGCCGCTGCCGGCCGCGAAACCGAGGTAGTTCTTGTGGTTCGTGGCATCCAGCGGCAGGTTGAAGTGCCCCATCGGCGGCATCACCTCGATGCTGACGCCGGGCTTGAGCGTGTCGTGCGCCCAGGTCGAGAACTGGCCTCCGGGCGTACGCTTGATGGCCACGCGCAATGCGTCGTCCTGGACCGCTGAGCAGATCGAATAAGAGCGGCGCAGGTCCTCGCCGTTGATGTCGGCGCGCAGCGTCAGGTGCTGGCCCTGGGTGAACGCGAAGCGCTCGCGCAGCGACGGCGGAATCGCCAACGTCGCGACGATCGTGTCGCGCGTTTCCTGCCGAACGGCGGCGACCGACAACGGATAAAACTTGCTCATGGGCTAGGCTCACATGTTGGCTGCGGCTTGCTCAATGACACTTGAAGTAGTCGAACGGCTCTTTGCAGTCTTCGCAGACATACAGCGCCTTGCACGGCGTCGAGCCGAACTGACTGGTCAGCCGCACTTGGGTCGAGCCGCATTGCGGACAGGCCAGGCCGGGAGGTTGAGCCTGCATCGCCGGTCGCACGCCGCGGCCGATCTCGCTCGGAGCGATGGTGTGCGTTGCGGCCAGACCCAGCGGTGGCGCAATGCCATAAGCGTGCAGCTTGCGTTTGCCCTCTTCGCTCATCCAGTCGGTGGTCCAGGGCGGGGCGATGCGCGTTTCCAGACGGACGTGCGGCATGCCGCGGCTCGTCAGGGCACCGACCACACTGCGCGCGATCACGGCGGTGGCCGGGCAGCCCGAATAGGTGGGGGTGATCGTGACCAGGCATTCGGCGGCGTCGCCACTGCCGAGCCACTCGACATCGCGCACGATGCCGAGATCGACGATCGAGATGGCCGGAATCTCAGGATCTTCGACTTCGGCCAACCAGGACCAGATCTGTTCGATGCTGGGCGCTTCCACAGGAATCGAGGTGTCCATAGTTCCTCACCACTGCGCGCCGGGATAGGCGCGCTGCAAGAACTGCATTTCGGCGAGCAGGAAGCCCAGGTGCTCGCCATGGCGCCCCTGCTTGCCGCCCTTCTGCATCCAGGCATCGGCCGGGGGCATCGTCAGCGTCGCCTCGGCCAGGGTGTTGCCCACCTGTTCCAGCCAGGGTTCGCGCAGCGTGGACACGTCGGTGACGATGCCTTGCGCGTCGAGCACCTGGTCCACCTCGTCGGAACGGAACATCTCGCCGGTGTACATCCACAGATCGTCGATCGCGGCCTGCATGCGACGGCGGCTCTCTTCGGTGCCGTCCCCCAGGCGCACTACCAAGTCGGCGCTGCGGCGCAGGTGGTAGGTGACCTCCTTGATCGCTTTTTCCGCGATGGCGGCGATGCGCGGGTCGGTCGATCGCGTCAGTTCGGCCAGCAGCAGGTGGTGCCAGCTGTCGAAGAAATACTGGCGCACCAGCGTGTCGGCATAGCTGCCGTTGGGCTGCTCCACCAGCAGCAGGTTGCGGAAGTCGTGCGCATCGCGCAGGAAAGCCAGCTGGTTCTCGGATCGACCGACGCCTTCCACTTCACCGGCATAGCCGAGCCACAGTCGCGCCTGGCCGATGAGGTCGAGCGCTGTGTTGGCCAGCGCCATGTCTTCTTCCAGCGCGGGGCCTTTGCCCACCCACTCGCTCAGACGCTGACTCAGCACCATCGCGGTGTCGCCCAGACGCAGCAGGTATTCGAATTTGTCGTCCAGCATGGCGTGGCCTCCGGACTTACAGGTTCTTCACTTCTTCCGGCATCGGGAAGAACGTAGGGTGGCGGTAGACCTTGCTGTTCGACGGATCGAACAGCGCCGCCTTGTCGCCCGGGCTGCTGGACACGATCTCGGACGCCCGCACCACCCAGATGCCAACGCCTTCGTTGCGCCGGGTATAGACGTCGCGCGCGTTGTTGATCGCCATCTCGGCGTCGGGTGCGTGCAGGCTGCCCACGTGCTTGTGCGCCAGCCCGTGCTGGCTACGGATGAAAACTTCCCACAGAGGCCATTCCTTGCTCATCGCCGACTCCTAGTTGTGCCGCTCAGGCAGCCATCGATCGGACAGCGTTGCGCTTGTCGGCATGCGCCACCAGCGCGTCGCGGAACCAGGCACCGTCGGCGTAGGCCTTCACACGGGTGCGCAGCCGCTCGCGGTTGCACGGCCCGTTGCCTTTGAGAACGTCGTGGAATTCGGTCCAGTCGATCGCGCCGAACTCGTAGTGGCCGGTTTCTTCGTTCCAGCGCAGGTCGGGGTCGGGCACGGTCAGCCCCAGATGCTCGGCCTGCGGCACGGTCTGGTCGACCATGCGCTGGCGCAACTCGTCGTTCGAGTGCAGCTTGATGCGCCACTGCGCCGACTGCGCGCTGTTCACCGAATCGGCGTCGGAAGGGCCGAACATCATCAGCGCCGGCCACCACCAGCGGTTCAGCGCTTCCTGCGCCATCTGCTTCTGCTCGAGCGTGCCACGGCACAGCACCATCATGATGTCGTACCCCTGCCGGGCATGGAACGACTCTTCCTTGCAGACGCGAATCATCGCCCGCGCATAGGGCCCGTACGAGCAGCGGCAAAGCGGGATCTGATTGATGATCGCCGAGCCGTCGACGAGCCAGCCAACGGCGCCCATGTCGGCCCAGCTGATGGTCGGGTAGTTGAAGATGCTCGAGTACTTGGCCTTGCCCGAGTGCAGCGCGGCGAGCAAGTCGTCGCGCGACACGCCGAGCGTCTCGGCCGCGCTGTACAGGTACAGGCCGTGCCCCGCTTCGTCCTGCACCTTGGCCAGCAGGATGGCCTTGCGCTCCAGCGTCGGTGCGCGGGTGACCCAGTTGCCTTCGGGCAGCTGGCCGACGATCTCGGAGTGGGCGTGCTGGGAGATCTGGCGGACCAGTGTCTTGCGGTAGCCCTCTGGCATCCAGTCTTTGGGTTCGATCTTGATGCCGGCATCGATGCGCGCCTGAAAGGCGCGTTCCGGCTCCGACATCTCGCCGACACTGCGCAGCCGCTGCGAGCCGGTTTCGACCAATTGTGCATACATTTTCTTTCCTCCGTGCGGACTGTCAGTTCGTCAGGTTTGCGGTCGACAGCCCTCGCGGAATCACTATCGCGGTCTTCGCGGCCGTCGTCTGTGCGGTAACTAACGCACGCTGTTCTTTCCTTTCGTCAATGCGAGCGCGATCAATCGCCTCTGGGCCTGTGCGGTTGACACCGGCATGCTGGGGTTGCGCGAAGGTGCGACCGAGGCAACCCGCGTCGGGCGTCAAGAATCGGCTACGAAGCCGCTTCTGCGCTACTGAACGGGTGGATCCAAACGCCCGGAAGTGCGGCCGAATTACTGGTTTCGAGACGGCAGAGAGCCCCGCATGGTCAGGCGCGAGGAAAAAAAAGAGCCGCCTCGAGGGCGGCTCTTCGTCGTGCGCGAACGCACGAATCTGCGACGACGGATTACTGCGCGGCCTTGAGCAACACGTCGTTCTTGACGGACTGGACGCCGGTCACGTTACGTGCGATCTGGACGGCCTTGTTGATCTCGGCCTGGCTCTTGGCAAAGCCAGAAAGCTGCACGGTACCCTTGTACGTCACGACCTTGATGTTGGTCGAATCGACGGTCTTGTCGGCGAAGAACTCGCTCTTCACCTTCGTCGTGATGGTCGCGTCATCGACGTACTGACCCGGGCTTTCGCGGGTCGGCGTCGAGCCACAGGCGCTCAGGAGAACCGGCGAACCGATGCCGATGAAGGCGGCCAGCGCGATGCTGCGCAGTGTCGAATTTTTCATATGTACCTCGCTTGGTTTCAAGAGGGCGCGCGACGACGAAATGCTGCAGCGTAGCGTCGAGCGACAGGCTGGCATTCTCGATGCAGGGCATCGCACGACGGGTAGGACAGCGACCCATCGGCGTATCGCCGATCGGACCAAGAAATGGCCCGATCTTGCAGGGATCATCCGCGCAGGACCCGCGGCATTTCGGCCTGGGCGGGTCGATTCGGAAACAGCTGTTCGAGCTGTCGGTCGGGTAGTCCGAGATGACGCTCGGCCACGTCGGACACCACGTTGCGGAAGTCGGTGGTGATCACGAGGTCGCGGTTCTCATTGAGGCTGCTCTCGTCGATGCCGGGCCAGCGACCGTGAATCCTGCCGCCGGCGACCGGCCCGCCCATCACCCACATCGCGTTGCCGTGGCCGTGATCGGTACCGCGATTGCCGTTTTCGCGCGCGGTGCGGCCGAACTCGGACATCACGATGACGACAGTGTCGTCGAACACCGGGCCGAGACGATCGGCCAGCACTGCGAGGCCTTGGCCGAGCGGGCGCAGTCGATTCGCAAGTTGCCCACGCGCGGCTCCCTGCCCCGCATGTGTGTCCCAGCCCCCGAGCGCGACGAACGCGAGCTGCACGTTCGGGTCGTTGCGCATCAGACGAGCGAGCCGGTTCGCGTCGTCGGGGAAGCCGTTCGGTAGTGGCGCACCATTGTTCGCCGCGATCTGTTCCTTCTCCGTCGCGGTCGGGTCGAGCGACGCCAGCACCTCACGTCGCGCAGCCAGCGATTCGCGATAGGTTCGCGACGTCGCGTCGTTGCCGTCGTAGAGCTTCGAGAACGCATCGGCGACGCGCGGTTGGTCGAGGATCGTCGGCCGTATCGCGCCCTGCCCCTCGGCCATCGACGCGACCGGCACCGGCCCTGCGTAGATGCGCGGTAGCACCGCACCGACCGACAGGCCGCGCGTCGGCGACGGCCGGCCCGGCAGCTCGCCGAGCAGGCGGTTCATCCAGCCGTCGGACGTGCGCTTCAGACCCGGCGTGCCCGACTCCATGTAGTCCTGCGCATCGAAGTGCGAGCGCGTCGGATCCGGCGAGCCCGACGCGTGGACGAACGCGAGCTTGCCGCCGGACCATAGCGTCAACAGCGGCGCGAGCGCGGGATGTAGGCCGAAATGACCGTCGAGATCGAGCAGCCCGTCGGTCTGGCCCGGGGCGGGCAGCGCAATCGTCGGTCGATAGCGCGCGTAGTCGGGCTCCGCGTAAGGCGCGACGACGGACAACCCGTCGACGGCGCCGCGCAGGAAGATCACGACCATCTTCTTCTGGGAAAGCAGGGTTGCCGGGGGCGAAACGGCGGCCCATGCCGAGCGACCGACCGGGACGAGCCCGGCGGCACCGGCGATCGAAAGCATCTGCATGAAGTGTCGACGTTGCATGGTGATACTCCGGTTCGGTGAAGCCTGACTCAGTGAACCGAGGCAGCGAGTCGACTCAGCGACGCATGAAATCGGGACTGCCGAGGACCAGTGCGGCGGCGAGCTGCGGTTCGGTGCCGAGCACCACGCTGCGCGTGCGGTCGCCGATGGTCGGACCGAGTGTCTCGAGCAGTGACACGGCCTGCAGTGGCGCGACCCGCATCGGCGCATGCGCGACGGGCGCCGCCGGCGCGGACACCTGCATCGCGACGACCGCCGGCGCGGCCACCCGCACCGGTGCCGGTCGATCGATCGCGAGCCTGCCGCTGGCGAGCGCAGTGACGAAGTTGATCCGACGCGCCATCCCTTCCGGATTGAGCCATGCGGCCTCGGTGTTCTTGTAGCCGTCCGGCGTGAGGCAGCCGTACAGCGGCATGCCGAGCTGCGCGAGCGTGCCGACCAGCGGCTGCACGTTGACGATCGGCACGCCGCTGGCGCGCGCCGCCGACACTACGTATTGATAAGGCGTCTTGAATTTAGCGGTCATCGCTTCGCGCGAGCGGAACTCAGGGCTGTAAAGCAGGGTGCGCATCACCTCGCGAATGTCGCCGTCGGTTGCGAGATAGCGCGCCGTGAGCCGGTCGACGAGCGCCTGCGGCGGTTCGTCGGCGACGAAGTATTGCGCGAGCTCGAAGCTGATGTGACGCGCGGTCGCCGGATGCATCGCCAGCACGTCGAGCGCGTACTCGCCTTCCTGTTCGCCGTTCGCGGAGACCGTGTGGCCGAGCCAGACCTTGGTCCCGTTATCGTGACGGCGTGGCGCGAAGATGAACAGCGCCTGGCTTTCGACGCCCTCGAGCGGCCCCCCGGCGCCGGTCGCGCGGCCATCGAACGTCCAGCCGGTCAGCATCCGCGCCAGTTCGGTGACGTCCTTCTGCGTGTATCCGCCGGTCTTGCCTTCGTTCTCGACCCCGAGCGTGTGCAGCTCCATCACCTCGCGCGCGTAGTTCTCGTTGAGGCCGGCCTTCTGCTTCGCGTTGCGATTGACCACCGCGTCGGCACCGGTCGACAGCCAGTTATCGAGATAGAACAGCATCGCCGGATGCCTGGCCGTGGCACCGAGCAGGTCGCGGAAGTGGCCGAGGGCGTACGGCCGAATCGCGTCGCGCTCGTAATTCGCGACCAGCGCACGATCGAGGTCCTTGCCGATGAACACGTTGAAGTGGTTGAACCAGAAGTCGGTCATCACCTCCTGCAGCTGTCGAGGGCTCTCGATCGCCTGTACGAGCCGTGCCTCGGCGGCCTGCAAGCCGAGCCGCCGGTACTGCGCCCTGCGCGTCCCGTCGATGCCGTTCTTCGGGTCGATGTCCGCCGGCTTCGCGTCACCGCCGTTCGCCGCCTGCAGGCGTTGCGCTTCGCGTACCGCACGCTGCTCAGTGCGATACCCGTCGATCAGCGTTCCGGCCGGCAGCCGCTGCACGTCGAGTGTGGCCAGTCGTTGCTGCAACGTATCGGAGACCACGATGCGTTCTGGCGTCAGCTGCTCGTCGATGTACGCATCGACGCCGATGCGGCGTACCCGCTCTACATCGCCGGGCCGCGGACCGTAGGCCACGCGATTGAGCACGTGCGCCACGAGCGCCTCGTTGCCGTCGCGCGCCGATACATCCTGCCGATCGGCCGCAATCGACTGCGCCGCGACGAACGAGAACGCGATCGCCGCCGAGATCGCGGTCGCACCCAGCATGGCCGACCTCGCACGAAAGCGCATCGCTTCTATGCTCGCGTTCGGCGTGTTCGCTTGCTGGTTCATGGTGTGCCTCGATGAGGTGGTCGTCGATCGATGCGACGTGTGGGGCCGGTCACCGACGATACTG
Source organism: Burkholderiaceae bacterium (assembly GCA_039936235.1). GTDB lineage: Bacteria > Pseudomonadota > Gammaproteobacteria > Burkholderiales > Burkholderiaceae_D > CAHJXF01. The sequence goes on along the minus strand of JBDTIS010000067.1, from coordinate 4,033 downwards.
CGCCCGACCGGGCACCGGCCAGCGCGCGATCGGCAGAAGGATCACGAACGATCACGACGGCCGCTGCAGCGAGTCGCCGGTCAGGCCGTGGTGCCGTTGTGCCTGCGACGATGGATGCGAGCGCTCTGTCGATCCTCGCGCGCCTGCAGCCTGGCCTGCTCGGCAGCGCCGACATGGCCGTTCGCGGCGGCGCGTGCGGTCGCACGGTCGACGCGCGCCTGGCCGCGTTCGAGCGACCCCGCCTCGCCGGTGCTGAGTTGGCCAGACTTCACGCCGGCGGCGATGCGGGCCTGCTGGTTCTCGTTGCGCTGGACATCGGCCTGCATCCGCTGCGACGAAGCCGATGCCGGATTGCCGATCTGGGCATCGTGCTTCTGGTTGTAGATCGCGCGGCTCTCGCGGTTCTGCGCGGCGGTGATGCGTGTCTGTTCGACGGCCGACACAGAGCCGTCGCGTGCGGCGTTGCCTTCGACTCGCTCGACGCGCGCTTCACCGGCTTCGAGCCTGCCGGCTTCGCTGGTCGACAGTTGGCCGGACTGCAGGCCGCTTTCGATGCGCTTCTGCTGCGTCACGTCGCGCTGCGTATCGGCTTGCGTGCCGACCTGTGCGAAAACCGGGGCCGCGAACGCGGTGGCGAGTGCGGCAGCGACGGCGAGCTGGATGAGACGGCTGTTCATGCGTGCTTCTCCTTGGGATTTCGACTAGGACACATGCGCGGCCCCTGCTGATCGACCGATGCCCGTCATCAACGACGGCATGGAGTGGATCGTGCACGGCGTTCGTGTAACGCGCTGTAAGACTGTGTGAGGGTCGGTCTTCGATCTGGATTCCCGCGTTCGCTTTCGTTCGCGGGAACGACGGCTTGGAGACAGCGCTGCACGCATGAAACCGTCGTCCCGGCGCAGGCCGGGACCCAATCTTCCGAGCGCGTCGCTACCGCTCGAACTTCCACGAAGACGCTGTCACACACTCATGCGCATTCAAACGCTCCCGTCGAACAATCGATGCCACAGTTGCCGCACCGACGCCCTTTCGCCCGGATACGCATGGGCCTCCACGCGTGCGGCCGGCGCAAGCGGGTCGGCAAGCCGCGCCGCGTGCTGGCGTGCCCGATACAACCGATAGGCATCGGCCACTTCGCTCGCATCGCGCGCATCGATCAACCCGGTGCCCGCGGCCCGCGCCAGCAACGCGATGTTGCCGACATTGGCCAGCAGCTCGCGATGAACGGCGCCGTATCCGAGCACCAGATACTGCACCGCGAACTCGATGTCGACCATGCCGCCTTCGTCGTGCTTGAGGTCGAACTGCGGGCTGCGATTCGGATGGCCTTCGTGGATGCGCTTGCGCATGGCGACGATCTCGTCGCGCAACTGCGCACGGCCGGCCTCGTCGGGATCGCGCGCACTGAGGATGGCCAGACGCTCTTCCTCGAACAGTGCGCCGAGCGCGCGGTCGCCCGCGCAGAAACGGGCGCGCGTCAGGGCCTGATGCTCCCAGGTCCATGCACCGACGTCGTGATCGCGCCGCTCGTAGCGCGACCAGGCCTCGAAGCTCGACACGACCAGGCCCGCAGCGCCGTCCGGGCGCAAGCGCAGGTCGATCTCGAACAAGGCGCCGGCCGTCGTCCGCGCGGTCAGCCACAGGTTGAGGCGCTGCGCGAAGCGCGCGTAACGCTGGGCAGCCGCGACCTGGTCCGCATCGGCGCGCTGGTCGAACAGGAAGACCAGATCCAAGTCCGAAACATAGCCGAGCTCCTTGCCGCCGAGCTTGCCGTAAGCGATCATCGCGAACGCCGGCGTCGCAGGCGCCGTGCGGTCGTCGGGCCGGCTCGCGACGAACTGCGACCAGCATGCCGACAGCGTCGCCTCGAGCGTCAGGTCGGCTAGCGCGGACAACTGGTCCGACAGCATCTCGATCGTCAGCCGCCCGTCGAGATCCTCGATCAGCAGCCGAAAGGTCTCCCCGTGATGCATCTCCCGCAACAGGTCCATCTGGCGCTCGGGGTCTGCAGACGCGGTCGCGAGCTGGCGGGCGAGCGTCCTGCCGGCATCGGCCCAGTGCGCGGCCCACGTGGCCGCGTCGCGGATGCCGCGGTCGCTTTCGGGCGCATCGATCAGTTCGTCGAGCAGCAGCGGATGCCGTGTCAGGTACTGCGCGGCCCACGGGCTCGCCGCGAGCAACCGCGTGACAGCCCGTGACGCCGCCGGATATTCGCCGAGCAGCGCGAGATAGGCGCTGCGCCCCGCGATCGCTTCGAGCAGGTCGAACCAGCGGCCGAGCGTGGCGGTGGGATCCTTCTCGCGACTCGACGCGTCGATCAGCCGCGGGACGAGCGCATCGAGACGGGCGCGCGCGGACGACGACAGCGCGCGCAGTCGTGCGCTGCGGGCCAGCCCCACCAGCCGCCCGAACGCGCCGTCGGGCGGCTCGAAGCCGAGCGTCGACAGCCGCTGGTTGACCGCCGCGGCCGCGGCATCGTCGCGCGCATGCAGCGGGCTGAGTTCCGAAAACGCGCTCCACAGGTCCGATGCGTCCGCGGCATCGATCGCCGTCCCGGTGACCGGGTCGAGCGGGTCGAGCCCGAACACCGCGTCGAACTGATGCTCGACGAGGCCGCGATGGCGTTCCAGCGTCTCGACGAGTCCGTCGAAGTCCGGGGTTGCCGACGCGTCGAGCAACCGCACGCACATCGCGGCGACCCGGGTGCAGTCGTCTTCGCGCTCGCGTGGCGGCAGCGTGTGGGTCTGTGCATCGTCGAGGTACTGCACGCGATGCTCGACGTTCCGCAGGAACGCATAGGCCGCCTTCAGCTTCTGGCCGACCTCGTGTGCGAGCAGCCCCTCGCGAACCAATGCGTCGATGGTCGCGACAGTGGGCCGCAGCCGCAATGCCGGGTCGCGGCCGCCGCGGATCAGCTGGAAGTGCTGCGCGATGAATTCGATCTCGCGGATGCCGCCGGGACCGAGCTTGACGTCGATGCGATGCGACGCCTGGGCCGCACCGTTGCGCGCGGAGCGCCCGCGCCGCGTCGCCTCGCGGCGTGCGGCTTCCTCGCGAATCTGGCCGTGCAGCCGGCGCAGCGCGTCGATCGCGCCGAAGTCGAGATAACGTCGATAGACGAACGGCGTCACGAGGCGTTCGAGCGCTTCGATCGAAGCGTTGTCGGTCGCGAACACCGGCGGCGAGACGACGCGCGCCTTGATCCAGGCGAAGCGTTCCCAATCGCGCGCGCTGCCGACCAGATAACGCTCGAGCATCGCAAACGACGTCACCAGCGGACCCGAGTCGCCGTCGGGTCGCAGCCGCATGTCGACCCGGAACACGAAGCCGTCGGCCGACACCTCCGACAGCGAAGCCATCAGCTTGCGGCCGAGGCGCGCGAAGAACTCGGCGTTGGTGATCGCGCGGATCGACGTCGCGTCTTCGGCGCGCGTGTCGCCGTCTTCGGCGTAGACGAAGATCAGATCGATGTCCGACGAGACGTTGAGCTCACGGCCGCCGAGCTTGCCCATCCCGATCACGAGCAGGTCTTGCGGCGTGCCGTCGACGGCGTGCGGTCTGCCGTGGATCGCAGCCAGCGCATGCGAATGCAAGACCAGCGCCTCGGCGATCGCGATCTCTGCGAGCGCGGACATCGCCAGCATCACCTCTGCGACGTCGGCACGTCCGTCCAGGTCGCGATCGATCAGCGCCGCGAAGACGACGCATCGCAGCCGCCGCAGGCCGGTCCGCAGATGCGCCTCGTCGCGCCACGCGTCTCCGCGTTCGTCGGCCAGCACCGCGGAGATCGCGACACGAGCGACCGGCAGCGCGGCGAGTGCGGCGATGCGAGCCGCCCATTCGGGTCGCGCCTGCGCGAGGCGGTTGCGCCACCGCGACGGTCCGGCGGCAGGCGAAAGGTTCACGGAATCAGTCATTGGCTGGTTCGCAGGCGTGTCGGCAGCGGGACCCCAACAGTTAGAATGGCCGCGCAGAGGCGCACCGCGTTTTTGCCAGTCGAAGGCGCCGCTCCCGATCATCAACGCGATCG
>JBDTIS010000066.1:0-5757 GCA_039936235.1 Burkholderiaceae bacterium | reverse complement strand
CGTCCGCGAGCGGCCCGGCCGAGCCGGACGTGTTCCACTCCTTGCACGACGTCACGCACGCGTGACAGCCCACGCAGACGTTCAGATCGATCACGAGAGCGAGCTGGATCGCGAGCGTCTCGCCGGGCTCGGCCCGGACACGAACCGGGGGTGGCGTGGCCGCAGTGCGCGCGGGCGATCCGGGCACCGCGTTCGAAACCATCAAGTCTTTCAGCCAGGCGATCATGATTTGCGTCCCGCAAAGTAGGTCAGTACTTGAGCAGCCTTGCCGAGCAGGCCTGGCGCACTCGGCAGCGTGGCGATTTGCGGAAACGTCTCTTGCGGTTCCTCGGGTGCGGCCGGCCGTATCCGTACACGCACGTCGTACCAGCCGGCCTGCCCGGTGACGGGATCGGAGTTGCTGATGATCTTGGTCGCGTTGCCCTCGAACGGCAACTCATCCGTGATCAGATGGTTCAGCAGGAAACCCTTCCTCGCTTCGTCGGCCCCGGGGGCGAGTTGCCATGCGCCATCGGCCTTGCCGATCGCGTTCCACGTCCACACGGTCCCTGGCTCGACCGCCTCGCTGTACCTCAGCATGCAGCGCACCTTGCCCCATTGGCTCTCGACCCAGCACCACCCACCGTCGGCGATTCCCGCTGCCTGCGCGGTCAGCGGATTGACCTGCAGGTAGTTGTGGCTGTGGATCTGCCGCAGCCAGGCGTTCTGCGAATCCCACGAGTGGTACATCGCCATCGGCCGTTGCGTGATCGCGTTCAACGGATAGGCGGCGAGATCGGTCGCATCCTCTTCCAGCGGTGCGTACCAGAAAGGCAGGGGATCGAAGTACGTGTCGATTCGGGCGCGCAATGCATCGGGCGGCTGACGTCCCGCCGACTTTCCCTGAGCCGCGAGGCGAAAGGTCTGCAGCGCGTCGGAGTAGATCGCCAACTGCACCGCATCGTTCTTCTGACGCCAGCCCTTCTCCTTCGCGAAATCCAGGTACGGCCGGTTCCAGTTGCGCATGTACTGCATGTTTTCCGGCATGTGGTACTGGAACACGCAGTTGTTCTTTGCGTACATCTCCCATTGCTTCGGGTTCGGTTCGCCGCGTAATGGCGTGTTCCCGTCCTTGCCTCGCCATCCCATCAGGAAGCCGATTCCCGGGTGAGCCTCGAAGTTGACGACGAAGTCCGGATAGTCCTTGAACTTGCGCTCGCCTTCGGCCGTGGTGAACGCCTGGAACTTGAGACGCGACGCAAGTTCGATGAGCACTTCCTGGAAAGGCTTGCATTGACCGGTGGGCGGCAGCACCGGAATGCGCACCGAATCCACCGGGCCGTCGAACTCCGAGATCGGCCGGTCGAGCATACTCATCACGTCGTGGCGCTCGAGGTAAGTCGTGTCCGGCAGGACCAGATCGGCGAACGCGGTGGTCTCGCTCTGGAACGCATCGCACACCACGAGGAACGGGATCATGTACTCGCCGCTCTCGTCCTTGCGGTTCAGCATCTCGCGCGTGGCCATCGTGTTCATGCTGGAATTCCACGCCATGTTCGCCATGAAGATCAGCAACGTATCGATGCGATAGGGGTCGCCTCGCACGGCGTTGGCGATGACGTTGTGCATCAGCCCGTGGACCGAAAGCGGGTGCTCCCACGAGAACGCGTGGTCGATGCGCACCGGCGTGCCGTCTGCGTTCAACGCGAGTTCTTCGGGATTCGCCGGATAGCCGAGCGGCGCGGAGTTGAGCGGCGTGTTCGGCTTGATCATCTCGGGCGCGTTGAACGCGCGGTAGTTCGGAACGATGTGGCGCGGGTAAGGCGCCTTGTGACGAAAGCCGCCGGGCGCGTCTATCGTGCCGAGGACGCTCATCAGCACGGCCAGCGCGCGTATCGTCTGGAAGCCGTTCGAATGCGCCGCCAGGCCACGCATCGCGTGGAATGCGACAGGCCGCGCCTGCGTGGTCGGATGAACTTTGCCCCAGGTGTCGGTCCACGCGATCGGCAACTCGAAGGCCTGCTCGAGGGCGGTGTCGCCCATCTCGTGCGCGAGCTTGCGAATGCGCTCGGCAGGAACGCCGGTGATCGCCGAGGCCCACTCGGGCGTACAGGTGGACACACGGTCGCGCAGCAACTGGAACGACGGTGCGACTCGGGTGCCGTCGGCCAGCGTGTAATGCCCTTCGAGCGCAGGATCGCAGCCCTCGGCGATACCTTCGGGATACGCGTTCAGGACGCGACCGCTGGTCTTGTCCCATACGAGTTTGTTGTGCGGCTCGCGGCCGTCGGGCGGCGGGCCCTTCTCGGGATTCGGATCGAACGCGAACAGGCCTTGCCGTGCGCAGTCGTCGAGCACGACCAGTTGCGGCGCATTCGTGAAGCGCTTGAGAAACGCATGGTCCACCAGGTCCGTGCGGATCAATTCGTGCAGCAACGCCATGAAAAGCGCGCCGTCGGTGCCCGGCTTGATCGGGATCCATTCGTCGGCAATCGCCGAGTAGCCGGTGCGCACCGGATTGATCGAGATGAAGCGTCCGCCGGCGCGCTTGAACTTGGAGATCGCAATCTTCATCGGATTGCTGTGATGGTCTTCGGCGGTACCGATCATCACGAACAACTTCGCGCGGTCGAGATCGGGGCCGCCGAATTCCCAGAAGCTCCCGCCTATCGTGTAGATCATGCCGGCGGCCATGTTGACCGAGCAGAAGCCGCCGTGCGCCGCATAGTTGGGCGTGCCGAACTGCCTCGCGAAGAGACCGGTCAGCGCCTGCATCTGGTCGCGGCCGGTGAACAGCGCGAACTTCGTCGGATCGGTCGCGCGAATCTTGCCGAGCCGCTCGGTCAGGATCTCGAACGTGCGTTCCCAGGAGATCGGCTCGAACTCGCCGGCGCCACGCTCGCTGCCGGCCTTGCGCAGCAACGGCTGCGTCAGCCGCGCTGGCGAAACCTGCTTCATGATCCCCGATGCGCCCTTCGCGCAGATCACGCCCTGGTTGAGCGGGTGGTCCGGATTACCGTCGATGTAGCGAATCTCGCCGTCGCGCAGGTGCACGCGGATGCCGCAGCGGCACGCGCACATGTAGCACGTCGTCGTCTTGACTTCGGTCGGCGCGCCCGGAGAGGGGGACGCGAGCGGATTGTGGATGGGCTCGCTGGAAAGAAACTTGAACATGAGGAGTCTTTGTCAGTCGAGCGGATGGGATTGCGATGCGCCGGCCAGCACGGCGAGCGCTACCGAAGCGATGCGGGACTGCAGCGAATCGGCACGCGACGTCAAAACGATCGGGACGCGCGCACCCAGCACGAGACCCGCACAGTCGCCGCCGCCGATGTAGTTGAAGCTCTTGTACAACATGTTGCCGGCGTTCAGATCGGGCATCACCAACAGGTCGGCGTCGCCGGACACCTTCGACTCCATCTTCTTGATGCGCGCCGCCTCGGCCGAGATCGCATTGTCGAATCCGAACGGCCCTTCGACGATTGCGCCGGGCCACTCGCCCTGCTGGCCGAGCGCGACCAGCGCCTGCGCGTCCAGCGTCGCAGCGATGGCCGGATTGACGGTTTCCACGGCGGTGACGATGGCAACCCGTGGATGTGCGATGCCCAGATGCTGCAGGAGACGAACCGCGTTACCGATGATGTCGCGCTTGGTCTGCAGATTGGGTGCGATGTTGACGACGCAGTCGGCCAGTGCGAGCAGCTTCGGATAGCGCGGCAGATCGAACACGAAGGCGTGACTGATGCGCGCGTCGCCACGCAGACCCGTGTCCTTGCGGACCACCGCAGACATCAGTTCGTCGGTGTGGAGAGAGCCCTTCATCAGCGCTTCGATCTCCCCCTCGCGGGCAAGCAGGGTCGCGCGCTGCGCAGCTTCCGGCGCTGAAGCGCCGGTCGCAATCACTTCGAAACTGCCCACATCGATTTCGGCGGCCTCGGCCGCGCGAGCGATGCCGTCGGCAGGGCCGATGAGCACCGGATGCGCGATGCCGCTCTCTACGATACGGCGGGCCGCATCGAGCGCCAACGCATCGCACGGGTACACCAGCCCGATGCGCGTCGCACGAGCGGCCGAGTGCCGGCGCGCGCGCGCTACGAGCTCATCGAGGCGCGGATGCGTGGACTTGTCCACGGTGCACGCGTGCCGGCTCGGGCCTAGACGTAGTCCTTGTATTTCTCGAGGAATCGAACCGGCTTCGCGAGCGCGTCGCGGCGGAACGGATCGCCGAGTTCGCGCGTGCACATGATTTCGATGACGGTCGTCTTGCCCTCATTCATCTGCGCATCGATCGCCTTCTTCAGTGCCGGACCCACATCCTCGAGCTTGTCGACGACGACGCCTTCGGTGCCCATCGCGATCCCGATGTCGGCGAAGCTGGTGTTGTCGAGCTCACCGGCGACGAAGCGACGGTTGTAGAAGTCGACCTGGTTCTTCTTCTCCGCACCCCACTGGCGGTTGTGGAATACCACGGCCGTGACCGGAATGTCGTGGCGCACGCAGGTCATGATTTCGGCCATGCTCATGCCCCAGGCGCCGTCGCCGGCATAGGCGATCGCAGGACGGTCCATCGCGGCGCACTTGGCACCGATGATGGTCGGCAACGCATAGCCGCAATTGCCGAAGCTCATCGGTGCGAAGAAGCTGCGCGGCTCCTCGAATCGCAGGTAGCTGTTGGCGACCGAGTTGATGTTTCCGATATCGGTCGAGACCATCGCGCGCGGCGGCATGGCCTTTTCCAGCTCCCTCAGCACCTGGCGCGGGTGCAACCAGTTGCCGGACTCCTTCTTCTGCTCTTCGATCATGTCGAGGCTGTAGGGATCGCGCTCGTGCGTCCACTCGTCGAGTTCCTTTTCCCACGCGGCCTTCTCGGACGCGATCGTCTTGGCGCGTTCGGCCTTGGTGGCATCGCAGACGAGTTTCCGGCCCTCGAGGCGCTTGGTCAGCGCGACCGCCGCGGCCTTCGCATCGCCGTGAATACCGACGGCGATCTTCTTCACCAAACCGAGGTTGGTGTGATCGGCTTCGACCTGAATGATCTTCGCGTCCTTCGGCCAATAGTCCATGCCGTGCTGAGGCAGTGTGCCGAACGGACCCATCCGTGAACCGAGCGCGAGGACCACATCGGCCTGAGCGATCAGTTTCATCGCGGCCTTCGATCCCTGATAGCCGAGCGGGCCCGCCCACAACGGATGGCTGGCCGGAAAGGCATCGTTGCGCAGGTAGCCGACGACGACCGGCGCGCCCAGGCGTTCAGCCAGGGCCTTGCATTCCTCGACCGCGTCTCCCATGACGACGCCGCCACCCGCCAGGATCACCGGAAACTTGGCGGTGGCGAGCAAGTCGGCAGCCTGGTCGAGGCTATCCTCGCCGCCGGGGCCGCGCTCGACGCGCATCGGCTTCGGAATTTCGCAGGTGATCTCACCGTAGAAATAGTCGCGAGGAATGTTCAGCTGGGTCGGACCGTTATCCGACATCGCGCGATCGAAACATCGCGCCGTGAACTCGGCCATCCGCTTCGGGTTGACGACATGTCCCTGGTACCTGACGAATTCCTGGAACATCGGCAACTGGTTGGCTTCTTGGAAGCCGCCGAGACCGATGCCCATGGTGCCGGTCTCGGGGGTGATCATCACCACCGGGCTGTGTGCCCAGTAGGCCGCGGCGATCGCCGTCACGCAATTGCTGATGCCGGGCCCGTTCTGGCCGATCACCACGCCGTGTCGGCCGGACACCCGCGCATAACCGTCCGCCATGTGCCCGGCACCCTGCTCGTGGACC
>JBDTIS010000065.1:0-25747 GCA_039936235.1 Burkholderiaceae bacterium | reverse complement strand
CAGAGCCCTCTCGACGCGCGACGAACACGACGCGCAGGTCATGCCTTCGATCTGCAGGTCGACGGTGTCGAGCGACGTTTGCATCAGGGCGGCGGTATCCATGGAGATGGGCCAGAGAAGGTCGGGTGCACGAGTCTCCACCTTCCCCCGGTGTCAAGGTCAAGCCTTGTCACCGATCAAAGAGTTCTTGACCTTGCCTTCGTGGCAACCCTCAGGCTCGATTTTTGGCTCGATTCCCCATCCAATCTCCGAGGAGTGAACATGGAAACTTACAAGCTGGACGTCAAGGGCATGACTTGCGGCGGTTGCACGAGCAGCGTGCAGCGTGCAATCACCGGTCTGAACGGGGTCGAGAAAGTCGAAGTCACTCTGCAGCCCGGGTCGGCGACCGTCGAAGCGGATCCGGCGCGGGTTACGGCGCAACAGATCGTATCGACGCTCGCGGCGATGGGTTTTGAGGCTCGGGAGCGGGCCTGAACTTCGAGCGCGAGCGGTAGCGATTACTCCGAGCGTTTGATGCGGGACGCTCGTTCGACCAGGTGCAGCATCTGCTGAGCCGCGTGGATGGTGATCGGATGGGGCGTGTATCCGTCGCGGGGAAGAATGTTGCCCACCATTTCCTTCGCCAACGCAGATTGCGCTTCCGTGCCCTCGGCCAGCACCGCCAGCATGAGATTTTCCAGCGCCACGACTCTGATACGCAATTGCACCAGGTCGGTATTCGACAGCGGTGGGTCCTCGTCACTGACAGCAATTTCCGGATCGGCCTGCCGCGGTGCCCCGCCGTCGTTTCCGCGTTTCGACAGCGGGGTGGGGAGCTGTTGGACAGCCGCGGAATTGACTGGCTTTTTATCGGTCATTATTTCTGAGATCAACCGGAACTAGAACTAAGCCTTGGAACTCTGGATGCGTCGAACATCGGCTATTAAGTTCTAGCTGCGTTCACGGGATCTGGACTGTAGCGCAATCAAGCTCACGGATACTTCGTTGAACAGGCCGGCGAATGGGTGAAACGTCGAAATCCGCATTACTTGATCGCCGGTCTAACTTTGCAGAGGAGTCGAGATGATGAACGGCATGATGGCAGGATCTGGAATGGGCTGGTGGATGGGCGGAATGGCTCTCGGCTGGGTTCTCGGTATCGCGGTGCTCGTCCTCGCGGTGTTCGCCCTGATCAAGTATCTAATTTCGAAATGAGGACAGCACGTCGATTTTCGAACGGCTGACGTGAGCAGTCTGCTTGCGCTTCTCAGCGTCGCGCTCTCGGTGGTGGCCGCATGGAAGTCCATGCGTGGCAGCGGTATCACGTGCGCTACTACTCCATGGTGCTGCTCTTGCACGACCAGATTCCGGCCCCGCGACCAACCCTGTGGTGGGGTGGCGAGCCGTTCGAGGAAATGGCATCCCCGGTCGTGGTGCCGCTGAGCGACGATGTCCTGCCGCATCTCTTGCGACTGCGTGCCGATCGGTCGGACGGGGAATCCGACTGGCTGCCGCCCGGGCTCGAGCCGACCGGGATGCTCGGTTCGGAAGGCGGACCAGTTTTCCTCTGCGGGCGCCATCGTCGATCTTCCAGCGGGCATCGTCCTATGGGGCGCGGTCGAATGCATGACGGTCATCGCCGTGTTCCTGCGCGGCCGGTCGGCGAACGCCCTCTTCCCGCTGCTCGGCTCCTATCGCTACGTCGCCATCAGACTGCCGGTCAGGCTGATCAGCATGTTCGTCCTGATCGCCGCCGCCTTACCGGCGCAGTCGCCGGCGCTCGGCGCAATCGTGCAGTCGCAAGCCGGCATCTGGAACGTCGTTCGCGAGACACTCGGCCTGCCACTCTTCGTTCTGCTCGGCCTGTCCCTCACCCTGCGCGGGCCGTTCAATTACGCAGACTCCGCCGACCTCGCCGGTGGAACCGACTCGGAGCGGTCGGGGCCGCCGCGCGCGCTCTGGCAATGTGCCCGCCTCAGCATGGACGTCCATCAATGAACCGATCAATTGTTTGCAGGAGAAATCAATGAAGCAGAATCGACGGCCCTGGATGAGCGCACTCGCATTCGCCACGTCAATGGGCGTGACCACGTCGGCATGGGCCCATGCGTCGCTCGCCGCAAGCGAACCGACGGCGAACGCAGCGCTCAGCAGCGCGCCGAAGCAAGTGCGCTTGCAGTTCAGCGAGCCACTCGAAGCGAAGTTCAGCGGTATCGAGGTCAAGGACGCTGCCGGAAAGGTGACGACCAGCGAGAAGGCGACGATCGACGCTTCGGCGCCGTCGGAAATGCGGCTTGCCCTGCCGACGCTGACCACGGGTGCCTACCAAGTCCGATGGAACGCAGTGACGAGGGATGGTCATCGTGTGAAGGGAGAGTACGGCTTCACGGTGAAGTAAGTTGGGCTTATCGCGCATCGAGTTGCTGCTTATCGCAGCGACGACGTTGCAGAACCTCTCGCTCGCGTGGCTGATCGGCTTGGTGGTGCTTCGGCATTGGCTGCCGGCCAATCAGCGTGGTCGCGAAACGATGGACGGAAGCAAATTCGGACGCTCGGCGTTGTTCGCCTCGACATTGCTATTCGCATTGCAGTTCGGTCTTCTGTGGCTCGAGGCGGCCGTCATGGGCGACGTCGCGCTGAAGGATGCAGGATCCGCCGTCGTCGACGTCTTGCGTGGCACTCACTACGGTGTCGTCTGGACGATCGGCTTCGCCGTCACGGTGTTGCTCATTGGATTGTCAGCGCTGACCAACACTGCCGACCGGGGACGCGGTCGTCCAATGGCGACCGCGCTGCTCGTTGCGGTCTTCGCCTACACGCGCAGCCTGATCAGTCATGCGGGGGACAAGGGCGACGTCAACTGGATCGTCTTCCTCGATTGGTCGCATCTCCTCTTGATCGGCGCATGGGTGGGCGAGGTGCTGATTGCCACACTACTCGTCCTTCCGCGGCTGTACGAAGCGAGTGACGGCCATGCCACAGCGACGTTCGCGCATGCGTTGTCCCATTCGGCGACGGTGATCCTGATTGGCGTCGTGATCACTGGGGTGACCAAGGCTTGGCTCGGCATCGGCTCGCCCGCTAACTTGATCGGCACCGTTTACGGCCAAGTCCTGATCGTCAAGCTCGCGTTCGTTTCGGTAGCGATCGCACTGGGTGGCTTCAATCGGTTCTTGGTGTTGCCGGAGATGCACCGGGTGACGCAATCCACGGCGCGTGGCAGAGTCATGCGGTGCGGCAGCCAGCGCCGCTTTCTCCTGGTGTTGCAGGTCGAGACCTTCGCCTTGCTCTGCGCGACGGCTGCGGCAGCGGTGCTGAGTGCTAGCGCATTGCCATGAGCGGCGGCTAAGAGCCTGACTTCTCCGGCAACGACCCATGCAGACAGCGCTGTGTTGAGTCGCTGAAGAGCCTCCACGAAATCGGGTGCGATTCAGTCGAAGTCGCATATTCGACGACAGACGTGATTATCGAAGATCTTGTGTTTCATCGGGAATTGTCTTCTAATGTCGGTCGGACGACACCATCGAAAGATGAACACGTATGGCAAGCATCGTCTTCGCTGCCGGGGCTCCTCATGCACCCGGACTGGTCGGACTTTTCGACACGGCACCCCTGGAATCGCAGCAGATCGTCCAGTCGATCTATCGTCAACTCTCAGAGGCGCTGGTTGCGTCGCGCCCTGATGCCCTCATCGTGTTCGCGAACGATCACCTTGCCAACAGCCGCGTTCGCGACTATCCGGATTTCCTGGTCGGAACCGGCGCCGTGCACAGTGGTCCCTACGAGTGGTTCAAGGAATGGATCAAGTGCCGGGACTACAGCGCCAAAGGACACCCCGAGGTCGCAAACGGTCTTGTCAACGGTCTCGGTCGTCGTGGCATTCGCACCACCTGGACCACGGACAACCTCAAGTTCGACGACAACATTTCCGTCCCGACGGTCTTATTGGGGATCGACACGGCGGGTATTCCCCTCGTCCCTGTCCTGCAGAACTGCATCGTCCCGCCGATTCCCGACCAGAATCGTTGTTACGCGGTAGGGCGGGCACTCGGCGAATTCATTCGCGACGATCTGCCTGGTGACATGAGAGTGGCGCTGCTCGGCTCCGGCGGACTCAGTCACGAACCGGGCGGCGCGCGCTACTACTTCATCGACGAAGACTTCGACAGGCACTTCCTCGATCTCTGCGCGCGCGGAGATCATGACGCGCTGCTCGAGGAGATGACGCTCGATCGGATGGATCGGTCGGGGGCTGGAGGGACCTGCGAGCTTCTCGCCTGGTTCGTCGTCCTAGGTGCCATCGGCAAGCGTCGCGGCAGGTCGCTCGGCTACACCGTCCACAAAGACTTCAAGTGCGGCATAGGCGCGGTGCAGTGGACGGTCGACGAAGTCGCCGAGGTCGCGACATGAGCTTTCGCTTCGACCCCACGCTCTCGGTGCACGACCTGATCCAGGATCTCAAGTGGAGTCCGGCGCTTCGTGCCGAATTCGCGGCGTCGGAAGCCGCCGTTCTCGATCGCTATCCGCTGCGCCGCGAAGAACGTGACGCCATCGACCGCCGCGACTTCCATGCGCTCTACACCCTCGGCCTGCACGCCTATCTCGGCGGCCAGTTTGCCCGCCTGATCTACGGCAACGAAGCGGGCAAGGGCGCGAAGATCGCGGTCGACGCACTCGTGAAGTCACTCACGGGCGGCAGCGTCAAGTGAGCGATGGGACCGATCGTGCCAGTCGCATCGCGCCGCCGACAGCCGATGCGCGGCTCGCGTTCGGCACCGCAGTGCGCAGTGGCGAGATCGTCGAACTCTCGCATGTGATGGACATGGACATGCCGGTCTATCCGGTCCATGTCCCCTACAAGCTGACCCTCGACCGGCGTCACGGCGATCCGCACGCGCGAAGCCGCATCGCCGGGTCGAGCTTCGCGAACGAGATCGTGATGATGGCCTCTCACACGTCGACGCATATCGATGCGCTCGGCCACTTCTCTCGATGCGGACACGTCCATGGCGGCGTCCCCGCCCACAGCATCGAGACGTCGCGCGGCCTTTCTAGCCACGATGCCCAGGAGATCGGCCCCATCTGGAGACAGGCGGTCCTCTTCGACCTGCCTCGAAGCAGCGGAGTGGAATCGTTGCAGCCGGCCGAGGAGATCACGCCGCAGGACCTGGAAGACTGCGCCAGTGCGCAGGGCATTGAGATCGAACCCGGTGACCTGGTACTCATTCGGACGGGCTGGGCCCTGCATTGGCGCAACTCGCCGCGCTTCAACGGCAGCGAGGGAGGGCTGCCCGGCCCAGGTCGCGACGGAACGCAGTGGCTGCTGGATCGCGGGGCATCGATGGTCGGTTCCGATACGCCTGCGTTCGAAGTCATCCCGTCCGTCGGCGACTCGGTCCACTGCATGCTGCTCGTCGATCGTGCGATCCACATCATCGAGAACCTCGATCTCGAGGCGCTCGCTGCACGCCGTACCCGCCGGTTCCTGTTTGTCGGCTTGCCGTTGCGCATGGCCGGCGCCACCGGTTCGCCGATGCGGCCGATCGCGATTCTCTGATCGCCCCCAGTTTCAGTCCAATGACCTCGATCCAAGGAGTCTCACCGGTGAATGTCTTTCCCCCGTCTCGTGCCTGTGCCCGCGCCATCGCCATCGTCCTCGCCGCTCTCGGCGCCAACTCTGCCGCTGGCGCAGAGGACGGGACCGGATTCACGGACACCGAGGTCGTAATCGGAGGCACCTGCGCCACCTCCGGACCGCTGGCTTCGTTCGGCACGATCTGCTCGATGGAGGAGGCGTACTTCAAGTACGTCAACGAGGCGCTCGGCGGTGTGAAGATGGGCGACGGCAAGACGCGGAAGATCAAGTACGTCTGGTACAACGACGAGTACTCCCCGCCACGCACGGTCGAGCAGGTCAAGCGCCTGGTCGAGCGGGACGAAGTCGCGGCGATCGTCAATGTCCTGGGGACCGCGACCAATCTCGCCGTCTGGGATTACCTGAACAAGCGCGGCGTCCCGCAGCTCTACATCGGGACCGGTGCGACGATCTTCGGAACCGATCTAGAGAAGCACCCGTACACGATGGCGTGGCAGGTGCCTTATTCCACCGAAGCGGCGATCTACGCCGAGTTCGTGAAATCCAAGTGGCCGCAGGGCAAGGTCGCCATCCTGTACCAGAAGGACGACTTCGGCGAAGATCTGCGAGGCTCGTTCAAGCGCGCCATCGAAGGTTCGGGCGTCAAGGTCATCGCCGAGGAAGCGTACGACCCGACGTCGCCGACTATCGACTCTCAGGTCGTCAACCTGGCGGCTTCGAAGGCCGACGTGCTGCTCAACTTCAGCATCCCGCGCTTCGCGGCACAGGCGATCCGGAAGGCAAACGAGATCGACTGGAAGCCCGCCCAGATCATCGTGAACATCAGCGCATCGGTCGCCGCCGTCTTCAAGCCGGCCGGACTCGAAGCCTCCAAGGGCATCTATTCCGGCATCGACGTGATCGATCCGAGCGACCCGCGCTTCGCCAATGATCCGGGACAGAAGCTCTACCGCGAGATCGCAGCGAAATACGGCACCAAGCTCGTCAACCCGGATGACCCGACCACGATGTGGGGCTTCATCAACGGGCAGATGGTCGTCAAGACGCTACAGAACATGAAGAAACCCACGCGCGACGCGATGATGCAGGCGGCACGCAACCAGTGCGGCGTGGAGATCATGGGACTGCTACCCGGCATCAAGCTCTGCACGCAGGGCGCCAAGGATCCCTTCCCGATCGAGTCGATGCAGATGGCGCAGTTCGACGGCACGCGCTTCGAGCCGATCGGCCCGATCATCACCAGATACGAGGGCAACGCGCCGGCCCTTGCCGGAAAGCGCTGAGTCGGGGCGCCCATGACGCTCCACCGCCTCGCGGCGAGTTTCGAAACGGTCCGCGTCGGAGTGATCGATCGCAGCCATCCGGCCTTGCTGACGATCCAGTCCGGCGACGAGGTCGACCTGTCGACCTGGTGCCTGTGGGCCAACGAGGTGGACTTCGGCGCCTCCTTCGACGAAGTCATGGCGGTCCGCAAGCGCCATGCAGGCCGCGGCCCGCACTCGCTCACCGGCCCGATCGCTGTCGAGGGTGCGCGCCCGGGCGATGTCCTGCGCGTCGACATCCTGCAACTCGACGTGGGCGCCACCGGCATGAACCTGATGGCTCCGGGCGCGGTCAGCCGCGGGCTGTTGGCCGACGAGTTCCCGGAAGGCAGCGTGCGCCACTTCCGGCTCGACCGCGCCAGCATGACTGCCGCGTTCTGCGACGGGATCCGTGTCCCGCTGCGGCCCTTCCTCGGCATCCTCGGCGTCGCACCCGAGGCATCTGGTCCGCACATCTCGTCGGTGCCTGGACCGTTCGGTGGCAACATCGACTGCGCCGATCTCGTCGTCGGCACCACGCTGTTCTTGCCGGTCTGGGTCGACGGCGCGCTGTTCTATGCGGGCGATGCACACGCTACCCAGGGTCACGGCGAAGTCAACGGAACGGCGCTCGAAACGTCGATGGACAACGCCCGCCTGCGATTGTCGATCGAACCCGGGCTCACGCTCGGCGCGCCGCGCGCAGAGACCCCCACCCACTGGATCACGATGGACTTCGATGTGGACCTGAAGCGCGCCGCGCGCCGCGCGCTCGTCGCGATGGTCGACTGGGTCGTCACCCTGTCCGGACTCGCGCGAGACGACGCCTACCGGCTGTGCTCGATGGCCGCGGACCTCATCGTCACGCAGGTCGTCAACGGCCGCGACGGAATCCACGTTCGACTGGCCAGGAGCCTGCTCGAAAATCGCCATGCGCCTAGATGACGACGACTTCGACCGCCGCGACGGCACCTCTGACGGCCCCCGTCCTGCTGGAGGTCGACTGCGTCAGTGCACGCTTCGGCGGCGTGCAGGCGCTGAGGGATGTATCGCTCACGGTCGCGGCCCGGACCATCTGCGCGCTGATCGGGCCGAACGGCGCGGGCAAGACAACGCTCTTCAACTGCATCAGCCGGGTCTACGAAGTCGCGGGCGGCACCATCCGTTATCGCAACATCGACATCACGCATGCGCCCCGTCACAGCATCGTCGGCCTCGGCATCGCTCGCACTTTCCAGAATGTCGGCCTCGTCCCCAGCCTGTCGGTCCTCGACAACGTGATGCTCGGTGCGACGGCGGTCATCCGTCCAAGCTTCTGGCGCCCGCTGATTCCCGGTTCCGCGCAAGCCCGCCGCGAAGTCGAGGCGCGTGAGGGTGCCCATGCGATGCTCGGCGAGCTCGGCCTCGCGCACGAGGCCGATCGACGGACCAGCGAACTCGCGTTCGGCACGTTGAAACGCGTGGAGCTGGCGCGCGCGCTGCTGTCGCGTCCGTCGCTGCTGATGCTCGACGAACCGGCGAACGGCCTCGCGCATGGCGAGGTCGATGCGCTGGCGGAGCTGATCCTCGACGTGCGTCGCCGCTTCGACGTCGCCGTGTTGCTGGTCGAGCACCACATGCGGATGGTGCTGCGAATCTCCGACCAGGTGGCCGTGCTGCAGCAGGGCGAGCGCATCGCGCTCGGCACCCCGGAGGCGGTGCGCAACGATCCGTGCGTCATCGCGGCCTATCTCGGCACGACTGCATGACGCCGCTGCTGCGCGTCGAGAATCTCATTGCCGGCTACGGAAAATTTTCCGTCCTCCACGGCGTGAGCCTGGCGATCCGCCCGGGACAGACTGTCGTGATCCTGGGTGCGAACGGAGCGGGCAAGACGACGCTGTTGCGTGCCATCTGCGGCATGGTCCGGCGGGACGGCGTCGTCGAGTTCGATGGGCGCGACCTGAGCCGCGCGAGCACGCGCGTGGTTGCGTCGTGCGGTATCTCGCACGTGCCGCAGGGCCGCGGCACCTTCGCCGACTTCACGGTAGAAGAAAACCTGCAGCTCGGCGCCTGGGTGCGCGGCGACAAGGCAGGCATTCGCTCCGATATCGACCAGTGGTACACCTTCTTTCCGCGCCTCGGCGAACGTCGGCGCCAGCACGCCGGAAGCCTCTCGGGTGGCGAGCAGCAGATGCTCGCGGTCGCGCGCGCGCTGATGTCGCGACCGAGGCTCCTCTTGCTCGACGAACCTTCGCTCGGCCTCGCCCCGCTGGTGACTCAGGAGCTATTCACCCGCCTGCAGGCGCTGCGGGCCGAACGCAACCTGACGATGCTGATCGTCGAGCAGAACGCGCAACTCGCGCTCGCGTTCGCCGATCACTGCCACGTCCTCGAGAACGGTTCGGTTGTGCTGTCGGGTGAAGCGCGGGCGATGCGCGAAAACGAAGACGTCCGTCGCGCCTACCTCGGTTACTGAGCCATGCTCCTTTTCCTGCAACAGTTGATCGAGGGATTGCTGAGCGGTGCCATCTATGCGTCGCTCGCGCTCGCGCTGGTCTTCAGCTATCGCTCGACGAACGTCGTGAACTTCGCGCAGGGCGAGATGGCCATGCTGTCGACCTTCTTCGCGTGGCAGCTCATCCAGTGGGGCTTTCCGGTTCTCGGTGCGATGGCGCTGACCATCGTCGCATCGTTCGTCGCTGGCGGGCTGCTCTACCTCGTCTTCGTCAAGCCGATCGCAGGCGCGCCCGCGCTCACACTGGTCACGATGCTGATCGGGTTGTTCCTGACTCTCAACAGCCTGGGCGGCTTCGTGTGGGGTTATCTGAACCGCGCATTCCCGACCCCGTTCGGCGCGTGGAAAATCGTCTTCGGTCCCTTGACGATCAGCGGTGAGCTGGTCGGTATCGCGGTCGTGCTGATGGTCACCTTGCTGGTGCTCTATCTCGTCTTCGAGCACACGCGACTCGGACTCGCAATGCGTGCCGCCGCATCGGCGCCCACGCAGAGCCAGCTCGTCGGCATTCCGGTCGAATGGATGCTGATGACCGGCTGGGGTATCTCTGCCGGGCTGGGCGCGATCGCCGGCGTACTGGTGGCGCCGCGGCTCTTCGTGAGCCCGGGCATGATGCTCGGCGTCGTCATCTACGCCTTCGCGGCAGCCACGCTCGGGGGACTCGACAGCGTGCTCGGCGCGGTGATCGGCGGCCTCGTGGTCGGCATCGCCGAGAACATGGCAGCCACCTACGTGCCTTGGATCGGCGCAGACCTCAAGATCGTCGTCGCGCTGGTGATCATCTTCGCCACGCTGCTGATCCGCCCGAGCGGGCTGTTCGGCCGTCACGTGGTGGTCCGCGTATGAAGGCCTCGCACCGCCTCGCGCTCGCAGTCGGAATCGTTCTGGTCGTCCTTTTCGCGGGGGCGCTTCCATTCCGCATGAAAGCCTATGCGCTTGATCAGGTCACGCTGGTCCTGATCTATTCCATCGCCATCCTGGGATTGAACATGATCTCCGGGTTCGCCGGTGCCATCTCGCTCGGGCACGGCGCGTTCTTCGCAGTCGGCGCCTATGCCGAGGCCATCCTCGTCAAGCGCTACGGATTCGATCCGTATCTCGCCATCCCCTGCTCGGCCGCGATCGCCTGGTTTGTCGGACTCGCATTCGGATTGCCAGCGTTGCGTCTGCGCGGGCTCTATCTCGCGCTCGGAACGCTCGCGCTCGCGATGAGCGTCCCGCCGTTGCTGAGACGCTTCGACGAGTTCACCGGCGGTCATACCGGGCTCGTCGTCGAGACGCTCGCCGCACCCAAGTGGTCGCACCTGTCGGGCAGCCAATGGACGTTCTATCTGGTGCTCGCAGTCGCCTTGGTGTCGTTCGCCGTTGGCTGGCGTCTCCTAGGGGGAGCGCTCGGGCGGGCACTCCTCGCCATTCGCGATCAGGAGATCGTGGCCCAGGTGATGGGTGTCAACGTCACTCGTTATCTCACGCTCACCTTCGCGCTGTCGAGCCTCTACGCCGGCGTCGCCGGCGCGCTCTATACGCTGGCGATCGGCTTCGTTTCGCCCGATTCGTTCACGCTGATGCTCGGTCTCGGATTCTTCGTCGGGGGCGTGGTCGGTGGGCTGACGTCAGTGGTCGGAGCGCTGTTCGGCGGTCTGTTCCTGCAGTACGTGCCGGTCTGGGCCTCCGACATCGACAAGGCTCTTGGCGGCGCCGTCTACGGGATCGTGCTGATGGCGACGATGCTGCTCATGCCCGAAGGGATCGTCGGCCTCGCACGTCGGATCGCGGCCTATCCGCAAGAGCGCCGACGAGCCGAGGCGGCGGAGTTCACCGACGTCCCGCCCATCGCCTCTCGAACGCCATGACCATCGACGTCTCCCTTCGGCCCGCAGTCGAACGCGCTCGCGCCGCCTGGCCGGTCCCGGGGCACCATTTGCCGCTCGCCGAATGGCGAGAGCGTTACGAGCAGCAATGCCGCTCCGCGCGGCCCGCGCGGCCGGAAGGTGTCGAGACGCTGGACCGCACCGTCGGCCAATGCGACGTCCCGGTGCGCTTCTATCGACCGGCGAAGGAAGGGCCGTTGCCCGCACTGATCTATCTGCACGGCGGCGGCTGGGTGATCGGCAGTATCGAGACCCACGACGACATCACCGCGGCGCTCGCGCACGACGCGGGCTGTGTCGTCGTCAGCGTCGGCTACCGGCGCGCTCCCGAACATCCGTTCCCGCGTGCATTCGACGAGGTCCTCGACGTGCTCACGTGGCTTCACGCGAACGCGAAGGACGTCGGCATCGATCCGCTGCGCCTGTTCGTCGGCGGTGACAGTGCCGGCGGTAATCTCTCGGCGGCCGTGGCGATGGCAGCACGCGACCGGGCCATCGCGCTGGCCGGCCAGGTCCTCCTCTATCCTTGCCTCGATACCGACTTCACGAGAACCTCGCATGTGTCGGAATTCGATGCACCGTTCATGTCGGGTCGCCAGATGCAATGGTTCTGGCAGCAGTACCTTGCGGACGCGGCGTCACGTCTCGACCCGCATGCCGTCCCGATGCGCGCCACGGATGACGCACTGCGCGGCCTTGCGCCCGCGTTCGTCGCCACTGCCGAACACGACTCGCTGTTCGACGAGGGTCGCGTCTTTGCCGATCGACTGCGCGATGCCGGAACTGAAGTCCACTTCGAACCCGGACCGGGTCTGGTCCACGGTTTCATCCGGATGCGCGCGCTTTCCACCGAGGCGGGCCGCATCTACGACGTCATGTGTGCATGGATCCGCGACCACAGCGAGGCGCGTTCGAATGCGCCACGCTGACAGATCGCGCGAACGCCACCATCGGCCGATATCGCGCTGACGACAGAGGGCCGACAGAGTCTCGCAGCTAACTAAGCAACGGCGCATCCCATTCAAACGCGTCAAATCCGGTATACGACAGAATTTGTACGCCGCTCACGCGCTCCTGGTCGAAGCTGCGCGCTTCGCCCGTTTCTTCTTGGGAGGGTTCGCATCCATGACCCGTGTCTGGTCCATCGTCAGCTGCGCCTGACGGCGAAAGTGTTCGCCGAGCAGACGGACCGCGTGCGGCGCATCGCGTGCGAGTGCGGCGTCCTTGATCTGCTGGTGCTGGTCATCCGCACCACGCGCGCGCTCTTCGTAACGCCAGAAGTAACGTCGGTATCGCTCGAGCTGGTCGTAGAGCGCATCGAAGAAATGCAGCAGCCACGGCGAGCCGCACGCACTGCACAACGCGTAGTGAAACTCGCGATGACGCTCTTCCCATTCGTCCTCCGCGAGTCCAGGGTCTCCTGCATCGCTTTCCAGCAGGCGCGCCTCGGCCCGGTTGAGGCGATGTTCCGCAGCGAGCACGTCGGTTTCCCATTGCTCGCCACCGAACGCGATGGACCGTTCGATGGCGTTGATTTCCAGATAAGCGCGAAGCGAAGAGACATCCATCATCTCTTCGAAGCTGAGCGGTGCGACCACGAAGCCCTTGTGATCCTCGACTCTGACCAGGCCGTCGCTAGCGACCTGGAATAGCGCCTCACGCAACGGACTCGTGCCGGCCCGATACACGGACGTCAGCTTCTCGATGGTCAGTCGTTCGCCCGGCTGAAAGCGATTGCGGATGATGTCGCGACGCAGCAGTTGCGCGGTCTGTCCGGCGAGTGTTCGTGGCTTGGCATCACGTGCCACGCCGGCACGCGGACCCCACGGCGGTGCGCCCCGAAGCCCCTGGGGAATCGCAAGGATTGGCGCGACATCTGGATTCGGTTCTGTCGTGACGAGAGCAACGGCGGAAGGGGAAGAGCGGGGCATGCGACCGACCATGAGTGAAAAAACGCATTCTGCGCTGACCTCGAGATGCGCCTGTCAGAATTTTCGTGCGTGCGGCCCAGGATGAAGTCGAGGAGGATCAATGCCATGCGAGACGAACAGCGCTCGGATGATCAAGACGGCCTTGCCGTCGTCGACCCTGTCCCAGGATTTCGAACCGATCAGTGACAGAATCTCCGTCAGGCTTCGAGGGCCGTCGGGCTATGGAGATGGCATGAAGAAGAGTCGGTTTACGGAGGACCGGATCGCGTGTGCGTTGAAGCAGGCCGATCTGGAGACGTCGGTCGACGAGGTCTTCAGGAAGATGGGATCAGCGACGCAACGTTCTGCGTGTGGCGCAACAAGTACCAGAACTTCGGGCCTCCCGAATTGCGGCGCTTGCAGCAACTCGAGGCGCAAGATGAGTTGAAGCCTTCGCGCAAGCGCGACCTGGCTCCCTGAACTGGACTCGAACCATGTGACCAGAAATCCAAAAAGGCCTGAGCGGTTAGTACGCGGGAAGACGGTACCAACCTGCTGACGGTCGCGTCGAGTCCATCCGAAGCGTTCACGGTCGCACACAGTCAACAGGCACTAGTCGAAATTTCGCGCACTACGCTTATCGGCTGCTGACGGGTATTGCGCCTGATAGCCCCTGCTCAGCCGGCTCGGCTCATCGTTTCAGATCGCACTGAGGGTGGGCACCTTCCGATGCTCTGTCGCGCTCTCGTACGCGTAGGCGTAGGCCAGCAGGTCGGCCTCGCTCCAGAGCTTTCCGACGAAGAGCAGCCCGAACGGCGCGCCGGACGCGTAATACCCAGCCGGCACGGCTACGGCGGGCATGCCCGCGATGTTGATTTCGCCGACTGTGGTTTCCTGGATGGTCCGGCCGGTCTTGATGGCAGGCAGTTCCTCCCGCATCTGCGGAAATACCAGGCCGTCGAGCCGTTCTCGCTTGAAGACCTCGTCGACGATCCGAAGGTAGCGCTCCTTCAGCGCAATAAAGTCGGACAGGTCCGGCGGCATCGTGGGCGCTTTCAGGCAGGCCACGAACTGCGGCAGGTTGTGCATGAAGCCCAGCACACCGTTAGGGCCGAATGCTGAATCGCCGGCCGTGGCTTCGGCGAATTCGGCGAAGGTCTTGAGCGCCGCGTTCGGACCCAGGCGTTGCAGGTACTTGTGCAGATCGTACGGCACCGATTCCAAACCACGCGCGTCGAAGTTCGGCAACGGTGTCGTCGGCTGGCGCAGCGCAGCGAAGCCGGAGCCTGCGAAGGGATCGTCGACCAGGATCGCGCCCTGTGCCGTCAGTTCTTCTGCAGCGTGGGCATAGAGCGCCTGTGCCTCGACCGACAGCGGCTGCGAACGCCAGCCGGGACCGTAGAGCCCGAGCCGCACGCCCTTCAGCGCATCAGCGCGCAACCCGGACGCATAGCCGAGCGGTGGCTTCTTGCCGACGCCTGCGAGCGTCTTCGGATCTTCGGCCGTGTAGCCTGCGAGCACGTCGAGGCACAACGCCGCGTCGCGCACGCAGCGTGCGATCGGTCCGACGACGTCGCGATTGCCCGACAAGGGCACCACCCCCGCATTCGGCACCAGGCCGATGGTCGGCTTGATGCCGACCAGGTCCTGTGCGGAAGCCGGGTTCTGAATCGAGCCGCCGGTTTCCTCCGCGAGCCCGAGCACCGCCATGCTGGCGGCAACCGCCGCCGCGGTTCCGGCGCTGCTTCCGCCCGGAACGCGGGAGGGCATCGCGACGTTCAGCGTCGGACCGGCCCAGCTGTCGTCGGCATGGGTTCCCGTGTGGCTGAGCACCGGCACGTTGGTCTTGCCCAGCAGGACGGCGCCCGCGGCGCGCATGCGCGCGACCACCGGGGAGTCGGTCGCGGGCATCAAATCGACGCCACCAGTCTTGCTGTAGAGCAGCGACCAGCCGGCGGTGGTCGGGAAGCCGACCATGTCCATCGGGTCCTTGATGACGACGGGAACACCGGCCAGTGGCCCGAGTGCTTCGCCGCTCTCGCGCCGCCGGTCGATCGCGCGGGCATCGTCGAGGGCCGCGTCGTTTCTGAAGATGATCGCGTTGTAGTGGTGGTTGAACGTGTCGATCTGCCGGAAGCAGGCTTCGGCGAGGCTTTCCGCGGTGAAAGTACCGGTGCGGAAACCCTCCTGCACCTTTGCGACGGTCAACGTCGTCAGATCGATGGACGGTGCATCGGTCGCGGCCGTAGCCCCGGACTTCTGATCGATCATGCGCATGTCGAAACTCCCTGGGTGAAGAATGCTTGTCTTGTCGCGCGAATATCAGGCGTGATGACGCGTGCGGCTGCCGGCCGCGCCGCGACCGATATCCGATGAACAGGCTAGAACTGCACGCCCTTCGTCAACGCGCCGTCGACGACCAGGTTGGTCCCGGTGATGAAGCTCGCCGCCGGGCTCGCGAGGAACACCGCGGCGTTGGCCATCTCCTGTGGCGTGCCCATACGCCCGGTCGGATTCAGCGCCATCGAAGCCTCGAAGAGCTCGGGGTTGCCGTGCTCGATCTGGTTCCAGACGCCGCCCTCGAAATAAGTGTTGCCCGGGGAGACGCAGTTGGCGCGTATGCCTTTGCCAGCGAGTTGGCAGGCCAGGCCGTGCATGTAGTGAATGATGGCCGCCTTCATGGCGCCGTACGGTCCGGCCGCGAAGTCGATTTCGCGTCCGGAGACGCTGCTGATCGCAACGATGGCGGCCGCCTTGCTCTTCAGCAGCGAGGGCATTGCTGCATCGACGAGCCGCACGGTGCCCATCATGTCGACTTCGAACTCCTTCTGCCAGGACGCGTCGTCGTTGCCGATCGCAAGCGCGCTGACGTTCGCGACCACGATGTCGACACCGCCGAACTCGGCCGCCACGTCGGCGATCCAGGTCTTCAGCGCCACACCGTCGCCGACGTCGACGGCGCGGCCCGACACCTTGACGCCGTAGCGGCCGAATTCGGCCACCGTAGCCTTCACGTCGCCGGCGTTGCGCGCGCACAAGGCGATGTTCGCGCCTTCCGCAGCGAACGTCTGCGCGATCGCGCGGCCGATGCCCTTGGTGCCACCGGTCACGATGGCGTTCAAACCCTTGAGTCCGAGGTCCATGGGTGGGCCGCTCAGGCGAGGTAGTTCTTCGTGATGGCCGCGCCGACGGTGTACTTCGGGTCGACGAAGTTGCCCAGGCGCACTTTCCCGCACTGGCTGAGCATCATGTACGCATCCCACTTGTCGAAGCCGTACTCGGCGGCCATCCAGAGCACCAGTTCCTTGTACGCGATGCGCGTGGCGTCCTCGAGCGGCCGTGCGCTGCCGATAGCCATGATGAACTCGGCATTCTCCAGGCGCGGCCAGTCGATCTTCCAGCGCTTGATGAGATCAACCCGGATGGTCGTCGTCGTCGCGTACTCCACCGCCACGCCGCACACCTCGCCGTCGCCCTGGCAGGCATGGGCGTCGCCGATGAACACGCGCCCGCCCGGCGAACGCACAGGCAGATAGGTGATGCTGTCCGGGCCCATGTCCGGCAGATCCATGTTGCCGCCGTGGTTGTCCGGCGTCAGCGAGTTGATCGAGTCGATCTCGGGCGAGCAACTCAGCGTGCCGATATGCGGCTTGTAGGGCAGCGTGACGCGCTTGCTCCAGTAGACGCCGTCTTCGTCGAGGTCGATCTTGCGGATCTTCTCCGGCAGCGGGTCGTTGAGCGTCGCGGTGTAGTCAGTGCCGGTGAGCGCGCCGAAGTTCGGGATCATGCAACAGGTGCCTCGCGGGTTGTCGCCCCTCGGAACCATCGACTCGATATAGACGGCGATCGTGTCGCCCTTCTCGGCGCCTTCGACCATGATCGGCCCGTTCTGCGGGTTCAGGAAGGGTACGTCGAGCTTGGCGGCGAGGCTGTCCTGCTCGGAGGTGATCTTGCCTTCGAAGGCGTCGCGCGTCTCGACGACGATGCGGTCGCCCGGCTTCACGTGCAGCACCGGCGTCGAATAGGGGCCCATCGTGTAGTGGTAGGTGCCCTGCAAGGCTTCGGTTAGGTGGTGCGTGTCGCGCACGGCCCCCTTGGCGACGCCGCGCTGCGTCATGATCGAAGTGTCCAGCCAATTCATTCTCGGTCTCCTTGTCGTGTTCTCAGACGGCCAGGTATTTGCGAACGACCGAATCGTCGGCCAGTTGCTCGGGCGCCACCTGAGCCACGATGCGCCCCTTGTCCATCACGTAGCAGCGCTGCGCCATGGACAGGATCATGTCGATGTTCTGCTCGACGAACAAGACGCTCAGGCCGAGTTCGCGGTTGAGCTCGCGCATGTCGCGCGCGATCTGCGAGACGATCGACGGCTGGATGCCCTCGGACGGTTCGTCCAGCAGTACCAGGTCGGGGTTGCCGACCAGCGCGCGGCCGATCGCGAGCTGTTGCTGTTCGCCGCCGCTCATCGTGCCGGCCTTCTGGTCCTGACGGCCATCCAGGATCGGGAAGGTACGCAGCACGAGTTCGAGTTGCTTCTCCCGTTGCGGACCGCCGATTCCGAGGCCCATCTGCAGGTTCTCGCGCACCGTCAGCCGCGGGAACACGTGGCGCCCCTGCGGGATGTAGCCGATGCCGCGCACCGCGCGCGCGTTGGCAGGTGATCGCGTCACGTCGGCACCGTCGAAGGTGATCGTGCCCTGGGTGCTGGGCAGCAGCCCGATCAGGCTCTTCATCAGCGTCGACTTGCCGACCCCGTTGCGGCCGACGATGGCGACGATTTCGCCGTGCCCGACGTGGAAGTCGATGCCGTGCAGGATCGGCGTGCGGCCATAACCCGCATGCAGGCCCTGGACGGAGAGGATCGGGCGGTCAGTGCGCATCTCGCGTTCTCATTCTTTTCCGAGGTAGATGCGGACCACCTCCTCGTTGTTGACCACCTCGTCGAGCGTTCCTTCGACGAAGACCTGCCCGAAGTGCAGCACAGTGACCTTGCGTGCGATCTGCCGAACGAAGGTCATGTCGTGCTCGATGACGACGATGGTCATGCCTTCGGCGTTGAGTTGCTTGACGAGTTCGCCGGTCTTGAAGGTTTCCTCGGGCGACATGCCGGCGGTCGGCTCGTCGAGCAGCAGCAGCTTGGGCCTGAGCGCAATCGCCATGCCGATCTCCAGCCACTGCTGCTGGCCGTGCGACAGATTGCCGGCTGCGAGGTGGCGGTCATCCATGAGATCGAGAAAATCGAGCAGCCTCTCGGTCTCGTCGTCGATGGCCGACTCCGCGACGCGGCGCTGCAAGGCGATACGCAGGTTGTGTTCGACCCCCAGGTCGACAAAGATCCCCGGCACCTGGAACTTGATGCTGAGGCCCTGGTTGATGCGCCGGTGGGGCCGCAGCGGGGTGACGTCGACGCCGTCGAAGCGAACCTGTCCGGCATCGGGCTGGTAAGTGCCGCTGATCAGCTTGAAAAGCGTGCTCTTGCCGGCGCCATTCGGGCCGATCAGGCAGCGAATCTCGCCGGTCTCGATCGCCAGATTGACGCCGCGTGTGGCGTACAGGCCGCCGAAGGACTTGTTGAGGTCCCGTGTCTCGAGCAGGACGGTCATGTCAGTTCACGGTGCGCCGCAGCGACGCGAGGACACGCCTGATCCCACGAATCGCGAGCAGCACCAGGCCGTCTGGCGCCAGCAACACCACCAGCAGCAGGATCACACCCATCAGTACCAGCGCGTACTGCGCACCCTGGACGGCCAGCGTCTGCGAAAGCCAGAGCAGGAACACGGTCGCGACGAACGTGGTCGTGATGTCCTTGCGCCCGCCGGCGGCTACCCAGACGATCGGCAGCGCGGCGGCGGTCAGGCCCATCGCCGACGGGGTGATGTAGGAGCCCCAGGTGGTATAGAGCACGCCACTGAGACCGGCGAGCGTGCCACCGATGGTGAAGGCGGCGAGTTGATAGAAGCGGACGTCATAGCCGAGCATCTCGGCGCGGTCGGGGTTCTCGCGGATCGCCACCAGGACGTTGCCGAAACGCGAGTTGAGAAGCCGGCGCAGGCCCATGTAGACGACCACGGACAGCGCGAGCACGAACCAGTAGAACGTGTTGCCCTCGAGCACCAGGCCGCTGTCACCGATGCCCGGCACGGTCAGCGGAGGCATGTTCGACATACCGTTGTAGCCGTTCAGCCGGGCCGCGCCGATCGCCCATTCCGGGCCGGCTGTCTGCGCCATGAAGGTTTCCATCACCAGCGTGATCGACAGGGTGACGATGCCGACGAACACGTCGCGCACGCCGCCGTAGAACATGAAGTAGCCGACGACCGCGGAAAACACGGTGGGCAGCACCAACGCGCCGATGAACGCCACCCACGTGAGGCCATGGGCCCCGCCGAGGTTGATGCTGATGACGCCGTAACCGTATCCCGCGATGCCGAAGAACGCAGTCTGCCCGAAGCTCAGGATGCCGGCGTAGCCCCAGATGACCGAGAGGCCGATCGCCATGAACGTCCAGAGCAGGAAATAGGCGAGGTTATTGACGACGAACGATTCGACCAGCAGCGGCGCCGCGGCCAGCACGATCACCGTGACTACGAACGCACTCCAGAAGGCGCGACCTCGGCCAAGCGTCTGCGGACCGTTGAAACCGGAGAGCCATTTCATTCGCCGCCCTTCATCATCCATCCGCTCACACCCCTGGGCAGGACCCGAATGACGACGATCACGGTAAGCAACAGACCCACCTGGCCCATCAGTTGCCCGTAGGACGCGGTCAGTACGCTCTGGATGAACGCGAGAACCGCGGCGGCCGGTGCGGCGCCGAGCAGCACGTCGGCACCACCGACCACCACGGTCACGAAGGCCTGCACGATGAACGCCGAGCCCATGGTCGGCACGGTAGTCATGGTCGGCGCGTAGAGCGCGCCCGTCAGGCCGGCGAGCGCGGCGCCGAGGCCGAAGGTCTGCGCATAGACGCGGTCGGTGTCGACACCGAGCGCCCGGGCCATGTCTGGCTTCTGGATCGTGGCGCGCGCACGCACGCCGAACGGCGTCTTGACGAAGAGAACGTACAGGCCGACGAGGATGCCGACGGCCACCACCGGCAGCAACACCCGATACCAGGAGAACGACAGTCCGGCGAGTTCGAAGCTGCCGAAAGGTGTTTTCAACCCCTCGATCGACGGGCCCGCGACGATCAACATGCCCTGCGTCGCGATCAGGCTCACGGCCCAGGTCGCGACGATCGAGTCGAACAGGCGCGCATACAGGCGCCGGATCACGAAATACTCGATCAGCATGCCGATCACGCCGGCCGCCGCGGCGCCGAGCAGCATCGCCAGCAACATCGGCAAGCCTGCACGTGCCGTAAGCACCGTCACATAGGCTCCGCACATGATGAACTCGCCATGGGCGAGGTTGATCACGCCCATCATCCCGAAGATGACGGCCAACCCGATGGACGACAGCACCAGGAACGCGAAGGTGTCGGCGAACTGGTATGCGAAGCCGATGACGGTGGCGAGCACGGCGCGATCTCCTCTGGCTTACTTCTTGGGGGGGTTGCTTGGCGTGTACTGCGAAGCGTCGTCCTTCTTGCTCAGGTCGCAGCCGACTTCACCCAGCCAATACGGCTTGATGTCGCTCCAGATCTTGGGGATCTCGATCGAGTGATCTGCCTTGACGTGCACGAGGTAGATCGTGTGGCTCAGGTGGTGGCTCTTCGGGTCGATGCAGACCTTCCCGGACGGACCATCCGTACAGATGTCGCCGCTCTCGAGTGCCTTGCGCACCGCCTTCATGTCGGTGCTTTTGGCCTTCTCGACCGCGGCCTTGTACAGGTACACCGCGTCATAGGCGTTGGCGGCTTCCTGGTTGATGTACGGCGCGTCGGGGAACTTGGCGCGGAAGCGCTTCTTGAAGGCGTTGCTCGCGGGCGAGTCGACTTCCTCGATGTAGTTCGCGGTGACATACATGTCCTTGAGCGCCGGCGGTTTGAAGCGCTTGTGCTCGTAGGCCTGGCCGACGTTGACCGAACTGCCCATCGGGATGTTCAGGTTGGCTGCGGCCTGCTGTTCGTAGAACGAGGCCTGGTTCGCGCCGACCAGCAACGTGATCAGCACGTCGGGCTTGGCCTTCTGAATGTTCTGGATCGTCTGGCTGAACTGCGAGACCGAGAGCGGGATGAACTCCTCTCCCACCATCGTGCCGCCTTCCTTCTTGACGATGTTGCGCACCCACTCGGCCGAGATCTGGCCGAAGTTGTAGTCGGCCGCGATCGTGTAGACCTTCTTGCCGTACTTGTCCATGAGCCACGGGATCAGCGTGGAGAACTGCTGTTCGGGCACCGCGCCGGTGACGAAGACGTTGGAATCACAGACCCCACCTTCGTACTGGTTGTTGTAGAAGTAGAGTTGCTTGGCGCGGTCCATGATCGGGCGGATGGCTTCGCGCGATGCGCTCGAGAATCCGCCGAAGATCACGTCGACCTTGTCCTGCTCGATCAGCCGCCGCGCGAACTGCTGGAAGCGCGTGTTGTCCGACTGCGTGTCGTAATGCGTGAGCTTGATCTGGCGGCCTAGGATGCCGCCCTTGGCATTGATCTCCTCGATCGCGAGTTCCGTCGCCTGGATCTTCGGGATCACGGCGATGGCGAAGTTGCCCGACTGGTCTTCGAGCAGTCCGATCTTCACGGGGTCGGCCGCCAGAGCGGTCAAGGCGGACAGCGAGAGCGCGGCGGCGAGTGCCAGCCGGCGCGGCACGAGGAACTTGCTTTTCATCTTCACAACTCCTGATCGTGGAAAGGGGAGATCATGGGCGAATTGCCGCCGGCATCGTATCCTACGAGTCGCCGCATGTTCACTGAGCAAGTCTCGGACTACGCGTGATCGCGCCGATGGCCTGTTGCGCATATCGACCAGGCGCCCATGTCACGCCGACTCGCACGTCACCCGTGAATGCATCCATGCCTGCGCATTCGCCATTGCCCACCGTGCGATGGTTTCGACTCCGTCCCGTGGTGTCACCACGCCTGGGTTCTGCAAGTGAATTAGCAGGCACAGTTCACGATTGCGCCTCGATGGCCCTGGTGCCAACAGCGTGCGAAGCGCGGCCGGCTGAACGGCTCCGACTTTTCCAAACGCTCCAACCCTTGCGAGATGGAGCCATCGAGAGATCAACGAGGCACTCACCTGAAGTCATCGGGCGAGCCGCGCGGATGATCGTCGAGCACGGACCGAGCACCAGGTCTTCAATACGGATCAGGGCGCCCAATTCACCAGCAGCGCCTTCACGAGCCTGCTGCACGGCCGTGACATGCGCATCTCGATGGACGGCAACGGACGCTGGCGCGACAACGTATTCATCGAACGGGTGTGGCGCTCGATCGAGTACGAGGAGGTCTATCTGCATGCCTACGAGACCGTGAGCGCGGCCCGAGAAGGCATCGGCCGGTACGTCCAGTTCTACAAAATCCGACGACCGCACTCGAGCCAACAGGCGCGAACGCCAGACGTGGTGTACTTCACTTCGCTGCCGCAGAATCTGGAACTGGCAGCCTGACCCCGCAGCGTCCACCTATAAATCGATCGCACTTGTTCAGATCAGCGGGGCCAGCTCTCAGCGCCGTCTTACCGCTCTTGCCGTTGCGACGGTTGCTCACATCCTCGGGCTTCACGGCGCCGGGCGCGTAGCCCAGGTGATGGCTCAGTTCGCCTTCCATCGCGCTCCATCAACGCCTTCTTGAACGCCACCGATGCCGCGTTCACCGCCGCGTTCAACGACACGTCTGCCCGACGTTGCACGGCTCCCACAAGCTGATCGACGGCTCGGTAAGCCTCGGCGCCACATTGTCGTCACGCTGGATCACCTCGTTGTTCAATGCGTAGACGCCGCGCCAGAAGTCGACCGTCAGCTTGCCGGCGTTGAGGCCTGGGGTCGAGCACAACGGCTTGGTGCCGGCCTGGTCGTGCAGGTAGATGTCGAGACGACACTTGTGGTCGCTGCCGCGCGCAAGCACGTAGATCGCTCCGGTGTACTCGACCGCAACGTCGAGCAGAGTCCAGCCGTCGGCGGCTTGCGTCTCTGTCAGCACCAGAAAGTACGACGAATCGGCCGAGCCGGTCTGCCCCGTGAAATGCTTCTTCGGATTGCCGCCGACCGTGATGGCCTGCAGCCGGGTGGGCACCGGCGGCGTCGCGCTCGGATCGCCGTTCTCGAGCACGATGATCGTGCCGTCGGCGGTCACGTCGGCGGTCAGCGGCTGGGTCAGGCGCCCGGGCCGGGTGCCGAGGCCGCAGTGCGTCTGCGCCAGCAGCGTCTCCGCTGCGCCGGCATCGGCGAGCGGCTTGAGCGGCAGGCGCAGCGTCTCCATCTTGTGGTTGTCGCTGCTGATGCTGACCACATACCCTGCCGGATGGAGAAGCAGCACGTCCGGCAGGAAGTTGAACACGCCCCACGACTGGCCGGCGCCTCGGTCGAAGCCCGGGGTGCCGTCGAGCACGACCTGGCGCAGATGCCAGGCACCGTTCCCGCCGCCGCTGGTGTCGATGAAGAAGTTGCGCGCGCCGGTGCTCAGCAGGTCGTACGCCAGCTGCACGCCGGGCGTCTCGTAGCCGCACGTCGTCACCGCGTAGCCGATCGAAGCGTCGGCGCCGGTGTCGACGTTGGCCATCTGGTCGAACTGCCCGCCGCCGCCGCTGCTGCAGCCCGGCGCGACCGAGCTGTCGAGGTTCTGGGCCTGCCATGCGTAGCCGACATAGCCCCGCGCGGCGAGAGTGCCCTGGCGCACGCTGATGCTGTTCAGGCCGCACATGCTGCCGGCTTCGCCGCAGGCAAGCTGGGTCGAGGTCGGCGCCGCCGCGCTCCGACTCCAGTAGTGCACGCCGGCGGCGGTCAATGCGGTCTTCTGCTGGTGCTGGTAGATCGTCGTCGGACCGAGCGGGAACTCGAGCTGCGTGATCTCGATCGCCGGCGCGACCAGCGGCACGTTGGGGAGGTTGCCGGTATTGCCCTTGCCGAGCAGGATGTTGGTCTGGCCGGCGATGGCCTGCTGTACGAAAGCGACCGATACGTTGATGCTGCCGCCGAGCGGCACGCCCGGGAAAGCCACCACGATCGGCTTCCTGAGGTCGACGCCGTTCAGCGAAAACGTCTGCTTGTGCGGTAGCGCATCGCCGAAGGTCGCGGTGACGATGCAATGGGTCGCCGCCGCCGGAAAGCTGCCGCCACCGCGCTGCGAGTCGGGGGTCAGCGTGACGGCGACTTCGTGCGTGAACGACAGGTCCCAGACATAGGTTTTAGGCGACAGCGCGACCTCGATCGAGGTTTCGGCGAGGCTGGTGACGCCGACCGCGATCGAGATGCCGAGCATCACCCAGCCGGCGAGCGGGATCGAGTCCTCGGCAGCACCGGCGGCGTCGGCTGCGATCATGCTGGTCAGCAGCTTGGTGAGGTACTCGCCGCCTTTGCGCCCGCTCACAAAGTTCGCCACCGACTTGGCGAGACCGAGAATCTGGGCGATCCAGAACTGCCAGCTGTTCGGGTCCGTGTCGCTGACACCGGACCCGATCAGTGCCACGAACTCGTTCGAGATGAAGCTCATCACCGGCGTGACTGACGTGTCGATGATCACCTTCAGTGCGGTCGCTGCGCCGAGCGCGCACATGAACGCGGTGATTCCATAGCTGATGAAGCCGGTCATCAGCTCGCCGCGGAGCAAGGTGCCGGGATAGGCATTCGCGCCGGTGCCCAGGCCGCTCATCAGCACGCGAACGGATGTCACGCCGGCCGGCAGCTTGAATGCCGGCATCAGGAACGCCGGCCCGACCGGGATCGCCATCACGGTGTACTCCGACCCGAGCATGCCGACGAACATCGTGTCGGTCAGGTCATTGCCATTGTCATGGCCGGCCAGGATCGAACCGTCGTTGTATTCCGGAATGTCGGTGAGCGTCAGCGCCGTGTCGGGCTTGACGTCGTTAAAGAATTGCAGGTAGACCCCGAGATAGCGCGTCGCCGCGTTCAACAGCCTCATCTTGACGGTCGTCAGGTTGCCGCTCGTCGTCGAGCTGGCGTTCAGGCGCGTCAGGTACTGCCCCGGATCCTGCGTCTGCGTCATCACGACGCCGCCTGCGCCGGCACCGACTGCCGGCGTGGCAACATCGACGAACGCGGTGCCGTCCTGGCGCGTCCACATCTTGCCGGCGTAGGCCGGATTGGCCGGG
The DNA here is from genome assembly GCA_039936235.1 of Burkholderiaceae bacterium. Classification (GTDB taxonomy): domain Bacteria; phylum Pseudomonadota; class Gammaproteobacteria; order Burkholderiales; family Burkholderiaceae_D; genus CAHJXF01. Next base: position 375 of record JBDTIS010000065.1, on the reverse strand, counting down.
TCTCCGGGCTTCGGGTCGAGCCCGGTCACGTCGACGCCGAGGCTCTCGTCGTTGCCGACCGAAGCCGTCATCCTGGCCATCGCCGGGCCCGCGTACTCGGTCAGGTCGCGGTGCAGCCGCGGCAGGTACTGGTTGCAGCCGTGGTTCTTGCCGCGGGTGTTGACGTACGGTTTGCCGGTCGTGTCGTCGACCACCGGTATCAGCGTGGCCCACCCGACTTTGTTGGTCTCACCCGACGTCGTCTCGGGCTTCGCCGGGCCGTAGGCGGCGGTCGTCAACGCTTTGGCGATGGTGCCCGTCGCGGGGTCACTATCGATGTAGTTGCTGTGGATGTGGTGTGCCGAAGCGGTCTCGAGGCTACACAGTTCCGGGTGT
>JBDTIS010000064.1:0-9975 GCA_039936235.1 Burkholderiaceae bacterium | reverse complement strand
AGTGCCGCGTCGTCGCATGCGTCGTTCGAGCCGGGACGGCGCTGCCGCAACTGCGGCGCGCTGGCCGAGCAGGCCCACTGCCCGGTCTGCGGACAGGTCACGACGCTGCATCCGCCGTCGGTCGGTGAGTTCCTGCACGAGTTTCTCGGCCACTACGTCGCCTTCGAAGGTCCGCTGTGGAGAACGCTCGCAGCGCTGTTGCTGACGCCCGGTCGCCTGACGGTCGAGTACTTCGCCGGCAGGCGCCAGCGCTACATCCCGCCGCTGCGGCTCTACCTGACGGTCAGCCTGATCCTCTTCGCGGTCAGCGGCATGCAGGGCGAAGGGCTGAAGATGGGCAACGAGTCGATCGAGTTCCGGATGCCGAAGGGCACGGATACCGGGCCGGTCATCGCCGCCCGCGTCGACCCGCAGCGGTTCAAAGGAACCGGCTTCTTCGATCGCAAGATATCGAAGCTCGTGGCCATGACCGACGCGCAGCGCACCGAGCGCATCAACACGGCGGTGCGCATGTACGTGCCCTACGTGCTGATCGTGCTCGTGCCGGTTCTCGCGCTGCTGTTGAAACTGATCTACTGGAAGCGCGGGCTGCTCTACGGCGAACACCTGGTGGTGGCCTTCCACGCGCAGACGGTGGCCTTCGTCTTCGCGATCGTCTCGGCGTTGCCGCTGGGGGAGACCTTCGGATCGCTGTGGATCATCGTGCTGGTCGTCCACGGCACGATCGCGCTGCGTCGGGTCTATGGCGGCGGCTGGATCCCTACGGCGCTGCGCGAGGCCGTGCTGCTGTTCGTCTACAGTGCGGTGGTCGCGCTGTCTGTCTCGGTCCTGGTGGGTCTGGCACTCCTGTTTTGAGTTCGAATCGCGCGATGAGTAATCGGGCGCCGAACTTCGCCGGGGTGCCAATGGTGTAAGCGTCGCCGCCTTCAACTTTGTCGTTGCCGCGTACACGGAACGACTGTTTCGAGTGCAGTGCCGACTCCAATACTGTCATCCCCGGCGCAGAGCCCGCCCCGGACTCGCTCCGGGGCCGGGACCCAATCCCCTCCGCATTCCGAGCAAAGAAGCATGAGCAGACCCACCACACTTTACGCATCGCATCTGCACTCTCTGCCGCTGCTTGGCCGTGGCAAGGTCCGCGAAAACTACGCGGTCGGCGACGACCGCCTGCTGATGGTCACCAGCGACCGGATTTCGGCGTTCGACGTCGTGATGGCCGAGCCGATCCCCGGCAAAGGCGAGGTGCTCACGCAGATGGCGCTGTTCTGGTTCGACATGCTGCACGACATCGTCCCGAATCATCTGACCGGTATCTCGCCCGAGTCCGTCGTGGCCGCCGACGAAGTCGCGCAGGTGCGTGGTCGATCGATGGTCGTCAGGCGGCTCGCGCCGTTGCCGATCGAGGCAGTCGTCCGCGGTTATCTCGCGGGGTCGGGCTGGAAGGAATATCGGGACGGTGGCGCGATCTGCGGCGTCGCACTGCCGCCGGGTCTGCGCAACGCGCAACGGCTGCCCGAGCCCATCTTCACGCCGGCGACGAAGGCCGAGTTCGGCGAGCACGACGAGAACATCGACTTCGATGCGACCGTCGCCGCGATCGGCGGCGACCTCGCCGAACGCGTGCGGGCGACGAGCCTCGCGTTGTACGCCCGGGCCAGCGCCCACGCGGCCTCGCGCGGCATCCTGATCGCCGATACCAAGTTCGAGTTCGGACTCGACGGCGACGGCACGCTGATGCTGATGGACGAGGTGCTCACTGCGGATTCGTCGCGCTTCTGGCCCGCCGAGTCGTACGACGCGGCGCTCGCCGCAGGCGACAATCCGCCGAGCTTCGACAAGCAGTTCCTGCGCGACTATCTCGAGTCGGTGCCGGGCTGGAAAAAATGTGCGCCGGCCCCGCCGTTGCCTGCGGCGATCGTCGACGCGACCGGAGCGAAATACCGTGAGGCCCTGCGCCGCATCGTCGGCTGACCGGCTGTCACTGGCTGTTGCGCTTTCGTCGGCCCGTTCAGGTGTCTCGCGGCTCGACGGCTAGAATCGACCGTTGCGCGCTGCGGACCGTCGATGAAGGATGCGCGGCGCGCCTGTCGCATCCCGTCGGCCGCCAGCGGCTTCGCATCGTCGATGAACTCCGAACCTGTCTCACGCCTGCCGCCACCGACGACGACTCACGTCCGACGTGCTGCGATCGGCGTCGCGTCGCTTGTGATTCCGTTGACGATCTCGAGGACCGCCTGTGCGCAGTCGACCGCGCCGAGCCCGGCGTTCAACGGCGCGGCGGACCGGACCGAAAACGTGCAGTTCTTCGATCGCCTCGATGCAGCGACGATCGGCCTGATCGTCGCGGCCATCGTGATCATCGCGTTGCTGGCGTGGCGAGTCGTCGTGATGATCCGCAGCGAACGCCCGGTCGTCGTCCCGCAGCGGCGACGCCCGCACGCCGAGTCCGACGATTCACCGACGCGGCCGTCGTTGCAGCGGTCCACCGACTGGGGCTTCGACCAGAACAAGCGCTCGGCGCAAGTCCGCGCGCCGGTCCGCGTCGATAACGCCGAGACCGGGCTGCCGTCGCTCGAGTCCGCCGTCACACAATGGTCGATCTCGAACATGTACAGGGCGCATGCGGTCGACTTCGTCGCCGACGACTCGCTCGGCAAGTCTCCGACGCGTGCGGCGAGCGCCTATCGCACCAGCTTCGATCCGTACCTCAAGCGCGAGCCGCCGGACAGACGGACCGAAGTCGTCGAGGTCGCCGACGCGTTGCTTCAGGCGGAGCTGCTGGTTCGACTGGGCGATCCGAAGCGGGCGATGACGCTGCTGTCGCATCACATCCGCGAGAACGAGAAGCCGGGCGCTGCGGCGTGGCTGATGCTGCTGAACCTCTATCAGTCGACCGGCCGCGAGGCGCAGTACAAGGCGCTCGGCGACGGCTTCAAGCTGCTGTTCAACGCGGAGGTACCCCCGTGGGCCACATCGTCGGACGTGGTCGCGCGCGAGCTCGAGTCGTACCCGCAGGTCATGATGAAGCTGCTGACCACATGGTCGGGGCCGCTGGCCAAGTCGACCGTGGCGAGCTTCCTGAACGATGACCGCGGCGGTTGCCGTCAGGGCTTCTCGCTGACGGCCTATCGCGAGCTGCTGTTCATCGCCGAGATCCTCGACACGCTCGACCTGATCGCTCAGGACGCCGAGGACAGGGACGGCATACGCCGCAAGCTCGGCCCCGCGTCCTGAACAGTCCCTGCTACTTGGTGCCGAACAGCCGGTCTCCGGCGTCGCCCAGGCCCGGCACGATGTAGCCATGGTCGTTCAGCGCACGATCGATCGCCGCGGTGAACACCGGCACGTCCGGATGCGCCTGGCCGAAGTTCTTCAGGCCTTCGGGTGCCGCGAGCAGGCAGACGAAGCGGATCGACTTCGGATTCGTTTCCTTGAGCCGGTCCACCGCCGCGATCGCCGAGTTGCCGGTTGCGAGCATCGGGTCGAGCACGATCGCATCGCGCTCGTGCATGTCCTGCGGCACCTTGAAGTAATACTCGATCGCGCCGAGCGCCTTCGGGTCGCGGTCATGAGCGCGTGTGCGTGAAGGGATGGACGCGCGTTCGAAACGGCGGCGTCAGAAGACGGTGCCGTCGCTGTCCACCGTAACGGGCGGCGCGCCGGTCTTGCGCAGTTCGGCTGCGATCGCGCGGCCAGCCGCCCACGTGCCGCCTTCGAGGATGCAGGCCAGCGGCAGCGCTGCGGCCGTGACGCCGAGCGTCTCGCGGACCAGCGGCGCGATCTCGTCGAGCATCGCGACGGTCAGCGCGCGCCACTCGATGATCCACGGATCGGCCGGCGTCATCGGCTTGAGCATGCGGCGCGGCCGCGTCGGGACCAGCAGGCCCGCGTCGATCAACAGTCCGCCATTGCGGTATTCGGGCAGCCCGGTCAGCGCATCGAGGCCGTCGACATCGATGCCGGCCCATGCGAACGGCTCGAGCAGCGAATAGGTCAGCCACTGCGACAGTTTGTGGAAAGGCACGAAGTCCGCACTCGCACCGTCGCCTCCGGCGTCCGGATGCGGCCAGACGTCGCCCACTGCCCGCCCCAGGAACTGTTGGCCGCTCGGCCAGATCGCCGAGAAGGCGTCGAGCAGAAGCGCGAGGATGTCGCCGGCCTGCAGCGTTCGTTCTGCGGCTGCGGCCTTCGCGACCAGCGCGTCGAACATCATGCCGGGTCGACCGTCGAGACCGAACAGTTGCGGCTGATCGTGCAACGCCTCGCCGAGCCGACGCAGCAGCGCGACGCGACCGTCGAGTCCGACCAGCGGATTGCCGGTGCTCGCCTGGAACATCGCCGCCAGTGCCGCGGCGTCGATCGCCATCAGTGCCTTCGCATCGACGCGGCACGGGTCGTCGGGGTCCGACGAGAAGCGGCCGTTCGTGAACGCGCGGAAGCTCGCGACGGCGAGGCCCTCGGACCGCGAGTAGCGCTGCGCGACCGACGGGTATTCGATGAAGCGCCACTGCGGGCCGGCGCCGGCGTCGAGCAGCACGCTGATCAGCGTCAGCTCGATCCGCGACCGGGCGACCTCTTCGACGTTGCGCCCTTCGAGCAGCGCATCGAGACGCTCCTTGCGATCGACCCCGCCGGCCTCGAAGTGTCGCCAGCGGCTGTGTACCGGGATCTGGAGGTCGGGGAAGCGGACGCGCGTGAGCTTCGCGACGCGTTCGGCGACCGGCAGGAGTTGCGTGCGATCGATCGTGAAATGCGGCGAATGTCCGGCCGCCACCGCAGCGGCGATCGCGTGGCAGCGCGTGCGGATCGTGGCCGGGTCGCGCAGGATGCGCACGGCCGCGTCGATCTCGGCGTCGCTCGCCTCGACGGGGACGACCTTGCGACTGCCTGGATTAGCGCCGGGCGACTTCGGCATCGCGGCCGTGCCGGGCGTGCTTCGGATCTCAGCCAAGTCCGCGCCCCTTCGTGCCGGCGAACTGGTCCGCGTCGGGGACCGCGCCTTCGGTGAAGTAGCCCGCCGCGATCTGCGCCTGCATCTCGACGTCGGCATCGGCCGGGACCAGCGCATCGGGAATCGCGACGCGTTCGCCGACCTCGATACCGCTGCCGGTGATCGCGTCGTATTTGTCGTTGCTCATCGAGACGAGCCGATGGATCTTCGTCACGCCGAGCCAGTGGAGCACGTCGGGCATCAGTTCCTGGAAGCGCATGTCCTGCACCCCGGCGACGCATTCGGTTCGCAGGAAGTAGGTGCTCGCGCTGTCGCCGCCGACCTGGCGCTTGCGTGCGTTGTAGACCAGGAACTTGGTGACCTCGCCGAGCGCGCGGCCTTCCTTGCGGCGGTACGCGATCAGCCCGACGCCGCCGCGCTGTGCGCCGGCGATGCATTCCTCGATCGCGTGCGTGAGATAGGGGCGGCACGTGCAGATGTCTGAGCCGAACACGTCGGAGCCGTTGCACGCGTCGTGGACGCGAGCAGTCAGCGTGACGCTCGGGTCGGCGAGCGCGCGCGGGTCGCCGAAGATGTACAGCGTCTGTCCGCCGATCGGCGGCAGGAAGACCTCGAGGTCGCTGCGCGTGACGAGCTCGGGGTACATGCCGCCGGTCTCTTCGAACAGGTTGCGACGCAGGTCGACCTCGTCGACGCTGAAGCGTGCCGCGACGCCGGGCAGGTACCACACCGGTTCGATCGCGACCTTGTTCACGACGGCCGAGCCGTTCTCGAGCAGCACGCGGTTGTCGGGGGTCAGGCGGTTGAACGTGATCGCGTGGCGGATCTCCGGCAGGTCGATGTGCGCCTTCGTCACGGCGATGGTCGGGCGGATGTCGTAGCCCTGCGCGATGTAGTCGGCGAACACGTCCTGCACGCAGGCCCCCCACGGATCGATCGACACCATCTCGGTCGCGTCGCCCCACTGCGGATACGGGCCGATCAGGTCGGTGGGCGCCGTGTTGGTCAGGTCGGCGCGATGCCCGCGCGTGAGGTTGCCGGCCGCGACCGCGAGCGCGCGATAGACGCCGTAGGAGCCGGAGTGGGTGCCGATGACGTTGCGCCGGCTGCGGTTGGTCGTGGATCCGACGATCGGTCCGCGTTCGGCCGCGGTGGCGGCGCCCCAGTGAATGGCCGGCGAGCCTGCGCCTATGCCTTGCTGGCCAGGGTGTGACGTGAGCCGGATGTGGCGCTGCGCGGAATGGATTGCCTTGTCGCTGGTGGTGTCGGTTGCCATCGTTGATCTCTCGCGAACGAATCGCGATCCGGTGATGCGGGCCGTGACGTGTGGTTGGGTATGGTGGGGAGTTCGCCGCAGGACACCGTCCTGCGCCTCGCCCTTACAATACGCGATCTTCTTGCGCCCCCATCGTGACCCGAAAAACTTCTCCGCCGTCCCTGTCGTCGAACAGCCTGCCGTTGCCCGCAGCAAACCAAGCGAGCGCCGTGGCCCTGCTCGGTCCGCTCGAACGCAACGTGCGCGTCGGCATCGTGATGGGTAGCGCGAGCGACTGGGAAACGATGCGCGTCGCGGCCGAGACGCTGCGCGACTTCGGCGTCGCGTTCGATGCACGCGTCGTGTCGGCGCACCGCATGCCCGATGCCCTGTTCGCTTATGCCGAGGACGCGACGCGCTGTGCCGCCGAAGGCAGGCTGGTCGCGCTGATCGCGGGCGCCGGCGGTGCGGCCCACCTGCCCGGCATGCTGGCCGCGAAGACCGCGGTGCCGGTGCTCGGCGTCCCGGTTCCATCGCGCTACCTGCACGGCCAGGATTCGCTGTATTCGATCGTGCAGATGCCGCGCGGCATTCCGGTTGCGACGTTCGCGATCGGCAGTGCCGGTGCCGCCAACGCGGCACTGTTCGCCGTCGCGATGCTCGCGACCGGCGACAAGCGGCTCGCGCAGAAGCTCGCGCAATGGCGCGCCGCGCAGACCCGGGCCGCGGCCGACTCGCGGCTCGCGCTCTGACCATGATCCGTGAACGCAGGGTCGTCGCACCCGGAGACTGGCTCGGCCTGCTGGGCGGTGGCCAGCTCGGTCGTATGTTCGCGATGGCCGCGCAGAGCCTCGGCTACCGCGTCGCGGTGCTCGATCCCGCGCGCGACGGTCCGGCCGCATCGGTCGCCGACGAGCACATCGCAGCCGACTATCTGGACGCGCCCGCGCTCGAGAGCCTCGCGCTGCAATGCTCGGCGGTCACGACCGAGTTCGAGAACGTGCCCGCGCAGAGCCTCGCGTTCCTCGCCGAACACTGCTTCACGACGCCGTCGGCCGACAGCGTCGCGGTCGCGCAGGACCGCATCGCCGAGAAGCGCTTCATCGCGTCGTGCGGCATCGCCGTCGTTCCCCATGCGGTGATCGAGACGGCAGCCGATCTCGCCGAAGCGGCCGACGATCTCTTTCCCGGCATCCTCAAGGCGAGCCGCCTGGGATACGACGGCAAGGGTCAGGCGCGTGTCGCGAGCCGCGACGAGGCGCGCGAAGCGTTCGTGCTGCTCGGTGCGCCGTCGGCCGTGCTCGAGAAGCGCGTCGACCTCGCATTCGAAGTCTCGGTCGTGGTCGCGCGCGGCGAGGACGGCGGCACCGCGATCTATCCGCCGGCCGAGAACCTGCATCGCGGCGGGATCCTTGCGGTGACCACCGTGCCCGCGCCGTCGATCACGACGGCGATCGAGTCCGATGCGGTGGCCGCGGCGCTGCGCATCGCCCACGCGCTCGACTACGTCGGCGTGCTGTGCGTCGAGTTCTTCGTCGTACGCTCTTCGTCCGAGGGTCACCAGCTGCTGGTCAACGAGATCGCGCCGCGTCCGCACAACAGCGGTCACTACAGCATCGATGCGTGTGTCACGAGCCAGTTCGCGCAGCAGGCGCGGATCGCGGCGGGGCTGCCGCTCGGCGAGACGCGACGGCACAGCGCCGCGGTCATGCTGAACCTGCTCGGCGATCTCTGGTACGACGAAGCAGGCGAGCAGCGCGAGCCCGACTGGGTCGCCGTCCTTCGTCATCCGGGCGCGAACCTGCATCTGTACGGCAAGCGCGATGCGCGACGCGGCAGGAAGATGGGCCACGTGACGATCCTGGCCGTCGATGCCGATGGCGCGCGTCGCGTCGCGCTGCAGGTGGCCGCTGAAATCGGCATCGAGGCATGGTGATCACGCGCGCTGTGTGGTGACATGAGCGTCGCGATCGATGCCCGCCTGCGCGCCGCGATCGAGCAGGCCGCGGCACGACTCGACGAAGGGGGCCTCGTCGCGTTTCCCACCGAGACCGTCTACGGCCTCGGCGCCGATGCCGCCAGTGCCGCCGCCGTCGCGGCCATCTTCGCCGCGAAGGGACGTCCGAGCGACCATCCGCTGATCGTCCACGTGCCGGTCGGCAGCGACCTGCTGCAGTGGGCCAGCGGCATCCCGTCGCTCGCGCAACGTCTGGTCGATCGCTTCTGGCCGGGACCGCTGACGCTGATCCTGCCGCGTCGCCCCGGCGTCGGCGACGCCGCGGCCGGCGGCCAGGCATCGATCGGATTGCGCTGTCCCGCGCATCCGGTCGCGCAGGCCCTGCTGATCGAGTACGCGTCGCTGCGCGAGATACGCGACCGCCATGCGCCGATCGGCATCGCGGCGCCCTCGGCGAATCGCTTCGGGCATGTCAGCCCCACCAGCGCGCAGCATGTGCGCGACGAGTTCGGCGATACCGCGGACATCCTGGTCGTCGATGGCGGCGACTGTCCGGTCGGCATCGAGTCGACGATCGTCGATTGCTCACGGCTGGCGGCAGCCGGTCCGGTGCTGTTGCGGCCCGGCTCGATCACGGCCGCGATGCTGGCCGAGATCATCGGTCATGAACCGGGCGCGGCCGACCGGGATGCGCCACGCGCGTCGGGGACGCTCGCGACGCATTACGCGCCGTCGACGCCGCTGCGACTCGTCGATCGCGATCGGCTCGAAGAGGCAGGCGGCGACGTTGCAGTGCTGGCCTGGTCGTTCGACCCGTCGTCGACGCAGCCGTCGTCGTTGCGTGCCCCGGCGGATGCGACCGGTTATGCCCACGCGCTGTACGCGAGCCTGCGTGCGCTGGACGTCAGGGGCGCGCGCGAGATCTGGGTCGAGCGGCCACCGACGACGTCCGAATGGGACGGCGTCAACGACCGGCTGACGCGCGCCGCCGCCGGGACCGTCTAGGTCACGGTATCCATGCATCGCCGATCGCGGCGTACTCGCGGCGTGGCTCCGCGCCGCCGGACCATCCGGCGCGGCCGTCCACGATGGTCTTCCTCAACAGTGCGATGCCGCTCGACATCGGCATCACCGACACGGTGTGTCCCATCGCGCGCAGGCCGACGACCAGCGGATCGTGCGCGCCGTCGTCGGTCGCATCGATCAGCGGATGCTCGCCGCCGACGTAGGTCGTCGGACTGTTGGCCGCGCCGAAGTCGACCAGCGACACGGACTGTTGCGCATCGAGCCCCCAGTCGAGCGCGCCGACCAGCGTCTTCGTCACGAACTGGATGATCAGGAAGCCACCGGCCGATCCGGTCGCGAGGAAGAACTCGCCGCGACTGCCGTCGGACATGGCTTCGAAGACGAGCGTCGGATCCATCGTGCTGCGCGGGCGCTTGCCGCCGGCGACGTGGTTCGCGATCGACGTGCCGGCCGCATCGACCGGGCTGGTGGAGAAGTCGGTCAGCTGGTTGTTCAGCAGGAAGCCGCGGACGAAGTGGAACGAACCGAAGCCGCTCTCGACGGTGGTCGTCATCGAGACCACGTTGCCGTAGCGGTCGCCGATCGTCATCTGCGACGTACCGTGCTCTGTGGACGCGGCGACGCCGAGCGGCACGGCGCCGAGGTCGCCTGCCTTCGCACTGCCCATGCTGCGGGTGATGTCGATCAGTCGCGATCGCGCGCGCAGATAGCCCTTGTCCAGCAGCGCGTCGGCCGACCCGCCCGGCAGAGGGACGAAGTCGGTATCGGCCACGTATTTGTCGCGGT
>JBDTIS010000063.1:0-10994 GCA_039936235.1 Burkholderiaceae bacterium | reverse complement strand
GGCGATCGAGTCGGCGCGCGTCCTGTCGAAGCATCGCTTTCGCGCGACTATCGTCTACGCGGCACTGTCCGGCGAGGAACAGGGTCTTCACGGCGGCAAGGTGCTGGCCGACTACGCGAAGGCGCAGGGCTGGAGGGTCGAGGCCGACCTGAACAACGACATCGTCGGCAACAGCTTCGGCGAGGACGGCGTCCACGACAGCAGCACGATCCGCGTGTTCTCCGAAGGCACCAAGGCTACCGAGACGCAGAAACAGGCCGACGCGCGCCGCTACCGGGGCGGGGAGATCGATTCCCCGTCGCGCAACCTGGCGCGCTACATGGCGACCGTCGCGGACCGCGAGATGGTCGGCTTCAAGGTGAAGATGATCTATCGCACCGACCGCTTCGGCCGCGGTGGCGACCAGGTGCCGATGCTCGAGGCCGGCTTCCCCGCGATCCGCGTGACCGAGGCACACGAGCATTACGACCGCCAGCACCAGGACCTGCGCGTCGAGAATGGCCGGCGCTACGGCGACACGATCGAGTTCGTCGACTTCGGTTATCTCGCGCAGGTGACACGCCTGAACGCACTGACGCTGGCCGCGCTGGCCGCGGCTCCCGCGCCGCCGACCGGCGTCGCGATCGAAGGGGCACTGAAGCACGACACGACGATCATCTGGCAGCCGGTGCCCGATGCGGTCGGCTACCGGATCTGGTGGCGCGACACGACTGCCGCGCAATGGCAGTACCACCGGGACGTGCGCGTCACCGGTACGCCTGCGCGCGCAGTCCTGCAGGACGTGGTCATCGATGACTGGGCGTTCGGCGTTTCGGCGGTCGATCAGTTCGGCAACGAGTCGCCGATCGTGTATCCGGGGGATGCGGGGTCGTTTTAAACCTTGTTTAAGCCCATCGGCGATGAGGCCGCGGCTGTCTATGTATCGGTCCACATACGCAGCAGGTTGTGATAGCAACCGGTGAGCTGAACCCGTGCACCTTCATCGGCGCCGGTCGAAATCAGCGACTGGATTGCGCGGTCGAGATCGAACAGGATCGTCCGTCGCGCGTCGTCGCGGACCAGGCTCTGGATCCAGAAGACGCAGCCGATCCGCGTACCGCGCGTCACCGGCTCGACCCGATGCAGGCTGCTCGCCGGGTACACGATCAGGTCGCCGGCCGCGAGCTTGACCGAGTGGACGCCGAACGTGTCCTCGACCAGCAGTGCGCCGCCATCGTAGGACTCGGGTGGCGACAAGAAGAGGGTCGCGGACAGGTCGGTGCGGATCTTCTGTCCATCGCCCGGCATGATCCGCACCGCGCCGTCGACGTGTCCGCCGAAGTGCATGGCGCCGGAGTAGCGGTTGAACAGCGGCGGATAGACGCGGTTCGGCAGGGCTCCGCTGATGAACAGCGAATTGCGCTCGAGCGCAGCGAGGACCATGTCGCCGAGTTCGACCGAAGTCTTCGAGCGCTCGGCGATCTGCTGGTTCCGCTTGACCGCTGCGCCCTGATGCCCGGCGGTCGCACGGCCGTCGATCCAGTCGTCCGCGGCGGCGTCGAGCCGCTCGACGATTCGACGCAGCGTATCGGGCTCGAGCACCGCGGGAACATGCAACAGCACGGCTAGAAACGCGTGGTCAGCGTCAGCAAAGCAGTGCGTCCGGCGCCCGGCACGGAACGGCCGCCGTCCGACGGGATCAGCGCCGAGATGTAGTCCTTGTTCGTGATATTCAGCAGGTTGAAGCGCACGTCGTATTTCGGCATGTGATAGGCAATGGTCCCGTCCCAACGCGTGAATGCGTCGGCAGTGACCACGTCGGTGTTGCTCGCGAAGCGCTTGCCGAGATAGGTCAGTCCGGTGCCCAGCTCCCAGGCGTGGCCGATCATGTAGGTCGTCCACAGCGTCGCCGAATGTCTCGGCGTGTTCGCCGGAACCTTGCCCTGCGTCCCGTCCAGCGCGGAGGCCTGGACGAGCCGCGCGTCGAGGAAGGTGTAGCCGCCGAACACCTGCCAGCTCGGCGACACGTAACCGGTGATACCGAGTTCTGCACCCTCGACGACGATGTTGCCGTCGAGTTCGTAGACGCCGGTCGAAATCTGCGTGCGGGCGTTTTCCTTCTCGATGCGGAATGCCGCTCCGGTGATCGACAGCTTGTCGTCGACGAGATCGAACTTCGCGCCCGCCTCGTACGACTTGTTCTTCTCGGGACCGAGCGTCTGCTGGCCGGCCGCGACGGTCAACTGCTCGAGCGACGGGTTGAACGACGTGCCGTAGGACACGTAGTAGGACTGCGATTTCGACGGTTGCCAGGTCGCCCCGGCCCGCACGCTCGTGAAGGTCACGTTCTGGCCGACGTCGCTGGGCAGCGTCGCGGTCGGGATCGTGTTGTTCAGGACCGCGCGATAGCGGTCGAAGCGCAGGCCGCCGACCAGCTTCCACTCGGGCGTGAACTCGACCGTGTCGTTCGCGTAGGCCGCGATCGAGTCGGCGTTCGAAGTGACCAGGTTGCCGTTCGTGCGCACGGTGCGGGTCGATGAAGGCGCATAGGTCGGTTGTTCGAGCGACACCACCGCGAGTCCGGTCGTCGCTGCAGGTCCGTCGATCGCAGGATCGACACGCGTGATCGACTGGTTCTGATAGGTGTCCCGGCCGAGTTCGAAGCCGGTTATCAGCGTGTGCTTGACGAAGCCCGTCTCGAAGTTGGCGATCAGGTCGGTCTGGTTGTACAGCGAGTCGTCGACGATCGCCTTGTCCTTGCCCTGCAACAGGACGTACAGCGACAGCAGCGGCACCGACGTGTAATAGCCGGCAGCTGCCGTCGGCAGGATCGTGAACGCACCGCCGCCGGGGACGCTGGAAGGCACGAAGGTTCCGACGCGCGCCGAGTTGGTCTCGCGCGCGTCGATCGCGACGCGGTCGTACTGCGTCTGGTTACGCAGTGTGAGCTGGTCGCTGAAGCGATGCTCGACCTTGACACCGACCACCGATGCGTCCTGGATGATACGGTCGTCGGTGAGCCCGTAGAAGTTGTCGTACGCCACCGGCGCCGGCTTCCCGTCGAGCGCCGAGATGCCGTAGTCGGCCATGTCGTGGTTGTGCTGGAACAGCCCGGAGACGGTCACGGTCGTCGGCGTGTCGATGCCGAAGCGCGCCGTCGGCGCGATGCCGTAGTCCTCGTTGGTCATCACGTCGCGCGTGGTCTGGACATTCTGTCCCATCGCCGAGATGCGAAAGGCCGATGTGTCGGACATCGGCTGGTTGGTGTCGATGACCGCGCGGTACTGGTCGCGCGTGCCGACGGTGACCGACGCTTCGTTGAGCGGACCGAGGTGGGCCTGCTTCGAGACCTGGTTGATCACGCCGCCGGTGGACCCGCGCCCGAACAGCATCGACGACGGGCCCTTCAGCACTTCGATCGTCTCGATGAAGAACGTGTCGCGGTAGTACTGTCCGCGATCGCGGACGCCGTCGATGAAGATGTCGGTCCGTGCGGTGAATCCGCGCAGGTTGATGTTGTTGCCGATCTGCCCGCCTTCGGCCGCGCCTATCGTGATGCCGGGCACGCTACGCAGCGCGTCAGACAGCGACGTCGCTCCCTGCGAGCCGAGCATCGCGCGATTGATGACCGTGATCGTCTGCGGCACGTCACGCAGCAGAGTTGGCGTCTTGCCGATCGTGGTCGAGTCTGTCCGGACATCGCCCTTGTCCTGCCTGCCGTTGATTTCGACCTTGTCGAGCTGCGTCGGCTCCGACGCGTCCGCGACGACCTGTGAATGGGCGGGCGAGTTCGCCGCGCAGAGCATCAGGGCAGTGGCCAGCGGAGTGAGGCGCCATGGGGTCGGGCGTTTCTGGAAAGTCATCGGGTGCGATTGTGGCTAATAAGTAAGACGAGTGAGAATGATTCTTATTTCGATCATGCAAGCAGGATGTACCCAAGTCCGGTTTGCGTTTCGCTTGCGAAATCTAGTGCCAGAGTGCCGTGACAACCGCCTGTGCCTCCAGTGCGGCGTCGATCTTCTCTGCGACGCGATGCCAGCTCTCATGCAGTTGGATCGCGGTCGCACGAAGGACAGGATCGAGGTCCGTCATGTCCATCATCTTCTCGAGGTGGGCGACGATCGCTTTCACGCGGCAGGCACACGGCGACGGATCGAAGGCCCCGCCGGAGATCAGGTAGAGGGTGGCCGCAACGATGACTTCGGGGCGCGGATCGTGCACGATGAGCCTTCCATAATGAGAATGGTTCTCATTATGATTGAAGACAAGCTCAAGTCAACCGTGATCTGGTGCGGGCCAGCCGCCGCTTGCCGAGTCAGCGCTTCGCCACAGGCATGTGGCGCTGGCGCACAGTCTCGTACAGGCAGACGCCGCTTGCGACGGATACGTTCAGGCTCTCGACGGCGCCGTGCATCGGGATCAGCGCCAGATCGTCGCAGGTCTCGCGCGTGAGTCGGCGCATGCCCTCCCCTTCGGTACCGAGCACCCAGGCCATCGGGCCGCGCAGATCGATGTCGTAGATCGAAACCGGGGCGTCGTCGCTGGTGCCGACGACACGGATGTCGCGCTCCTTCATTTCGCGCAAGGCTCGGGCGAGATTCGTCACCGTGATGTACGGCACGGTTTCGGCCGCGCCGCTCGCGACCTTCTCGACGGTCGCGCCGATACCGACCGCCCGATCCTTCGGCGCGATCACCGCATGGACGCCGGCGCCGTCGGCGACGCGTAGACAAGCGCCGAGGTTGTGGGGATCGGTGATGCCGTCGAGCACGAGCAACAGCGGCGCGGTGCCGGCCGGCAGCGCCTCGAGGACGTCGTCGAGGCTGGTCGCCATCTGGATCTCCTCAGCCATCGCCACTACGCCCTGATGCGGCGCATGGCCCGACAGCCCGTCGAGCCGGCGCGCATCGACCGGAATCGAGCGTACGCCGCTGTCGGCCGCGGCCTTGATCAGGCTGCGCAGGCGCGCATCGTGGCGACCTGCGTCGACGTACAGCTCCTTGATGCTCGAGGCGTGATGTCGCAACCGCGCGGAGATCGCGTGGAAGCCGTGCAGTGCGCGCAACCGGGCCATACCTTCTCAGCGCTTCTTCGAGCGGCCGCTCTTCGTCATCGTCGCCTTGCGCGCGGTGCGGGCCGTGCCGCCGGGCCCACCAGCCGGCCGGCCACCCGCCGCCTCGATCGCCACCGGCCGCTCGCGCTCGTCCGGCACTCGCGGCTTGGCTGCGCGCTTTCCGGCAGGCCGCGGCGGACCCTTGCGTTCGCCGTGCGCGTCTTCGGGCAGCACACCGCGCATCAGTTCCTGGTAACTGCTTCCCTTGACCAGCCTGAACTCGATCTTCCGTGCCTCCAGATCGACGCGCGCAACCTGGATCGTGACCGGATCGGTGAGTCGGAATCGCTGGCCGGTACGCTCACCACGCAACTCGTGCATCGCTTCGTTGAACTGGAAGTAATCGGTGCCGAGCTCGGAGACATGGACCAGCCCCTCGACGAACAAGCCGTCAAGCGTGACGAACACGCCGAACGGTGCGACGCCGGTGACGGTGCCGCGGAACTGCTCGCCGACCTTCTCGCGCATGAAGTAGCACTTGAGCCACGCCATCACGTCGCGGCTGGCCTCGTCGGCGCGCCTTTCGTTGGCCGAGCACTGCAGTCCGAACTGCTCCCAGATGCCGTGGATGTGCTGCCGGTCGTTCGCGTCGAGGCTCGCGTCGGCGTCGACTTCGATCGACTTGCGGGCGATCGATGCGTGACGCGCGTCGCGGACGTCGTCGTCGCCTTCGCGATCGGGCAGATGCGGGACGTAGGTCGTGTTGGCGATGAGCGCCTTCAGCACGCGGTGCACCAGCAGATCCGGGTAGCGGCGGATCGGCGACGTGAAATGGGCGTATGCCGGATACGCGAGGCCGAAGTGGCCGCCGTTATCCGGCGAATAGATCGCCTGCTGCATCGAGCGCAGCAGCATCGTCTGCAGCAACGGCGCGTCGGGCCGTGGCTTGATCCGCTGGATCACGGCCGAGTAGTCGCTCGCCTGCGGATCGTCGCCGCCCGCGAGCGACAGGCCGAGCGTCTTCAGGAACGCACGCAGGTTCGCGAGCTTCTCGACCGTCGGGCCGTCGTGGACCCGATACAGCCCCTCGTGCTTCTTGCGGGTCATCACGTCCGCGGCGCAGACGTTGGCCGCAAGCATGCATTCCTCGATCAGCTTGTGTGCGTCGTTGCGCGTGCGCGGCAGGATCTCCTCGATGCGCCCCTCCGGGTCCGCCACGATGTAAGTCTCGGTCGTTTCGAAGTCGATCGCACCCCGTGAGGCACGGCCCGCCGAGAACGCGTGGTAGACCGCGTACAGATGCTGCAGCATCGGCAACTGGGCGCGCTTGGCGGGCCCGATCGCGGAAGCATCCGCCGACGACAGCATCGCCCACACCTCGTTGTAGGTCAGTCGGGCGGCCGAGTGGATGACGGCGTTGTAGAACTGGTAGGCCGTGACCTCGCCTTCGAGGCTGACCACCATGTCGCAGACGAGCGCGAGGCGGTCGACCTGCGGCATCAGCGAGCACAGGCCGTTCGAGATCTTCTCGGGCAGCATCGGGATCACACGACGCGGGAAATACACCGACGTGCTGCGTTCGAACGCGTCCCGATCGAGGGCGGTGCCGATCCCGACGTAATGGCTCACGTCGGCGATCGCGACCAGCAGCCGCCAACCCTTCTTGCGCCCTTCGAGCGGCTCGCAGTAGACCGCATCGTCGAAGTCGCGCGCGTCTTCGCCGTCGATCGTCACGAGCGGCACGTCGGTGAGGTCGATGCGCCCGGCATGGTCGATCGGACGGACCGCGTCGGGCAGCGCGACAGCCTCCGCCTCGGCGGCCGGCGAGAAGACGTGCGGGACGTCGTACTTACGCACGGCGATCTCGATCTCCATGCCCGGGTCGTCGATCTCGCCGAGCACTTCGTCGATCCGTCCGATCGGCTGCGTGTAGCGCGAAGGCTGCTCGACGATCTCGACCGTGACGACCTGTCCAGGCTGCGCCTTCCGGATCTCGCCGGGCGGAATCAGGATGTCGTGCTTGATGCGCTGATCCTCGGGAACCACGACGTAGACACCACGCTCGCTGAGCAGCCGCCCGACCAGCCGCTTCGTGCGGCGCTCGGTGACTTCGACGATGGTGCCTTCCGGCTTGCCGCGATAGTCGGTGCCGGTCGGCTTGACCAGCACACGATCGCCGTGCAGGACCTTCAGCATTTCCTTCGGCGCGAGCCATATGTCCGGGCCGCTACGATCGTCGCGGATCAGGAAGCCGTAGCCGTCGCGATGACCGACGACGCGACCCGCGATGAAGTCGAGCTTGTTGGCAAGCAACAGGACGCCCTTGCGATTGGGCATCAGCTGCCCGTCGCGCTCCATCGCCGCAAGACGCCGATCGAAGCCGGGCATCTCTTCGGGTTTCACGCCCAATTGCGCGGCGAGCTCGGCCGGCAGCAGTGGCGTGTTGCCGCTGCGCAGTTGGGCCAGGATCGCCTCACGCTCGGGAATCTGGTATTCGAATCGCGCTGCGGCTTCGTCGGCCGTGGGCTTGGCCTTGACGGGCCGGGGCGGCCGTGACGAAGCGACGTGCGGCTTGACGACCGGCTCGGCCGGCGCTTCGACCATGACCAGCGGCGGCCCGATCGCTGGGACAGGCGTTTCGGCTGGCGTTTCGGGCCGCTTGGTTTCGACCTGCTGGAGGGGCGTTGCGGCGCTCAGAAGCGCAGCAGTGGTCCGCACGCGTGTGCTGCGAACCGGCTTTTCGTTTGACAAATTAAGCTTTCTCTTTAAACTGCGCTGCTCGTCAGAACGGACGCATGTAGTTTGCTTCCCCTGCCGCGCCCAGATGGCGGAATTGGTAGACGCACTAGGTTCAGGTCCTAGCGCCGGCAACGGTGTGGAGGTTCGAGTCCTCTTCTGGGCACCATCTTAAAGGTTCGCGCAAGCGGACCTTTTTTCATTTCAGGTTCTGCCCGGAAGCGAAGCGCCCGCGCGCTTTGGGCTGAGGGATTCGAATGACCTCGCTTGCAAGCGACGCCGGGTCGCGCGAACGTGACCGAGTCTTTTTCCGGGCACCATCTTAAAGGTTCGCTGAGGCGGCCCTTTTTCACAGCAGGTTCTTCCCGCAGGCAAGCACGGCTCCTGCGCTCTTTGTGCGCAAGACTCGCAAGGTTGCGCAGCCTCCCGACAGGATGGCTGCGACCGCCGGAACCCCGACCGGGCGTTCCTCGAAGGTCTGCCGCGACTCCAATGTGGTCGCTCTTCGCATCGGCGACGCGCGCCCGATCTCGTCGTCCGCTGTTGCTGTTCCGCGCTCTACCTGCGGCATATTGCGTCGATATCTCTTACAAGGCCGTTAGGCGACATGCCGATGTACTCATGTGAGATATTTTAACTCATTGATAATTATATCCTTATCAAGACTGGCACGTTCCCTGCTGAAGGTTATCTCAGTGCTGGTGAAGTTAAACGCAATACGTCAAGGGAAATGTATGAAAAAATTCGCACTCATCGCCAGTTCGCTGGCAATCGCTCTGGCGATGGCATCACCGGCACAAGCAGGTCCGGTCGATCCGGGATTCCGCAGCAGCACGTTCCCGGCCAACGACGACGGCTCGACCGGCGCCATCAATCTGGGCTTCAGCGCGAACTATTTCGGCATCACGTACACGCAGACGTACGTGAGCAACAACGGTTACGTGACGTTCAACTCCGGCCAAGGTACCTACACGCCTTCCGGTCTCGGCGCAGGGTATAGCGGCCAGCCGATCATTGCCGCGTTCTTCGCGGACGTCGACACGCGTGGTGCGGGAAGCGGGCTGACCAGCTACGGGAGCGGCACGTATGCGGGTCACACGGCGTTCGGCGCCACCTGGCCGCTGGTCGGTTACTACGGCGCGCACGTCGACAAGCTGAATACGTTCCAGATCATCCTGACCGACCGGTCGGATACCGGCAGTGGGAATTTCGACATCTACCTGAACTACGACCAGATCCAATGGGAAACGGGTGATGCGAGCGGCGGCTCCAAC
Organism: Burkholderiaceae bacterium; assembly: GCA_039936235.1. Taxonomy (GTDB): domain Bacteria; phylum Pseudomonadota; class Gammaproteobacteria; order Burkholderiales; family Burkholderiaceae_D; genus CAHJXF01. The sequence goes on along the minus strand of JBDTIS010000063.1, from coordinate 1,952 downwards.
GGTCTCGGAGGCGTGTCCGCAGCCGCAGGCTACAACGCAGGAGCGCCAGGCAATCCGGCCGGAACCTACTTCCAGCTCAGCGGCTCGCTGGTCAACGGTGCGTTGCTGGACGGTGGACCGAACAGCCTCACCGCCGGCACCAACGACGGCGTGACCGGGCAATACCTGTACAGCGTTCGCAACGGTGTCGTGGTACAGCCGCCGACGAACGGTGTGCCCGAGCCAGGTTCAGTGGCATTGCTGGGACTGGGCGCGATGGCATTCGTGATCTCGCGGCGCAAGCGCGACGCCTGACATTCGTCAGCGCACCCGGTGCGAAAAGGGCGACCCGGCGGGTCGCCCTTTTTCAATGGGACGTCACGACTCTGTCGATGGAGTGAATCTCCGCGTCACCTCAACGCACGCCGCGTCGGATCCAGGCCTCGAGCTGCTGAGGCCTGAGCGAGTCGTACTCCTCGAACGGCTGATGGATCCACGGGTTGTTCGGCAGGTGCTCGACGTAGTAGTCGGGCTCGACCTTCGACGAGCCCTTCCACCAGATCACGGCCGAACGGATCTCCTCGACTTCGGCGAAGCGGCGCTTGAGGTGCTCGCCGACCTTCTCGAGTGTCACGCCCGAGTCGACCAGGTCGTCGACCAGCAATACCTTGCCGCCGAAGGTTCCGCGGCTGATCGTGATGTATTTCGCGATATCCAGGTCGCCCCGGCTGGTCCCGCCGTCGGCCCGATACGAACTCGTCGACAGGATCGCCAGCGGAAGATCGAAGATCCGGGAGATGACATCACCGACCCGCATGCCGCCGCGCGCGAGACACAGGATCTGGTCGAACTTCCAGCCCGACTCATGGATCTGCAGGCACAGCCGTTCGATCAGCCGATAGTAATCGTCGTAACCCAGCCACAGGTCGGCTTCCGTCGATGCGGGCACGCTCATGTCCGTCTCGCCTGGCGTCAGAGGAAGGGATGGCGCAACACGATCGTCTCGTCGCGGTCGGGGCCCGTCGAAACCATGTCGATCGGGACGCCGCAGACTTCCGCGAGGCGATCGAGATAGCGCCGCGCATTCGCGGGGAGCTTGTCGAGTTCGCGGACGCCAAAGGTGCTTTCGGTCCAGCCGGGCAGTTCTTCGTAGATTGCTTCGAGATTGTCGATGTTGGCCGCGCCGAATGGCAGCAGGTCCATGGTCTCGCCATTCGCACATTTGTAGCCGACGCCGAGCTTGATGGATTCGACGCCATCGAGTACGTCGAGCTTCGTGATGCACAGTCCCGAGACGCCGTTGATCTGGATCGACCGCTTCAACGCGGCCGCATCGAACCAGCCGCAGCGTCGCGCGCGACCGGTGACCGAGCCGAACTCCTTGCCCTTCTCGGCCAGATGACGCCCTACCTCGTCGAACAGCTCGGTCGGGAACGGGCCCGAACCGACGCGCGTCGTGTAGGCCTTCGTGATCCCGAGCACGTATTGCAGGCTCTGCGGACCGACACCTGCGCCCGCGGACGCCGCACCGGCCACGCAGTTGCTCGACGTGACGAATGGATAGGTACCGTGGTCCACGTCGAGGAGCGTGCCCTGGGCACCTTCGAACAGCAGGTTCTTCCCTTCGGCCTGCAGGCGCGCGAGTTCGCGCGGCACATCGGCCACCATCGGCTTGACGCGCGGCGCGAGCTTCATGGCGTCGTCGAACACCTGGCTCGCGACGACCTCGGGCAGGTGCAGGTAGTTCTTCAGAACGAAGTTGTGGAAGTCGAGGACTTCTTCGAGACGCGCCGCGAAGCGGTCCGGCGTGAACAGGTCTTGCAGCCGGATCGCGCGACGCGCGGCTTTGTCTTCGTACGCGGGTCCGATGCCGCGACCGGTCGTGCCGATCTTCGCTTCGCCCTTCTTCGCTTCGCGGCCCTGGTCGATCGCGACGTGGTACGCGAGGATCAGCGGGCAGGCCTCGCTGATCG
>JBDTIS010000062.1:0-25519 GCA_039936235.1 Burkholderiaceae bacterium | reverse complement strand
TCACCGGCAATGCGAGCGCGCCCGCCCAGACTTTCACGGACCAGACCGCGCTCCGCCGGTCGAAGGCCGCGTTGCCGACCAGTTCCTGGACCAGGTTCGGCAACGCATTCTGGAGTTCCTCGTCGCTGTGCGCCGCCAGCAGGCGTTGCGGCACCTTCTCTCCGAGTGCGGCCAGGATCAGCGTGATCTCGCGCGTCGCATCCGGACACGCCTGGTTTAGCAGGAATTTCAGTCGGTCGTGATCGAGGAACAGGGCCGGGCCGTAGCGATCGATCGTCGCAGCGAGCGCCGACGCGATTCGCGCGGGCTCGCTGCGCGTGCCTTCCGGCTGATTCGATGTAATGTCTGAGTCGTTCATGACGTTATCGCGCGTATGTTGGCACAGGCGACCGTTGTTTCGTGCCATTCGTTGACCAAGTGTCGAATCCCGCAAACCTGGCGCGGGTTACCGCGGCTGGCCAGCCCGCGCTGGAACGCACGATTTCCTGCGGCAGCCGTCCCGTCTTCCGGATCCCGACTAGATCAGCACCGCAGCAACAGCGATCGTGCACAAGCGCTAGACGTACCGATGGGCGATAGACCGATAGTCCATGACTCGCCGTTGGCTGATCGATTCGCGAACGCGACGCTACCGCTGGCCGGCGGCTGCGCGGATGCCTGGCGGCAGCAATGTCTCGGCGACTGCGAAAGTCGCGACCTTCGGGAGGCTGCGTGAACCGTCGCGACCGACCACCGTGAATTCGACCGTCGCGTGTGCCGGCGCGTCGATCGCATGGAACGGCACCCGCAACGCGCTACGCCCCGCCGTGCGCAATCCGGCGCCCGGCGACACGGCGCCGAGACGAGGCCAGTCGCCCACGCTCGTCACGTACTTCCGTTCGACGAAGGCCACGTCGCTCGCGTTGCCGGTGAGCTGCAGCACCACGTCGAACGGGGCGCCGTCGACGAGCCGTGGCACATCGATGCGAGCGATCGCCGGCTTTGCGTGCGCCGCAGGCGGGGCCGTCGTTCGGGTCGCCGCGTCGCTCGTCTTCTCCGCATTCGACGACCGTGTATCGGGCGGTGCTACAGGCGTCGGCAACGTGCCTGACGCCCCGGCCTTCGTCACGCCCGACATCGACGACGGCTCGTGCGCGGGTGGATCGGCCGGCGCCAGAGGCGTCGTCGGCGACGGCGCTATCGCAGATGCCACGGGCGGTCCGTCGGTGGCCTCCGGCGTCGGACCGGCGGGCGAGGCACCGACAGCCGCGATCGGTCGCAGCGCGTCCTTGGCCGCACTCTCCGGCTGCCTCGACCGCGGTGCATCGTCGAGCCAGCGTCCGGCATCGAGCCCGACCCAGGCAACGAGTCCCAGTACGACGAGCAGCATCACGATCACGACCGGCAGCGCGAACCGACGTGTCGCCGGCTGATGCGGCCGGTCCCACGGCTGCGACGCCTGGAAAGACGGCGTGCCGCGAGCCACGAGGTCGATCGGGTCCTCGTCCCGCAAGACGCGTTCGCCCACGCGAGGCATGGCGGACGGGCTGCCTGCAATGACCGACAGCGCTGCCGGGCGGCCCGCAGGCAGGATGTCGCCGGTGTTCCCCCCGAAGTCATCCCCCGACTCCAGGGGCTCGTCGAGTATCGGAAAGGGCACGACATGGTGCGGGAGCGACTCTTCGATCGGCGGTCGCGCGTCCGCAGGGAGGCCAGAGGTCGGCAATGCGAGCGCATGGGCCCACGTCCGGATGGCCCATGTCGCACGCATTGGATCGAACAACGCGTGCGATTCGAGGTCGCGTGCCGCCTCCTGCAGCACGTCGGGCAGCGCCGCGTCTGCCTTCGCACCGCACAGCCGCGTAAGGGCTCCGGCATTCAGCGCCCCGACGATCGCGGCAACCTGGGATCCTGCGTTCGGACAGGCCTGCAACAGGAGGCTGCTGATTTGCGCCGAGTCGTCGAGCAACGCGAGTCCGTAGATGTCGATCAGCGACGCGAGTTCTGCCTCGATCGTCGTGTTGCCGGCGCGGTTCGGTTCCATCCACGCTGCATCGAAGTCGTCGTCCATGGGTTTCTTTTTCGACTGCGACACGGACGGCCGCTTCGCCGCTCGAAGGCACGATGGGAGGACCGCTGCCGGATGCGCCGCAAATCGCTAGCATAGCGTCGGTTGACCCATCATCCGGCCCGGCAGTGTCGGCACCGACGGTGCGGCACGCGTTTGTGCCTAGAATGCGCGCCACTCGTCGCGTGCCACTCGACTGCCAGGCGCCCTTGTTGCCGGAACGCATGCGAGGCGCACAAGCGCAGACGTGGTCTTTTCCGGCTGCGGCGAGATCGATCGAATCCCTGTCCTGAAAGGCTGCGATGAAATTCCGTTTCCCCATCGTCATCATCGACGAGGACTATCGCGCGGAAAACACGTCGGGTCTCGGTATCCGCGCGCTTGCGGCGGCCTTCGAAGCCGAAGGCATGGAGGTGCTCGGCGCTACCAGTTACGGCGACCTGTCGCAGTTCGCGCAGCAGCAGTCGCGTGCATCGGCGTTCGTGCTGTCGATCGACGACGAGGAGTTCACGCCGGGCCCCGAGCTCGACCCGGCGATTTTGAACCTGCGCGCCTTCATCGAGGAGATCCGCTTCAAGAATGCGGACATCCCGATCTACATCTACGGCGAGACGCGGACGTCGCGGCACATACCGAACGACATCCTCAAGGAGCTGCACGGCTTCATCCACATGTTCGAGGACACGCCGGAGTTCGTCGCGCGTCACATCATCCGCGAGGCCCGTTCCTATCTCGGCGGCCTCGCGCCGCCGTTCTTCCGCGCGCTGATCCATTACGCGCAGGACGGCTCGTACTCATGGCATTGCCCCGGTCACTCGGGCGGCGTCGCGTTCCTCAAGAGCCCGGTCGGTCAGATGTTCCATCAGTTCTTCGGCGAGAACATGCTGCGCGCCGACGTCTGCAACGCGGTCGAGGAACTGGGCCAACTGCTGGACCACACCGGGCCGGTCGCCGCGTCGGAGCGCAACGCCGCGCGGATCTTCCACGCCGATCACTGTTACTTCGTGACCAACGGCACGTCGACATCGAACAAGATCGTGTGGCACGCGAGCATCGCGCCGGACGACATCGTCGTGGTCGATCGCAACTGCCACAAGTCGATCCTGCACGCGATCACGATGACCGGCGCGATCCCGGTGTTCCTCACGCCGAAGCGCAATCACCTCGGCATCATCGGACCGATCCCGAAGGAAGAGTTCACGCCGGAAAGCATCGCGCGAAAGATCGAGGCGAACCCGTTCGCACGTGCCGCGAAGATCAAGAAGCCACGGATCCTCACGATCACGCAGTCGACCTACGACGGCATCCTCTACAACGACGAGACATTGAAGACGATGCTCGACGGCGAGATCGACAACCTGCACTTCGACGAAGCCTGGTGTCCGCATGCGACCTTCCACGACTTCTATCGCAACATGCATGCGATCGGTCAGGATCGTCCGCGTCCGAAGACGTCGATGATCTATGCCACGCAATCGACGCACAAGATGCTGGCCGGCCTGTCGCAGGCGTCGCAGATCCTGGTGCGCGAGTCGGAAACCGTCAAGCTCGATCCGACCATCTTCAACGAAGCGTTCCTGATGCACACGTCGACGAGCCCGCAGTACGCGATCATCGCGTCGTGCGACGTGGCCGCCGCGATGATGGAGCCGCCCGGTGGTACTGCGCTGGTCGAGGAGAGCATCCTCGAGGCGCTCGACTTCCGCCGTGCGATGCGCAAGATCGACGGGGAGTTCGGCGACGACTGGTGGTTCAAGGTGTGGGGACCGGACGACCTCGTCGAGGACGGTATCGGCGAGCAATCGGACTGGGTGCTGAAGTCCGACGACGACTGGCACGGCTTCGGCCACCTCGCCGACGGCTTCAACATGCTCGACCCGATCAAGTCGACCGTCGTCACACCGGGACTCGGCGTATCGGGCAAGTTCGCGGAGCAGGGCATCCCCGCATCGATCGTGACGCGCTATCTCGCCGAGCACGGCGTGATCGTCGAGAAGACCGGGCTGTACTCGTTCTTCATCATGTTCACGATCGGCATCACGAAGGGCCGCTGGAACACGCTGCTGACGGCCTTGCAGCAGTTCAAGGACGACTACGACCGCAACCAGCCGATCTGGCGGATCCTGCCGGAATTCGCGCAGTCGCATCCGACGTACGAGCGGACGGGTCTGCGCGACCTGTGCCAGCAGATCCACGACATGTACAAGCTGCACGATGTGGCGCGCGTGACGACCGAGATGTATTACTCCGACATGCAGCCGGCGATGAAGCCGTCCGAGGCCTATGCCTGCATGGCCCATCGCGAGATCGATCGCGTCCCGATCGACGAACTCGAAGGGCGCATCACGAGCGTGCTACTGACGCCGTATCCGCCGGGCATCCCGCTTTTGATTCCGGGGGAGCGGTTCAACAAGACGATCGTGGAATACCTGAAGTTCGCGCAGCGCTTCAACCTCGCGTTCCCGGGATTCGAGACGGACATCCATGGACTGGTCGAAACGAAGGTCGCCGGCAAGACGACCTTCTTCGTGGACTGTGTCAGGGTCAATCCGGACGCCTGAGCACCTGTCCCATCGCCGCTACGCCGCGGTGATGGCCATCGGTTGCTGATGCGTCCGCGAACGACGAGGCGCGGCGAAGAACGCGAACAGCCCGAGTCCGAACAGCGCCAGTTCCGACGGCTCCGGTACGCCGAACGCGGCAGCGAGGCGCTGACCGATGATGGCCTGCGCTGCTGTGGTCGGATGGATCGGATCCCAGAAGATGTACCGGTCGGCCCCGGCGACCGCGCAGGCCGCCGTGACGGTCGACGTCGCGTCCGCGACGCTGCCGCTCAGGCACGACATCGTCGTGTTCGTGAAGCCGTAGCTGTACGGATCGGCGAGGATCTGGTTGAAGACGCCGTAGAGGTCGAACTGGACGATGTCGCCGATGTAGAAGGTCGACAGGGCGCCGAGCGACTGTGCGAGCGCCGCGTTGAACGTGACGGTCAGCGCGTGGCCCTGCGCGATGGCGACCGGTCCTCCGGCGATCGAATCCGCGGTCGCGCCGAGGTCGGGCAGGTTCGGGACGACGATGTGATGCGCACCGAGCGCGGCCAGCGTCGCGACGCCCTGCGTGATGTTCGACACCGCCGTGCAGATCGCGGATGCGATCGGATTGGCACTGGAGCAGCCCGCGGCCACACCGGCGCTGCCGGGATGGATGAAGTCGTTCGCGCCCGACCATAAGATATAGGCCGCATCGGGATCGGCGGCTGCGTGCGTGGACGTGTAGTCGGTGATTTCGGCGGTCATGCCCTTGAAGCCGGTGGCAACGGTGTTCGGTCCGAGCGTGATCGTGCCGGGGACCGACGCGTTGACGAGCCCCGAGGTCGCGCCGCCCTGCGCGTAGTTGTTGCCTGCCGTCGTGCCGCCGAGGAAAGGCGGTGTCACGTAGTGGGCCGTCAACGGCAGGCCGAGCGCGTTCGCGAGATAGTCGACCGCCACGAAGCCGTTGCTGAAGCGACCGAGCGGGCTGGCGCCAGGCGCGGGGATCAGCGGGAAAGCGCCGCCGGATATCGCGTTGAGCGCGGACGACAGGTTCAGGTCGCTGCCACCGTCCGACAGGCTGTCGCCGAAGACGTAGAGATTGCTGTAAGGGCCGGCCTGGGCTGCGAGCGGTGCGGCCAGGCACAGCGAAAGGACCGCCCCGAAAAGACGTTTGACCGACATGTTGCCTCCCGTTTGCAATGTGGGCACCGCGGTGAATGAATCGCCGGTGCAGGCTCCGAGGGTTCTGTCGACCCTTCCAGGGATGCACCAATAGCAAATTGCTTCGGCGCAGGCAACAGTTCGGTGATGCAGGCGGACGACGCGTTGCACTTGCGGCGGCTTTGCTCCGCGATCAGCTGCTTCGTCAGGCAGCGACCCCGTCGAGCATCGGATAGTCGGTGTAGCCGTGAAGATCGCCACCGTAGAAGGTCTTGCTGTCGGCCTTGATCAGGGGCGCGTCGAGCAGGAAGCGAGTGACCAGATCGGGGTTGGAGATGAACAGCTTGCCGAACGCGACCATGTCGGCGCGGCCATCGGCGATGGCCGCGTTCGCCCGCGCCTTGTCGTAGTTCAGGTTCGCGATGTAGATCCCGCCGAACGCGTTCTTCAGGGCGCGATAGTCGAAACCCGACGGCAGTGCGCCTTTGGCGGCCAGCATGTCGCCTTCGATGACGTGCAGGTAAGCCATGCCCTTGCCGGACAAGGCGTTCGCGACGGCCCTGAACAGCGCGACCGGATCGCTCGTCACGCAGTCGTTGGCCGAGTTCTCGGGCGAGATGCGCAGGCCTACCTTGTCCGCACCGACTTCGGCGATCACCGCGTCGACGGTCTCGAGCAACAGGCGGATGCGATTCTCGACCGAGCCGCCGTAGGCGTCGTCGCGGTGGTTGGAACCGTCCTTCATGAACTGGTCGAGCAGATAGCCGTTCGCGCCGTGTACCTCGACGCCGTCGAAGCCGGCCGCGATCGCGTGGCGCGCGCCGGTCCGATAACCGGCGACGACGCCGGGCAGCTCGTCGAGCCGCAGCGCGCGCGGCATGCTGAAGTCTTCGAAGCCCTTCGACGTGTAGGCCTGACCCTTGGCCCGGATCGCCGACGGCGCGACCGGCGCGCCATGATCCGGCTGGAATTCGACGTGCGAGATGCGACCGACGTGCCACAACTGCAGGAAGATGCGCCCGCCGGCGGCATGGACCGCATCGGTGACCTGACGCCATCCGGCGACCTGCGGGTCGCTGTAGATACCGGGCGTAGACACATAACCCTGGCCTTCGGGAACGACCTGCGTCGCTTCCGAAACGATCAGCCCCGCGCTCGCACGTTGCGCGTAGTAGAGCGCGTTGAGTTCGTGCGGAACATTGCCGTCGGCCGCGCGGCTGCGGGTCAGAGGCGCCATCACGATGCGGTTGCGAAGGGCGTAGGGGCCGACCTGGATCGGCGTGAAGAGATTGTTGGTCATGGGAGGCTCGGTTTTGTTGCTGGAAAGGAGAGCCGCGGTACGGACTTCAGCCGTGCACGACCGCGAGGACACCGAGGATTCCGCCGAGACCCGCGACGCCGTAGACACTCCATATGTCGGGCGTCGGCCTGCGTGGCGCCGCCCTGGTACCAGAACAGCGCGCCGACGGTCGCGAGGATGGCGTTCGCCACCGCGATGCGTCCGGAGAACTGGTCGGTGATGCCGTGTTCGGCCGCGTGTTCGAGCTGATGGTCGTGCAGGCCGTGTACATGGAATGCGTCGTCGGACATGCGGGTCTTTTCGGTCGTTTCAGGTCGCGCCTGCGACGCGTCGCGCATAGTGCACGAACGCGAAGGGCAGCGCGTCCGGGCCGCCGATGCCGCCGGCTGCGCGTGACGTTTCGATCCATTCCGCCGGCTCCAGCGTCGGGAACCAGGTGTCGCCGTCGATGTCGCGATCGATCTCCGTGACCATCATGTCGTCGGCGGTCTTCAGCGCTTCCGCGTAAAGCTGCGCGCCGCCGATCACGAAGGCCTGATCCACGTCGCCGCACAGCGCGATCGCCGCGGCGACCGATGCCGCCCTTTCGGCGCCGTCGGCGTGCCATGCCGGGTCACGCGTCACCACGATGTTGCGACGCCCCGGCAGCGGCCGTCCGAGCGACTCCCAAGTTCTGCGACCCATGATGATCGGATGACCCATCGTGGTCCGCTTGAAGTGCGCCAGGTCTTCGGGCAGCCGCCATGGCAGCGCGTTGCCACGACCGATGACGCCGTTGCGGGCGCGCGCAACGATTAGCGTGAGTTTCATGTCGACGAATGCACGACTCGCGCCACTACACCGCGACGGGCGCCTTGATCGGCGGATCGTGCGTGTAGCCGACGATCTCGAAGTCTTCGTATACATGGTCGAAGATCGATTCGGGCTTGCGGTGGATCACCAGCTTCGGCAGCGGATGGGCCGACCGTGCGAGCTGCGTCTCCACCTGCTCGAGATGATTCGCATACAGATGGCAGTCGCCGCCGGTCCACACGAAGTCGCCGACGTCGAGGTCGGTGTGCAGCGCAACCAGATGCGTCAGCAACGCATACGACGCAATGTTGAACGGCACGCCGAGGAAGATGTCGGCGCTGCGTTGATAGAGCTGGCAAGACAGCCGACGCTTCGTTTCGCCGTCGACGAGCGGTGCGACGTAGAACTGGAAGAACGCGTGGCACGGCGGCAGCGCCATCTCCGGGATGTCGGCGACATTCCATGCCGAGACGATCAGCCGGCGCGAATCGGGATTGCCCTTGATGTCGCGGAGCAGCTGCGCGATCTGGTCGATGTGCTCGCCGCGCGGCGTCGGCCACGAGCGCCACTGGTAACCGTAGACCGGGCCGAGCTCGCCGTCCTCGTCCGCCCACTCGTCCCAGATCGAGACGCCGTGTTCCTTCAGGTATGCGATGTTGGTCGATCCCGACAGGAACCACAGCAACTCGTAGAAGATGGACTTGGTGTGCAGCTTCTTCGTCGTCACCAGCGGGAAGCCGGCCACGAGGTCGAAGCGCATCTGGTAGCCGAACACCGAGCGCGTCCCGGTGCCCGTCCGGTCGGTCTTGGCGACGCCGTGGTCGCGCACGTGGCGCATGAAGTCGAGGTATTGGCGCACTCTCAGTATCCCGAAATCAGATAGTCGACTGCGGAGACGATCGTCGAAGCGTCGACCGACAGGTTGGCGACGGCTGCATCAATGAACTCCCTCTCCACGGCGACGAGTTCGTTCGTCGCCAGGAGGACGTTCGCGCCATTCATGTCGAGCACCGAGTAGAGGAAGTCGATTCGCGGGCCGAGAGACGCTCTCCGCCACTAACGGAATGACGACGGTGCGGGGCAGGAACTCGAGCCGTTGAGTGAGAGGTTTGTGGCGTTCTTCGCGCCATCGGGCAGATCGCAAGCTTCCCGTGTGCGCATCCGTATGCGCAAGCTCGTGCGCATGATATTCCACTGCGGCGCCGACGTCGCGGCGTGAGCGAACGCGATCCGATGGCGATGATATCGCCATCGGATCGCTGGCGCCGAAGGGCTGCCTGGATCCGAGGCCATCTGCCTCGCGCGACGATGCCGATCAGTCGGCGACCCCGTCCCTGGGGGGGCGTGCCTGAGACTCTTCGGGCAAACCCGAGAGATCGCTGTTCAGCGCCACGCCGTTTCTGTCCCTGACCGTCTTATTTTTTCCGGCGGACCATTCGCCGATCTTCACAATTTCGTCATTGGGAGCCACGACGGCGGCGGCCGAACGCTCCGATATCCATCGCGCAACGCGCGGGGTCGCCACGCTCGTGCCGGACAACACCGCGCGAGTCCCCGAATAAAACCCCGCCACGCGAATTCCGGGACGCGACGCGCTGCGCTCGCTCGGTCCGAAGTAATCCGGCTTGGCTTTCGTGTCGTCGATCACCGGTCCCCGTCCCGAGTAGCGCGTGATCTGGCGTGTCGATGCATCGTACGCGCCGGCGATGATCGCGCGCTTGCCGTTGCCAATGCTGTTCAGCGTGCTTTCGTCGCTGATGTAGGTCGGACGGGGGGTCGTGCAACTGTCATGAACGAAGTGTGCCTGCTGCTTCCGGCGTGGACCGACAATCGTGTCGTCGCGCTCGACCCAGGCGTTCACGATCGCGTCTTCCGCACTCTCCGATCGGACTTCGACTCGCCAGATACCGAACGGCGCCACGGTACCCGCGTCTTCAGGATGCCGCGACGTCGCGCGAATCGTGAGCAGGACCATCGTCCCGTTCAGGCCCTGGGCGACCTTCGACGCGAAAACGACCGCGGCTTCTACCGGATTGCCCTCGCTGTCCAACACGACGATCTGGCCGACCGTGACGGGCGTCGATACCTGGACGCCGAGCGGTGTATCGATGACGAATTCGAAGCCTTCCGCGGCGGGCAGCCAGAACTCGACATAGGTTTCCAGCGGGTTTGCTGGCGGCACCATCACGAAAAACGTGCCCGACGCGCCTGCGCGGACCATTCGCACGGCGTGGATCTTCAGTTCCGCGGTGTTGCCGGCTGCGACTACGAGGTCGACCTGACCCTCATTCTCCATCGACAGATCGTCGAGTGCCTGTTCAGTCATCGTCGAGCCATCGTGCGGTCCGGCCATGCTGCCGAGGCTGAGATTGATCGTCGTCCGCCAAAGCTTTGGGTCCGACGCCTTTTCGCGGGTACGTGCAACGATGTATCGTGCACCGTCGACGACGTAGTAGCCGATGGATCCGCCGGACGTATCCGCGACCGTCGCATTTGGAAGTTGGACGAACACGAGATACGGCGGGTTGTCGCCCGACTTGGTCGACAGGCCGGGTGTGCTTCTCGGCCCGGCCAGTACGTCAAGGACGCCTGCGCCATGCGTGTGCCCGGGGCTCCCCCAGGTCGGCCTGTGCAGTATCTCGGTGTAGAAGCGTTTTTCTTCGGCGGTCCCGAAGTCATAACCTCTCAGGGCATCGTTGATGTCCGCTTGCCGCAATTCCGTTCCATATCGCACTGGAAGGCTCCGCGCATACGACGGATTTCTGTAACGTTTCCACGGCGCGCCTTGCGATTCGTCGGCGGGCTCTTGATCCCATACCGACAGGAAGCGGCTTCCGGTACCGGGTCTGAACGATGCGTGAGCGATGGGGCATCCGTCGTCGACCACTCCGAATGTCCTCAGCCGGTCGATCTTCTCAGGGTCGTCGGACCGGTCGACGTCGAAGCTAAAGGACGAGTTGCCACGAACCACCGCTAGTTGGAAGCGCACGTAGATGCCTGCCCGCGTCCAGGAGACGATCACCGGCAGCATCGTCTCCTTGTCGATGGTCATGGTCAGGATCCGTGAGGCACCCGACCGCTGCGCCGCGGCGATAATCTCCACGGCCAAGTCGTACAACGGCGTTTTGGTCTTTAAGTGCCGGATTTGCTGGACGTAATTCACGAGGTCCTCCGGCTTCAGATCGAACGGATCGTTCTTTTCAACAATGAAGTTGAACAGATCAGCGCCGATCTCCACCATGATCGGGATCTGGCCGGGGGGCGCCGGCAACTTGAATCCCGCATAGCCGGTGACTTCCGCCCAGATCAGGTACGGGTCGGCCCGATCGACCAGCAGGTCGATTTCGAGCGGCGTCGCCAAGTTTCGCCAGCGATGGGGTACGGGAAAGGAATCGGTAGCGGAAGTCATGGCGTCTGCCACTCGGCACGTGCCTTCGCGAACAACCACACGAATGTGTTGCTGCCGGGTTTTGTCTCGATCGCCTTGGGAACCCCGTCCGCCGCATTGATGAAATATCGGCAGAGCTGCTCTCCGAGCTGCCGACCGGCATTGCTGTCGATCGGAAAGTGGATGCCGGCGACGACGCGATTCTCCGCAATGCGGTCGGCAAGGTTATCGAGCATCGGCACGATCTCGGTCAACCATTCCGTCGTCGCCTCTGCGTTAGATGGCGTGAGCAACGCGATCAGCAACTTGTCGATCAACGTCGATTCGACGGCGTGTCCTCCCGGATAAGTCGAATACAGCGGCGGCGCGATCATCGGCTGGATGCGCGGCGACCACTGGTAGGGACGCGCGTAGTGGAAGATTGTCTTGGCGCGCTGGACCACGAACGAGGCGAACATCACGGCGGTCGACATCAGCTCGAGCGTAAAGGGCGTGTGCCTGCGGCTCATCGGCAGGATGCGTGCCCAGAACACCGGGTTGAACGTCAGTTGTGCCGCGATCTCGGCTGCGCGTTCGTTGCGCAGTTCCGCCATCGCTTCGACCTCGCTCAACTGCTGCTGGAACAGTCGTACATCCTGTATCGGAATGACGTAAGGATCTGTTCCGGTGCACTTCAGAAGGACACCATCGTCAGTGGCGTCGATGGTGATTTCGCGCAGCAGATCCATCACCACGATCTGCCTCCTGACCGATGGGGCGAGCATCCCGAATGCACCATGTCGATCGAAACCGGGCCAGCGCTCCTGGCCGCGTACAGGCATCGTCGGTGGCGTGCCATAGACGAGGAGTTCCCGGGTTCGCGTCAGCGCCAGCGCGCCGTTGGCTGGCGTTCTCCCGTTGCTGTAGCTGTCGTAGCTATCATATCCGTCGTAGCCATCATAACCGTCGTAACCGTCGTAACCGTCGTAACCGTCGTAGCCGATTCCGTTTGCCATGGATCCTCCGTCTCGGTGGTCAAATCGATGTGTTGCGACTGAGCGGCAGCCCTGCCGCCTGGAGCGCGTGTCCGAAGCGTTCGATCAGGCCGTAGCCGGCTGCCGGCGAGCGTGCGATGAAATCGGTGACGTTGAGCGTGGGTTCGAGGACTCGCAGGTCTCGTATGACCTCCCGCGCCTCGTCGAGCCTGCCCTGCAGCGACAACGCGATCGCCAGAACACGGTGTGCCGAGACGTGTCCGCGGTTGATCCGAAGCGCGCTCCGTGCCGCAGCGATGGCGCCGTCGTAGTCTCCGGCACTCAGCGTGGCGCCAGCCAGGATGCCCTGATAAAAATGCCTTGCTGGATCGAGAGGCGACAGCGCCAATGCCTTGCGCACGTGCGTCACCGCACCGCAGCCATCGGCGCGGAAGCTTCGTGCGTTGCCTTTGTGTAGCCAGGCGATCGACTCGTTCGGGTTGATCGCGATTGCCTGGTCGTAGAGGGTCTCGGCGCGATCGAGATCGCGAAGGTGATTCACGTGGACGTTTCCCAGCATCGTCAGTGCCAGGGACGAATCCGGATCCAGCTCCAGCGCGCGGCTTGCGTAACTGAGTGCGATCTCTCCGTCCTCTTGGCGGTTTTCGGACCATCCCTGCACGACGCGGAAGAGATGCCACCGCGCGAGCCATGCTAGCGGCGCCGGATGGCGTGGTGCCCGAACGTGCAGGGTTTCGAGCGCGTCCCTCGCGCGACCGAACTCGCTCTGCGAAAGGCGGAATACGAGGCCGATGGCCGCCAGCAGCAGCGTGTGGCTCGCCAGCGTTGGAAGCGGCGCCTGGCGCATGGACCGGATTTCCCTGGATATGAGCGCCCGCGATATACCGGTCGCAATCTCCTGAATCAGCAGACTGTCCGTTTGCAACGCCCCTTTCGCATCGTCGCAAACCGTCTCGGTCCAGAGAATCTCGCCGTTGGTCGAATCGGCGAGTTCGACGTGCAGGCGGATCGTGTCTCCGGATCGGCCATATCGCGCTGACACGAAGTACCTGACTCCGAGCAGCCGTGCCATCTCTTGCAGGGCCATGGGTCGATCGCGAAAAGCGTGCGTCGACAGCCGGGAAGTCACGTTGACGGCGTCGCTGTGCGACAGCGCGGCGATCACCTGGTCGGTTAGGACGTCGCCTAGCCGCAACGATGCATCGTCGCGGTCGTACGGATGGAACGGCAAGACGGCGAGCGTCGGTCGCAGTTCGTGCGACGCCTCGAGGACGGGACCCCTGACGCGTGCTGGCGCGGAGAGCCCGTAGACGCGATGGTTCGATAATGGACCGGTACTCAGCAACCCCAGGTCGTCGATGTCGCAGTCCAGTCCTGCGATGCACTGCGCGACGGTGGACTCCGATGCGCAGGTCGCCCCGTCGCCGGTCCTTTCGATCAGGGTCAGCAGGGCGTTCGCGCTATGCGTCGGGAATGACGCCGAGCCATGATCGACCGAGACGATCGCGAGCCGTAAGCGAGAGCCTATTCGCGCGCCGTGGGAATGCGGCTCATCGAGCACGTCACGCATCTGCAGGGCGCAGGCGACGGCCGCCCGAGCACTGGGAAAGCTCGCGAGGCCAGCAAAACGGGGATCGCCGAGCGTCGTTCCTCCGAAACGCGGTGCCAGTCGGGCGATCGACAAGACAACGACCTCGCGCGCCGCGCGCATCGCGTCGGCTCCTGCCGCGCGTTCATCGCCGGCCCGAACGCGGATCGCTGCACCGAGGACGCAACGCCGGTTCTGTTGTAGCAGCTCGGCTGCCGACGTCGCCTCGACGCGCGCGTCGTCAATCGCGATCCGGTTCGTCGGGAAGCGACTGGTGTCGAGCGCGTCGGTGATGGGAACGCAGAAGCGATACCCACGGCCTGCCACCGTGACGATGGCATCGGCCCCGAGCACCTTGCGCAGCGTCGAGACCTGGACAGCCAGGTTGTTTTCTTCGACCACGAGACCCGGCCACGCCAGATCGAGGATCTCGCGTTTGGTGACGAGATGCCCGTGATGCTCGACCAGTGCGCTAAGCACATCGAACGCACGCGCACCGATAGCCACCGGCACTCCCTCGTCGAGAAGCACGCGCTCGATCAAGCGCAGTTCGAATCGTCCGAAGCGGATGCCGTTCGACAAGCTTCCTCCAGAGGGTCCGTCGCTTAGCTCCCGGGGCGCGCAAAGAAAACTTACACCAGTTCCAAAATCTTTAGAACGATTAACGGACGGCGCAATAGCGTTGAAGGACGATTCATCGCGGTTCCTCAAGACTCTGGTATTCGACGGTGCGTCGTCCTGGAACGGCGGCCGGATACCTGCGAAGGGGTCTGCATTCATGAACGTTTCTCGCGTCACGCTGTTACGGCTGTTTGCCTTCTCGTTATCGATCGCCCAACCCGTTTGCGCGCTCGCGCCGCGGTCGTCGGCCGAGTTGTGCTGGCTCATGGATTCAATGCCGCGCGGGGCGGATTTCTCCATGGCAGGTGTGATTGCGTTCATCGAACGTGCTCAGTCTGCTGCGACCATGGCGAATGACGCCGGGCCGGGAGCCGCACAGGTCGCTGCTTCGATCACAGGCTGTCTTCCGAAAGGACCATCCCATTGGGCGCCGTCGCGATTCAATACCGCGCGCGATCGGGCGGCGGCCCGAGCCGGGCTCATGGACTTCTGTCGCGGGCTGCTGTTGCTGGTGCGTACGTCCATCAGGACCCCCGTGCGGCGTTCGCTCGTGCGTCGATTCACGATCGGTGTAACGCGGCTGCTTCGAATCGATTTCGTCCGTTGTCTGCGATGGGCTATATCGCCCGATTCGTGGTTGCAACGTATTCGACACCAGTGATACCCGATCGAGCGTGCCTCCTCTCGTCTTTTAATAACTTTTAATGACTTTCAAAGACGGAAGCACCTCTAAAAAGATGGAATGCATACACGGACTTGCCGACCCGGCGATCCAGCGATCGGAGAAGCAAATGCCTGACTATTCGTTCGACCCACGTCCGCACAGCGGCATCGTCATCTTCGCTGCAGCGGTCTCCACGCTCACCGCGCTAGGAATCGTCATTGGTGTCGTCACGCTGTTCCAGAGCCGCGGTATTCCACTCGAGGAAGCCGTACTTGCCGAGCGCGCATGCGAGTCGAAACTCTACGTATCGGACAAGCAGGAATGCATGCGCGAATGGATGGCCTCGGCGCACTTGAAACAATTCGCGCGGCGTTGAGCAGTCGCGATGCACCATACCGATCCGGGGCAGCGTTTGCCGGACATGTCGCCGTGACGATTCGACACGCTCGTCGTAAACCCGGCCGGATGCGGTGGCCCTCAACTGCAAGCTTGTTGCTCGTCAACGGGTAGCGGACGCCGCGGATACTGGAACTGTCATCGACTCGGTGGCACCGTGCGCACCATGCGCATGAACCGCTTCCGGCTGCATCGTGAACTGCATCGTTGCCAGCCGCGCATACAGCCCGCCGAGCGCCATCAGCTCGGCATGTGTCCCGGATTCGACGATGCGGCCGCCGTCCAGCGCGACGATGCGATCGGCCTTCTTGATCGTCGCGAGACGATGCGCGATGACGATCGTCGTGCGGCCTTCCATCGCCGTCTCGAGCGCCTGCTGTACGGCAGCCTCGCTTTCGGCGTCGAGCGCACTGGTCGCCTCGTCGAGCAGCAGCACCGGCGGGTTGCGCAGGATCGCGCGGGCGATCGCGATGCGCTGGCGCTGGCCGCCGGACAACCGCACGCCGCGTTCGCCGAGGAAGGTCGCATAGCCTTCGGGCATCCGCTCGATGAAGTCGTGCGCCTGCGCGGCCTTCGCAGCGGCGACGATCTCGGCATCGGTCGCACCGGGCCGTCCGTAGCGGATGTTCTCGCGGGCGTCGGCCGAGAAGATGACCGTGTCCTGCGGAACGATGCCCAGCGTCTGCCGCAGGTCGTCGAGCGACATCGTGTCGATCGCGCGATCGCCGAGCAGGATGGTGCCGGCCTGCGGCGCGTAGAAGCGCATCAGCAACTGGAGCACCGTGGACTTGCCGCCACCCGACGGTCCGACCAGCGCGACGGTTTCGCCGGCCGCGATGTCCAGCGTGAAGTCGGCCAGCGCGGCGGTGTCCGGGCGCGACGGGTAATGAAACTGGACGTGTTCGAAGCGGACCGCGATGCCGCCGCGCGGCCCGGTCTGCCGGACGGCGTCGTGCCGGAACGGCAGCGGTGCGGCCGGCGATGCGATGAAGCTGCGCGCGTCCAGCAATTCCATCAGCCGATCGGTCGCACCGGCCGCGCGCAGCACGTCGCCCCAGGTCTCGGTGAGGCCGCCGATCGCGCCGGCGGTGATCACCGAATACAGCACGAAAGCCGCCAGCAACCCGGGCGACATCGTACCGGCGATCACCGCGTTCGCACCCAGCCACAGCACGAACACGATCGCGCCGAACACCAGCGTGATGACGGCGGTCGTCAGCCAGGCCCGCGTCGTCGTGCGCCGGACCGCCGTCGCGAAGCTCGACTCGACACTCGTGTGGAAGCGCGTGGCTTCCGCAGCCTCCTGCGTGAAGGCCTGCACGGTCGGCATCGCGTTGAGGATCTCGCCGGCCAGCGCCGACGAGTCCGCGATGCGGTCCTGGCTCGCCTTCGACAGTTTGCGTACGCGACGGCCCATGACGACGATCGGGACGATCACCAGCGCGAGCAGTCCGATCGTGATCGCGAACAGCTTCAGGCTCGTGAACGCCAGCATTCCCATGCCGCCGATGAACAGGAAGATGTTGCGCAGTCCCATCGACATGCTCGTGCCGACGACGGTCTGGATCAGCGTCGTGTCGGTCGTCAGCCGCGACAGCACCTCGCCGCTGCGCGTCGTCTCGAAGAATTCCGGCGACTGATCGAGCATGCGCGTGTAGACGGCCGTGCGGATGTCGGCGACGACACGCTCGCCGAGCCAGCTGACCATGTAGAAGCGGGAGGCCGTCGAGACCGCGAGCACCAGCGCGACCCCGAACAGGCCGAGGAAGTAGAGGTTGACGTTCGACATGGCAGCGTGGTTCAGCGCCTCGCTCGCCTTCGTGCCGGCCGCGACCAGCGCCGACGGCAGCGCGCTGGTCGCCGACAGATCCGCGTGGACGGCGACCGGCGCGGTGACGGTCGCCGAGAACCCATGATCGATCAGCTGACGAAACGCCAGCGGGACGACCAGTGTCGATGCGGCCGCGATCACCAGAAACAAGAAGGCCAGCGCGAGGCGCAGACGGTACGGAGCGAGGAAGGGGGCGAGTCGTCGCAGGACCGCGAGCGACGATCGTTCGGTTGATTCTGTCATGGGGATCGCCGGAGGCTTGGGAGGGCGTGCCGCAGGAATGGCTTGGGTCGACACCGTGCGTTATACCAATTCCTCGCCGTGGTGTTTTCCGGTGACACCGCTGTGGCGCCACGTCTTCTTCCTGTAAGAGCCGTGAGCCATGCTGGCCGGCATCGATGGATTGGTATGCATCGCAACCCGAAGGAGCTTCCGATGATCGAAACCCACAGGTACCGCGGCCACGAGATCTGCATCCAGTTGCTGGAGGTCGCGCCACGGCAGTTCCGCTGGGCTTGGAAGATCGACGGCATCCACGCCTCCAAGAGTCGCAACGTGCTGCTGACCGAGGAGGTTGCGCGGTCCGAAGCGTTCATGTATGCGCAGATCATGGTCGCGCGTCTGCGGGTGCCGGCGCAGGCCGACGTAAGCTGAACGCGCCCGGCACAGGCGACCATTCCGTTTTTTTTGCCACGAATGTAAGAAAAGAAAAAGAATCTTCACAAGTTTTCGGTCAAAGTGAATCCGGCGGAGGCGCTCGTGCCGTATAGCGAGACAGACCGAACCTGGAGATGCGAATGGCGAAGCGCACGAAGCGTCTGCGGACATCGATCGAAGACGCATGCCCGAAGTGGCCGCTGCGCCTGGCTGCCGCACGCGTCTCGATCGTGGTCAACGCCATCGGCGCGCTCACGATCACGATCGCCACCCACGCGCGAGCGGACGATGTGCAGCCCCTCAAGGCGGTCGAGGTCATCGGCAACTACGACAACGGCATCGGGACATCGGATGCCGCCAGCCAGGGCTCCGTCAATGCCAAGCTGATCGAGAATCGCCCGGTACTGCGGACCGGCGAAATCCTCGAGTTCGTGCCGGGGCTGATCGTTTCGCAGCACAGCGGCGACGGCAAGGCCAACCAGTACTACCTGCGCGGCTTCAATCTCGATCACGGCACCGACTTCGCGACCTTCGTCGACGGCATGCCGATCAACATGCGCACGCACGCACACGGCCAGGGCTACACCGACCTCAACTTTCTCAGCCCCGAATTGGTCTCGCGGATCGACTACAAGAAGGGCACCTACTACGCCGACGAAGGCGATTTCGCGTCCGCCGGCGCCGCGCACCTGCGTTTGATCGACAAGCTCGACCGCGGCATCGCATCGGTCGCCGCGGGCGAGCACGGCTACACGCGTGGCTTCATCGCGAACTCGAACGCGCTCGGCGCCGGCAACCTGCTCTATGCGGTCGATGCCGGCTACAACAACGGCCCCTGGGACAACCCGGAACACGCGCGCCGCACCAGCGGCATCCTGCGCTACTCGCAAGGCGACCCGGGCGACGGCTTCTCGATCACCGCGATGGGTTACGACGCGAAGTGGACCAGCACCGACCAGATCCCGCAGCGCGCGGTCGACAGCGGGCTGATCGATCGCTTCGGCGCGATCGACCCGACCGACGGCGGCAAGACGTCGCGCTACAGCATCTCGTTCGATGCGGTGAAGCCGAACGCCTTCGGACTGTTGCGCTTCAACGGCTACGCCGTCGCGTCCCGGCTGAACCTCTACAACGACTTCACGTACGTGCTCGACGATCCGGTCAACGGCGATCAGTTCGAACAGATCGAGAACCGCAGGATTTACGGTTTCGACCTGAGCCAGTCGTTCGCCAACCGCATCGGCGGCTTCGACACGGAAACCACCGTCGGCCTGCAGACGCGCTACGACCGTCTCGACCCGGTCGCGCTGTATCACGACGTCGCGCGCGAACGCATCGCGACCACGCGGACGGACCGCGTGAAGGAGGCGAGCGCGGGGCTGTATGCCGAGAACAAGATCCGCTGGAACGACTGGTTCCGCTCGATCGTCGGGGCGCGCTACGACGCCTATCACTTCGATGTGGCGAGCAACCTCGAAGCGAACTCGGGCAAGGTGTCCGACCACATCACGTCGCCGAAGCTGTCGCTGATCTTCGGGCCGTGGGCGAAGACCGAGCTGTTCGCGAACTACGGTCAGGGCTTCCACAGCAACGACGCGCGCGGCGTGACGAGCACGGTGTCGCCAGCAGACGGCAGCCCGATCGACCGGGCCGTGCCGCTGGTCAAGACGCGTGGCGAGGAAGTCGGTGCGCGGACCGCAATCGTTCCCGGACTGCAGAGCTCGCTCGCGCTGTGGCGCCTGACGCTGGCGTCCGAGCTCGTGTTCTCAGGCGATGCCGGCGACACCGAGATCAGTCGCGCGAGCCGGCGCCAGGGGATCGAATTCAACAACCACTACATCGCGTTGCCGTGGTTGCTGTTCGACCTCGACCTCGCGCTGTCGCACTCGCACTACACGCAGGACGACCCGGTCGGCAACTACATTCCGGGGTCGATCGAGAAGGTCGCGTCGTTCGGCGTCAGCGTGCTGGACCGCGGCCCGTGGTTCGGCCACTTCCAGTTGCGCTACTTCGGCCCGCGGCCGCTGATCGAGAACGACAGCGTCCGCTCGCGTTCGACGACGCTGGCATCGGCACGCGTCGGCTACACCATCGATCGCAACGTCAGGGTCATGGTGGACGTCTTCAACCTGTTCGATCGCAAGGCCAGCGACATCGATTACTACTACACGTCGCGACTGCCGGGCGAGCCGACCGGTGGTGTCGACGACATCCACTTTCACCCGGTCGAGCCCCGAACCGCTCGGGTATCGATCGTGGCGCGGTTCTGAGGTCCCCCACGATGGTCGCCCTTACACTGGGCGGACCAGAACACCGGAGGACCGCATGGAACGCTTCACGATCTCGCTCGACGACAAGCTCGCCCATGAATTCGATGCGCTGATCGCGACGCGCGGTTACGCGACCCGCTCCGAAGCGGTCCGCGACCTGATCCGCGCCGAGCTCGAGCGCATGCGTCAGCAGCAGGACGCGAAGGGGCAATGCATCGCATGCCTGTCGTACGTGTTCAATCATCACGAGCTGGACCTGGCCGATCGCATCACGACCTTCCAGCACGAACATCACGATCTGACCGTCTCGACGATGCATGCCCACCTCGACCACGACCACTGCATCGAGACCGTGATTCTCAAGGGGAAGACCACCGCGGTGCGGGCGTTCGCGGACGCGCTGTGCGCGGAGCGCGGCGTCCATCACGGCAACGTCAACCTGATCGGCGTCGACGCCCACGAGCCGCATGCGAAGTCGTCCATCGGCGGACGCGGGACGGCGGCTCACGGCCACTCGCACGGCATCGGCGCGCATCGACACGTGAAGCCGAAGACCTGATGCGCGCTTCGACGAAATAGCCGAATCCGCTGAACGTCTCCTGTCGTAGAAGCCTTGTCGCCGCCATTCAGCGTGCGCGGCACTTCGATCGAATCAACAGGAGACACCATGAACATTTCAAGAATCGCAGGACTCGTCGTCGCGGGCATCATCGGCAGCGTCGCGTTGCCTGCACTGTCGCAGGTCATGGTCGGTGGAGCGGAGATGTTGCCGACCAAGGACATCATCGACAACGCGGTCAACTCGAAGGACCACACCACGCTGGTCGCCGCGGTCAAGGCGGCGGGCCTCGTCGACACGCTCAAGGGCAAGGGGCCGTTCACCGTCTTCGCGCCGACCAATGCCGCGTTCGCCGCATTGCCTGCCGGTACCGTCGACACGCTGCTGAAGCCGGAAAACAAGGCGACGCTGACGAAGATCCTGACCAATCACGTGGTGGCCGGCGACATGGACGCGGCCGCGCTGATGAAGGCCATCGCTGCAGGGGGTGGCAAGGCCCGGCTGAAGACGCTGTCGGGCGGCACGCTGATCGCGATGAAGAGCGGATCGGGTATCAGCATCACCGATGAGAAGGGCGGTGTCGCGATGGTCACGATCCCCGACGTCAAGCAGTCGAACGGCGTGATCCATGTCGTCGACAAGGTCCTGCTGCCGTCCTGACCGCCGACGGCCCTGGTGGCCGGCCCGATATGCCGTGTCGTCCTCCAGCGGACGCCACGGCGTTTTTTATGGAACGCGCAGGATGCGCCCCGCTGCCCAGCCATTCATCAGCGCGAGGATGCCCCAGATGATCGCGTACAGCAGATGGTTGTCGCTGAACGAGACGACGGTGAGGCCACCCACCGGAATGCCGCGCGAAGCGGCATCGACGCCGCCGTCGCCGGCATTGGCCGGATCGCCTTCGGCATCGATGAAGTAGGGCGCGACGTCGCGCAGTCCGCGCGCCCGCGCGATCGCCTCCACGTCGCGCGAGTACCAGCGATCCAGCGCGGGATCGTTGTGCTGAATGAAGCTGCCGCCCGGTTCGGTGATGCGCAGCAGACCGGTCACCAACGTCTCGTCTCCAGCAGCCACGACACGCGAGCGATCGTTGCTTGCGACGTAGCCGCGGTTGACGAGAATGACACTGCCGTCGGCCAGCCGGAATGGCGCGATCAGCCAGTAACCGCTGCCCAGCACGGTCGCGGCGCGCACGAAGGTCTCGCGACCCGGCACGAAACGGCCGGTCGCCCGTACGTGCCGGTACTCGTCGTCTGCCGCAGTGACGAGCGGCCAGCCTGCCTGCCCGGGAGCGTCGATTGCCGCGCGATGCACGCGCTGCTCGACGCGTTCGATCAACGCGTGCTTCCACGCGCGGCGTTCGACCTGCCAGGCCGCAAGCCCCGTGAAGACGCAGAGGAGCATGACGAACAACAGCAGTAGCGCGATGCGACCGGGCTTGGCAAGTGGTCGGGGATCGGACAGGTGATCCACGATCGTCGGGCGTCTCAGAACCGGATCGGGCGCGCGTAACCGGTCATCTCGAGATATCCGTTGCCGATGGTCGCACCGCTCGCGTCGCCGGCCCGCACGCGGACCGCCCCTTCCCAATAGATCGTGCCGGTCGACGCGCGGCTGTCGAGTTCCTGGTCGTCCATCAGCGGATCGACGACGATCTTCAGCGGTGTGATCGACGGACTTCCGCCGATCGTGATCGCCTGCTGCACGGGCCACGTCGCCTTGCTGCGCGGCGAACTCCACGATCGCAGCGTGGCGAAGTCGATGTCGCCCGGCGCATAGCGCTCGATGCGGCCGTCGGGGAAGCGCCTTGCGCCACCGGCCCACAGCTTCGCCCCGTGCTTGTCGCGCATCCGGAAGCCCATCAGCGCACTGCCGTCGTCGAAGTTCAATCCGACCCAGTCCCATCCGCTGGCCTGCGGATCGAGATAGGCGCTCGACCATTCGCGATCCAGCCAGGCGGTGCCGGTGACCGCGACGTCGCGGTGGCCGGCGCCATCGATCCGGCGCACCGTGCCGGAGACCTTCAGTTGCGGCACGCTGTAGTAGCGGCTCGCGTCGCGCGGCACCGGGCCTTTCTGCGAATAGCCGGGGCGCAGCGCATCGGCCCCTTCGGCGAGGACCGGTCCGGTCGATGCGAGGTCCAGATCGAGGGCGAAACGGCTCCCTTCGACGTGCGTCCTGAAGTGCAGCGTTCCGGCGGCTGGCGACTCGCTCGGTGTGTCGTGCGCGGGGTCGGCCACGCGCTCGAAGCGCCAGCCGTCGAGTACGACGTTCGCGTCGGTGGCCGAGGCCTCGGCGATGCCGAAGCCGGTGCGTGCGATGCGCTGGTCGTGCTCCAGATGGCCGACCCTGGGGTCCGCCAGCGCCGCATGCGCGAACAGAAGCTGACGCGGCGCGAAGCGGCTGGGGTTGGCGTCATCGCCCTCGAGGCGCGACCGGAAGAACGTCACCTGGAAGCCGAGTTCTTCGTGGTCGGCGGTCTGCAGCCAGCCGGTGACGTACCACCACTCGGTGCGGAAGTCGGGATGCGCGCCGTGGTCGCGCGGGAAGACGAAGCGCTGGTCGGTGGCTGCGTCGGGGAAGGGTGGCGTCGCGGCGATCGCGACCGATGCGAGAGCGGCGATCAGGACGCCCGCGATGCGAACAACGATCGTCATCACCAGTCCTCGCGGACGGCCAGCACCGCCGAGTGCCCGAGCGCACGTCGTCCCGCGAGCACCGCGGTCCCCGCCGAAGCAGCGACCAGCGCGAGTCCCACCGCCGCCAGCGTCCGCCACGGGATCGTGGTGTCCATCGTCCAGTGGAACGACTGCGGGTTGACGACGTGGATCAGCACCTGGCTCATCGCGAGGCCGAGGGCACCGCCTGCGATCGCGCCGAGCACGCCGAGCAGCGCGCCTTCCGTCGCGAGTTCGGCGACGATCTGCCGCTTGAGCACGCCGATGTGCCTGAGCATGCCGAACTCCTTCGATCGTGCGAGCGTTTGCGCCGAGAAGGTCGCGGCGACGCCGGCGAGACCGATGGCGATGGCGACGGCCTGCAGCAGGTAGGTCACCGCGAAGCTGCGATCGAAGATCGAGAGCGACAGCTTGCGGATCGCAGCCGGCTCGGCGAACTCGGCGCGCGCACGCAACGCAGTCGGCAGCGCCGCACGCAGCCCATCGATCACGGCCGCGGCCGACGCGCCGGGTGCGAGGTCGACCGCTGCGTCGCTGAAGCGTGCGTCGTCGGTCGCACGCGTGTAGTCGTCGCGGCGCATGACGACGCTGCCGAACTGGCGCGCGTAGTCGCGCCAGATGCCGGCGACGACGTAGGTTTGTTTCATGGTTCCGGCCATCGGCAGGACGAGCGGCTTGCCGGGCGATGCGCCGTACAGGTCGACCATCGCTTCGGAGACCCACACCGGCGTCGCGTCCTTCGGCAACGGCGTCGAAGCGCTGGCCACCAGCGGCAGCGACCGTTCCGGGTGATCGCGATCGAGATCGCGCGCGATCAGGATGACCGCGGGTCGCGACGGCGACAGGTTCAACGGGACGACCTTCTGCAACGCCACGCTTGCCACCCCGTCGACACGGCGCAGCCGGGCCACGTCGTCGGCGGACAGTCCGCCTTCGCCAGCACTGCCGGTGCGCAGATACACGTCGGCCGACAGCAACTGGCCGAGCCACGCGTCGACCGAGTGCCGGAAGCTCGCGATCATCACCGTCATCGCGACCATCAGGCTCGCCGACGCGACGATCCCGCACAGTGCGACCGATGCGGCCGAAGGCGCGGCCCACAGCCTGCGCAACGCGAGGTCGACCGCGACGCTGCGCGGCCTGCGGCTCGTGGCGAACGGTGCCAGCAGTCGCTGCGCGATCCACGGCATCGCCGCGATGCCGCCGAACAGCAGCAGCGCCATCGCGACGTAGCCGAGGATCGGCAGCCCCGCGACGGCCGGCATCAGCGCGGCCACGATGCCGGCGGCGATCAGCGTTGCCGCGATCCACGGCGATGCGCGACCCCCGACGACGTCGCTGCCGGCCGATTTCAACGCGATCGCCGGGGCTGCGCGCGCAGCGGCACGCGCCGGGAAGAAGCTGCCGACCAGCGCGGCCGCGAGGCCGAGCGCGAAGAACAGCAGCGCCGCGTCGGGCGCCGCGAACACCAGCCGATGCAGGTCGAAGCCGGTCCGCGCGAAGTAACCACCGCCGAGATCGCCACCGAAGAAGCGCAGGGCGAGCGCCGCGAATGCGATGCCCGCGACGAGACCGAGCGCGCCACCGACGAGGCCCTGCACCGCGCCTTCGGCCAGCACCTGACCGACGACGCGACCGCGCGTGACACCGATCACGCGCAGCAGCGCGAGCTGCGCGCGACGCCGCGCGACCGCGAGCGACTGCGTCGAGTAGACCAGGAACGCGCCCGTGAACAGCGCCATCAGCGCGAGCATGTCGAGGTTGACGCGATAGGCGCGCGACAGATCGCCGGTCCGCGCGCGATCGTCGGCGGCGCTGACGAGCTGCGCGTCGGCCGGCAGCAGCGTCCTGATCGAGGCGCGTGCCTTCGCGACATCGACGCCTTCGCGAAGTCGCAGGTCGATCCGCGACAACCTGCCGAGGCGAGCGAGTCGCCACTGAGCGGCGGCGATGTCCATGGACGCGCGAAACAGGCGGCGCGTCCCCGTGAGGCTCGTCGATGGACTGCTCGCCGGCGGTTCGTCGTCGGGCAGGCTCCCGGCGATCCGCAGCGTCACCGTGT
>JBDTIS010000061.1:0-24445 GCA_039936235.1 Burkholderiaceae bacterium | reverse complement strand
CTTCCAGGCGGCCGGCCGGTCGGCCATCGTCGTCGCGAGATGGCGCGCGAGGTTCGCGGCGACGAAGCCGCCGCCGACGCGTCGGGCCTCGAACGGACCCTGCTCCTTGTAGAGCGTCCCGACGATGCGACGCTCTTCGTCCGACAGCACCGGGCAGTTGACCGCGCCGGGGATGTGGTTGATCGCGAATTCCGACGGCGACCGTGCGTCGATGATGGTCTCGGCGGCAGCCAGGTCGTCGACGCCGGCGTGGCGTTTCGCAGCCGCGCCGCCGTGCGCGCCGCGGCGTTCTTCAAAGCGCATGACATGTCCTCGCGTCCGCGCATCGAGGCGTCGGGCGCGATCTGCCTCCGGAAGAAGCGCTCAACGGTTCCTGATCTGCTTGACCAGTGCCGCGCTCGTCAACAATTCGAGCTGGGCCTCGAGCCGGATGACACGGCCGCTCAGGTCCTCGATCTTCTGCTGCTGCTGACGCATCGCGTCCGCCTGCCGGCCGACCTTGTCTTCCAGCTTGATGATCGCGGTGAATGCGGCCCAGACCTTGTCCGTCACCCCCATCAGGCCGCCTTGCGCACTCCGCCGCGAGCCGCCATCGTCTCGAGTGCTGCGATACGCAGATTGCTCGCTTTCACGAAGGCCAGCGCTTCGTCGACAGCCGCGCCGGCACGTTCGGCCGCAGCCAGCGCCGCATCGGCCATCGCCTCGAGATCGGCGTCGGAGCCCGGGGCCTCGTGGCCGCTCGCCCCGCGTCGCATCAGTTCGGACACCGGAATGCCCATCCGCTTCGCCTTGCCGGCTATCGCCTTCTTCTCGACCGCGGTGACCTGGACCACGATCCGTTCGACTGCTCCAGCCATGACGTTCTCCCGGCGGCTCACGTCCATGGACACTACATGGACAGGTAGGGGCGCGTCAAGGTCGGCCGCTGCTCTCACGACGCGATGTATGCGGCCACGCCCACGACGACTGCGAGCAGCAACAGGGTCTTCGTGACGCGATAGATCGTCGCGTTCCAACGCTTGAAACGGCGGCGGTACTTGCCGGCGACGTGCGACACGATGAAGATCCGATTGATGAAGCCGGTCTTGTCGCCGGCGTCGTTGGGCGAAGCGCCGGCGGCAACGACGTTCTTGCCGACCCAGTGGTTGAGCCACTGCGCCCAGCGGGTCTTCATCGGCCGCTCGATGTCGCAGAACAGGATCAGCCGGTTCTCGCCGCTGCGGTTTTCCGCGTAGTGGATGAAGGTCTCGTCGAACACGACACCCTGACCGTCGCGCCAGCTGTAGCGCTGGCCGTCGACGTCGATGAAGCAGCGGTCGTCGTTCGGAGTCGCGAGCCCGAGGTGGAAGCGCAGCGATCCCGCGTACGGATCGCGATGCCTGCCGAGCTTCGCGCCGTCGGGCAACTCGGCGAACATCGCGGCCTTGACCTCCGGGATGTCGTTCAGCAGGGCCACCGTGTTCGGGCACAGGGTCGCGGCGGATGGATGCGCGTCGTCGTACCACTTCAGATAGAAACGCTTCCAGCCGGTCTTGAAGAACGAATTGAAGCCGGCGTCGTTATGGGATTCCGCGGCCTTGATCTTCTCGAGATTCATCAGCGCTACGCCTTCGTCGCGGATCACCTGCCAGTTATCGGTCAGTTTCTTCAGGTGCGGGAAGGCCGACGGTTCGAGATAAGGCGTCGTCGGCACGCCGGAGAACGCGTACATGAAGATATTGATCGGCGCGGTGAACGTCGAATGGTCGAACACCTGCCTACCGGCCTTGTGGCGCACGCGTCCGCGCAGATGCACGAAGGCACCGCTGAACGCGAACAGCAACAGGACGACGACGAGGGCGATTTTCATGCGGGGATGATGAGCGGAAGGTAACCGATCGCACGGCGTATTTTCTCACGCGCGCCGTTCGTGTGCGCCTGCGCGCAAGCTTCGGCGACGGGTGGCCGACGCCTGTCAGCCCTTGGCGCGCAGTCCGGCCGCGTCGCGCAGCGCGGCCGCCTTGTCGGTCGCTTCCCAGGCGAACTCCGGCTCTTCGCGACCGAAGTGGCCGTAGGCCGCGGTCTTCTGGTAGATCGGACGCAGCAGGTCGAGCATCTGGATGATGCCCTTCGGACGGAGGTCGAACATCTCGCCGATCAGCTTCGCGAGATCCTCGTCGGCCATCACGCCGGTGCCTTCGGTGTAGACCGTGATGTTCATCGGCTTCGCCACGCCGATCGCGTAGGCAACCTGGATCTGGCACTTGCGCGCGAGACCGGCCGCGACGACGTTCTTCGCGACGTAGCGCGCGGCGTAGGCGGCCGAGCGGTCGACCTTCGACGGATCCTTGCCGGAGAACGCGCCGCCGCCGTGCGGACATGCGCCGCCGTAGGTGTCGACGATGATCTTGCGGCCGGTCAGGCCGCAATCACCTTGCGGGCCGCCGATGACGAAGCGGCCGGTCGGGTTGATCAGGAACTTCGTGTCGAGCAACCATTCCTTCGGCAGGACCGGCTTGATGATCTCTTCGATGATGGCTTCGGTGAACGAAGCCTTCATGCTGGTCTGGCTTTCGCTCTGGTCCGGGTCGTGCTGGGTCGACAGCACGACCGTGTCGATACTGTGCGGCTTGCCGCCGACGTAACGCATCGTGACCTGGCTCTTCGCGTCCGGTCGCAGGAACGGCAGGCGGCCGTCCTTGCGCAGCATCGCCTGGCGCTCGACCAGACGGTGCGCGTAGTAGATCGGCGCCGGCATCAGCTCGGGCGTCTCGTCGCAGGCGTAGCCGAACATCAGGCCCTGGTCGCCGGCGCCGGTGTTCAGGTGGTCGTCGCTGGCGTGATCGACGCCCTGCGCGATGTCGTTGCTCTGCTTGTCGTAGCAGACCATGACCGCACAACCCTTGTAGTCGATGCCGTAGTCGGTATTGTCGTAGCCGATCCGCTTGATCGTGTCGCGTGCGACCTGGATGTAGTCGACGTGCGCGTTGGTCGTGATCTCGCCGGCGAGGACGACCAGGCCGGTGTTGCACAGCGTTTCGGCGGCGACGCGCGAGCGCGGGTCCTGCTCGAAGATGGCGTCGAGGATGGCGTCCGAGATCTGGTCTGCGACCTTGTCGGGATGGCCTTCCGAAACGGACTCGGAGGTGAAGAGGAAATCGGAACTCATGCATTTCTCCTGGACAGAACATAAGGGACGCATTGCGCGGCCGGTCACAGGATTGCAGGGTGAGCGACGACGCTTTAGCGGAACTGCGTGGCTGGAAGCGAAGTCCTGAGACCTGGCGCTTCGAACCGGACCACCCCGCAAGTTGTCATTAAGAGGGTGAATCCGCGCAACAACGACGGCGGTGACCTGCCGTGTTGACGCGCTCGAGTGGCCGTATCATACCGCGCCTTCGCGACTCACCTTCCGCGGCCCTTTACGATCCGTTCGACGACTGCGGTGACCCGCCGCCGGAGGGCGCTGAAGAGCCTGCCCTTGCTGATCACTTTCATCCGTGTCCTCTCCTATATCCCCCTCGGCCTGCTGCAGCGGATCGGCAGCGTGCTCGGGCGTCTGGTCGCGCGTCTGTCGCCGGTGTATCGACGACATCTGATCGAGAATCTCGCACAGGCCGGCTATCCCGCGGCGGCCGACGCGGCGCTGGTCGGCCGCGCGGCGGCCCAGGCTGGCCGCGGCGTTCTCGAACTCGCACACGTCTGGATGCGGCCGCAGGCCGAAGTCCTCGAGCGGGTCCGCGCGACGGGCTGGGAACACGTCGAGGCGGCGCGTGCGGCGGGCAACGGGATCGTGTTCCTGACGCCGCACCTCGGATGTTTCGAGGTCACCGCGCAGTTCTATGCGAACAACCGCGCTGCCGGTGCGCCGCTGACGGTGCTCTATCGCCGGCCGCGCAAGGCGTGGCTCGCGCCGCTGATCGAGGGCCGCCGCGCGCGCGAGAATCTGATGCTGGCGCCTGCCGACCTGTCCGGCGTGCGACGGCTGGTGCGGGCATTGAAACGTGGCGAAGCGATCGGCATGCTGCCAGACCAGGTGCCCAGCACCGGCGAGGGAGTGTGGGCTCGCTTCTTTGGAAAGCCAGCTTATACGATGGTCTTGCCGGCGCGTCTACAGCGGCAGACGGGCGCGGCGCTGCTGCTCGCGCGCGGCGAACGGCTCGCGGACGGCGCGGGCTGGATCGTCCATTTCTCGGTCGTCGGGGAAACCATGCCGGACGATCCTGTGGCGGCCGCGACGCGTATCAACGCCGCGCTCGAAGACCTGATCCGCGCGAATCCCGAGCAATACCTGTGGGGCTACAACCGCTACAAGACGCCGCGTTCGGCGCCTGCATCGCCGGAAGCGGGACGCACATGACGCGCTTCTGGCTGCGGATCCTGCGCGGCTTCGGCGTGTTGCCGATCGGCGTGACGCGGGCGCTCGGCGCCGCGCTCGGGATGCTGCTGTACGGCGTCGCCGCGCAACGCCGCCGCGTCGCCCGGATCAACCTGCGCGCGTGCTTCCCGCAGATGCCGGAGCGCGAACGACGCAAACTCGCCCGCGCGCACTTTCGCGCCTTCGCGCAGGCGCTGCTCGATCGCGGCCTGGTCTGGTGGGGCAGCCGCGCGCGGATCGAGCAGCACATCCGCTGGGTCGACCTGCATTACTTCGAGGACGCCGCGAAGGCCGGCCCGGTGATCGTGCTGGCACCGCACTTCGTCGGCCTCGACGCCGGCGGCATCCGCTTCTCGATGCTGATGCACGCGATCTCGATGTACTCGCACCAGAAGAACAAGGTGCTCGACAGGACCATCCTCGCCGCGCGCAGCCGCTTCAACAAGCCGATCCTGCTGTCGCGGCAGGACGGGATGCGGCCGGCGATCAGGGCGATGCGGCGCGGGCTGTCGTTCTATTACCTCCCGGACATGGACTTCGGGGCGCGCGACGCCGCGTTCGTCTCGTTCTTCGGCGTGACCGCCGCGACGATCACGGCGCCCGCGCGGCTCGCGCGGATCACGCATGCGAAGATCGTTCCGTGCGTGACGCGGATGACGCCCGACGGCTACGAGGTCCGCTTCTATCCGGCGTGGGATCACTTCCCGGACCGCGACGACGACAGTTCCGCGACGCTGGCCCGCGCCGCGCGCCGGATGAACGCGTTCATCGAGGAGCGCGTGCTGGAGATGCCGGCGCAATACCTGTGGACGCACAAGCGCTTCAAGACGCGACCGAACGGCGACCGACGCTTCTACGGCTGACGGCGTGAGGCCCGCGGCCGGTCATCGACGATAATTCCGCATGATTCTGAAATTCACCAAGATGCAGGGCGCCGGCAACGACTTCGTCGTGCTCGACGCGACGCGCGTACCGATCGCGCTCGCGCCGTCGCAGTGGCGCTGGATCGCGGACCGCCGCTTCGGCGTCGGCGCCGATCAGATCCTGATCGTCGGCCCGCCGCGCGACACCGCGACCGCCGACTTCTCGTACCGGATCTACAACGCCGACGGCGGCGAGGTAGAGCAATGCGGCAACGGCGCACGCGCCTTCGCGCGCTTCGTCCGCGACAAGGGACTGAGCGATGCCGCTTCGATCCGCGTCGAGACCCGCAGCGGTCTGATCACGCCACGGATCGAAGCGAACGGGGAGGTCACCGTCGACATGGGTGCGCCGAGGCTCGAACCAGCCGACTTGCCGTTCGACACGACCGGACTCGTGCCGCGCCACGAGGGCGCCGAGTCGATCTGGCCGCTCGATATCGATCGCTTCGTGATCGATATCGGCGTCGTGTCGATGGGCAACCCGCACGCGATCACGATCGTCCGCGACCTCGACCGCGCCCCGGTCGACACGCTCGGGCCACGGATCGAGCACCATCCGCGTTTTCCCGATCGCGTCAACGCCGGCTTCATGCAGATCACCGACCGGCGCACGATCCGCCTGCGCGTCTACGAGCGCGGCACCGGCGAAACACTCGCCTGCGGGACCGGCGCCTGTGCCGCGGTCGTGTCCGGCATCCTGCGCGGGCTGCTGGACTCGCCGGTCACCGTCCACGCGCGCGGCGGTACGCTGGTGATCGGCTGGAGCGGCCCGGGCGCCCCGGTCACGATGCGCGGCCCCGCGGTGACGGTCTTCGACGGCGAGGTGTCGGTACCCGAGTCCGGCCAGCTCAAGCCCCCCATCACGTGACCTGCGCATCCACCCCACAAGAAAATATCCAGATGAACGCACAGGACGTTGCCGACTACCTCCAGCAGCATTCCGAATTCTTCGACGAGCACGCCACGCTGTTCGCGACGCTGACGGTGCCGCATCCGCACGGCGGCCGCGCGATCCCGCTCGCCGAGCGCCAGATGATCACGCTGCGCGAGAAGAATCGCGGGCTAGAACTGAAGGTCGCCGAGCTGATGCGCTACGGTCAGGAAAACGACGCGATCGCCGAGCGCCTCGCCCGCTGGACGCGGATGCTGCTGCTGCAGCGGTCGCCGCGGCTGCTGCCCGAGACGCTGACCGGCTCGCTCGAAGAGATCTTCTCGGTGCCGCACGTCGCGCTGGCCCTGTGGGATGCGGCCGACGAATACGCGGATGTGGCGCGCGCGGCCGACGCGTCGCCGTCGCTGATCGCGTTCGTCGGCACGCTGCACGGGCCGTACTGCGGCACGCCGGTCGGCGAGGCGATCCGTTCGGTCGCGCTGTTCCATCGGCCGAGCACGACGCAGGACACGCTCGAACGCACGACCACCGACGGCACTGCCGCCGACGGAGAGACGGAGCCGATCGCGTCGGACGTGCGATCGGTCGCGCTGATTCCTCTGCACCGCGGCGCCGCGGCCGATCCGTTCGGAGTGCTCGCACTCGGCTCGGCCGATGCACGTCGCTTCCACGACGGGATGGGCACCGACTTCCTCGCGCGGATCGGCGAGAACGCGAGCGCCGCGCTGACGCGGCTGCTGCGCTAGAGATCGATGCCGGCCGCGACGCGAGCCCTGCCGGCTTCGGCCGAGCGCTATCTCGCGAACCTCGAGACGCAGCGCAGGCTGTCGGTCCATACCTTGTCGTCGTACCGGCACGAACTGACCGTTCTGCAGCAGCTCTCGGCGGCCGATGTGCCGGCCGTCGCGATCGAGGCCTTGCGCGATGCACAGATCCGTCGCTATGCGGCGCGCCTCCATGCGCGCGGCCTCGGCCCGCGTTCGATCGCGCGCGCGCTGTCGGCATGGCGCGGTTATTTCACGTGGCTCGCGCTGTACGAGGATGGCGCCGGCAATCCGGTCGCCGACGTGCGGCCGCCGAAGGCCGGCAAGCGTCTGCCGAAGGCCTTGTCCGAGACGCAGACGATGCAGTTGCTCGACGGCAACAAGACCGATGACGCCGTCGCGATCGACCTGCGCGACGCTGCCATCTACGAGCTGTTCTATTCGTCCGGGCTGCGGCTCGCCGAACTGGTCGCGCTCGACATCGCGTACGCGCCGCATGGCTCGATCGGCTGGCTCGACCTGTCGAGCGGCGAGGTCACCGTCACCGGCAAGGGCAACAAGCGCCGCACGGTGCCGGTCGGCGCCGTCGCGGCAACGGCGTTGCGGACATGGATCGCGGTGCGCGGGGGCTGGGTCAAGACCGATCCGCATCCGCTGTTCCTGTCGACGCGCGGCGAGCGGCTGTCGGGTCGCACGATCCAGGACCGGCTGAAGGCGCACGCCCAGCGTGCCGGCGTCCCTGCCAACGTGCATCCGCACGTCCTGCGGCACTCGTTCGCTTCGCATCTGCTGCAGGCGAGCGGCGATCTGCGAGCGGTCCAGGAACTGCTCGGTCACGCCAGCATCGCGGCGACGCAGGTCTACACGAGCCTCGACTTCAAGCGGCTGGCCGAGGTCTACGACGCGGCGCATCCGAGGGCGCGACGCAAGTAGTCGCCCTTATAATCCGGTCCCTCTTCGCGGCCGGCCCTGTCAGGTCCATCAGTTCACAACACCTCCATGCTCTTCGCCCAGAAGCAAGCGATCATCGAGCGCATCTCGGATGCGGTGGCGCCTCTCGTGGCCGGGACCGACATCGTCCCGGTCGTGACGCTCGAACGCCCGAAGATCGCGGCCCACGGCGATATCGCCTGCAACGTCGCGATGCAGATCGCGAAGCGGCTCGGGCAGAACCCGCGCGTCGTCGCGCAGGCCATCGTGGACGCTCTGCTGGCCGGTGCGGACGGCCTCGTCGAACGTGCCGAGATCGCCGGCCCCGGCTTCATCAATCTGTTTCTGTCGATGAAGGCGCGCCAGGCCGTCGTCGGCGAGATCTTCGGGCATGGCGATCGATACGGTTACGCGTCACCGACCGACGACGTACGCGCGAAGGTGCTGGTGGAATTCGTCTCGGCGAATCCGACCGGACCGTTGCATGTCGGGCATGCGCGCGGCGGCGCGATCGGCGACGTGATGGCCGCGCTGCTCGAAACGCAGGGCCGGGACGTGACGCGCGAGTACTACTACAACGACGCCGGCGTGCAGATCGCCACGCTCGCGCTGTCGGTGCAGGCGCGTGCGCGAGGCGTCGTGCCGGGCGACGAAGGCTGGCCCGACGCGGCCTACAACGGCGACTACATCGCGGAGATCGCGGCCGACTTCGTCGGTGCGTCGGGCGACGTCGAAGACCTCGCCGCGATCGCGCGCTTCGCGGTTGCCTCCCTGCGCGACGAGCAGGACCTCGACCTGAAGGCCTTCGGCATCACGTTCGACAGCTACTACCTCGAGTCGTCGCTGTACACAGACGGCCGCGTGGCGCGTACGGTCGACGAACTGATCGCGGCCGGCAAGACCTACGAGAGCGAAGGCGCGCTGTGGCTCGCGACGACGTCGTATCCGGATCTCGGCGACGACAAGGATCGCGTGATGCGCAAGTCCGACGGGACCTATACCTACTTCGTCCCCGACATCGCTTACCACCTCGCGAAGTGGGAGCGCGGCTTCCACAAGGTCATCAACGTGATGGGCAGCGATCATCACGGCACCGTGGCGCGAGTGCGCGCCGGCCTGCGTGCGATTTCGGATCGCGAGCATCTCGGGCTGCCAGCGATCTTCCCCGACTATGTGCTGCACAAGATGGTCCGCGTGATGCGCGGCGGCGAGGAGGTCAAGATCAGCAAGCGAGCCGGCAGCTACGTCACGCTGCGCGACCTGATCCAGATGAGCGGCGGGGAAGACGTGCCGAACGTCCGCGGTCGAGACGCCGTGCGCTTCTTCTTCATCACGCGCAAGGCCGACACCGAGTTCACGTTCGACATCGATCTCGCGCTGGCGCAGTCCGACGAGAACCCGGTCTACTACGTCCAGTACGCGCACGCGCGGATCTGCTCGGTGCTCGCGCAATGGGGCGGAGCCGACTGGGCGACGAAGACCGCTTCGCTCGAGACGACGGACCTGTCGCCGCTGGTCGCGCCGCGCGAGGTCGCGCTGATGCAGCGGCTCGCGGAGTTTCCCGACGTGCTCGCGACGGCCGCCGACGAGATGGCGCCGCACCAGCTCGCGTTCTATCTGAAGGACTGCGCTGCCGACCTGCACAGCTATTACAATGCCGAGCGCGTCCTGGTCGACGACGCCGCGCTGCGCAACGCGCGCGCCGCGTTGCTGCTGGCCACCCGGCAGGTCATCGCCAACGGCCTCGCGCTGATCGGTGTCTCTTCACCCCAGAAGATGTGACCGTACACGCCGTCGCTGTCCGTAAACCTGCGGCGCACCGCAGCATCCCCGAGGAGAGTGGTCGCATGTCCCGTCGCGTCACACCGCCGTTCAGCCTGCACAGGCAACGGGGCACCACGATGATCGGCATGATCGTCGGCATCGTCATCGGCCTGGCCATCGCGGCAGGGGTCGCGCTGTTCGTGACGAAGGCGACCGTACCGTTCGTCAACAAGGCGCCGCGTGCCGCGGCGCCGATCGAGCCGGAAGGCGCGAAGCTGCCCGACCCGAACCGCGGGATGTATGCGAAGGACACCTCCCCCGGTGCGACTCGGTCGTCGCCGTCCGCGTCCTCGTCCGATAACACCGTGATCGCGCCACCGCCGCCGAACGTCGCGCCGGGCGCCGACGGCCGGGCGCCGGTGGTCGATCTGTCGAAACCGGCGACCGGCATCACGATGTTGCAGGCCGGCGCGTTCAGCAACGCCGAAGATGCCGAGAGCATGCGCGGCCGTCTCGCGCTGCTCGGCTTCGATTCGCGCGTCGTCCAGGGCGAACGCGAAGGCGGCAGAATCTTCCGCGTCCGTCTCGGTCCCTACGGCGGTATCCAGGAACTCGACCGCGCCCGGAAGCGGCTGATCGAGAACGGTATCGAAGCCACGATGGTCGCTCCGGGCAAGTGATCGCTGTCCGCCCGATGCCTCGGTCGGCCGTTGTATTCCTGCCATCGGCGTCCGCTGCGCGCACTTTCGCGATTGCATGCGGTCACACGCCGCACCCTCTCCCACTCTTGTCTGGATCCCGCATGATTGCTCGTTCGCTCCTCTCCCGCGCCGCGTTCGCGCTGGTGGCATCCCTCTCCACCGCGACGGTCCTGGCCCAGGTTCCGGCGCCGCGTGAAGGAGTCAACTACACGGTCGTGAAGCCCGCGCAGCCCACCACGGCCGCGCCGGGCAAGGTCGAGGTAATCGAGTTCTTCGGTTACTGGTGCCCGCACTGCAACGAATTCGAGCCGACCATGACCGACTGGTCGAAGCGCAACGAGGCCAAGGTGACGATGGTGTACGTGCCGATTCCGCTCGGGTTCCGGGCCAGCGAGTCGAGCCTGCAGAAGCTCTACTACACCCTCGACGTGCTCGGCAGGGAGAAGGAACTACGCGGCAAGGTGTTCGCCGCGATCCACGCCGACCACTCGCTGTCGGCCACGCCGGACGTCGGCACGATGGCCGACTGGGCCGCGAAGTACGGCATCGACAAGAAGAAGTTCGTCGACACGCTGAACTCGTTCACGGTTCAGACCCGCCTGGCACGCGGCAACCAGATGGCGGTGGCCTACGGCGTCACCGGCGTACCGACGCTCGGCATCGGCGGCAAGTATTCCGTAACCGTCGATAGCCGCACGATCAGCTACGCCGACCAGTTTCTCGCGCGCGCCCTCGCCGAAAAATAGGCGGACCGTCGGCGGCGCGTCGCGCGCGATGAAGGTCTTCATCACCGGCGCGTCGAGCGGCATCGGCGCCGCGCTGCTCAGGGCGTGTGCCGCGCGTGGCGACGACTGCACGCTGCTGTCGCGTCGTCTCGATGTGCTCGAAGCGCTGCGGCATCGGCTGCCACGACCGGCCTCGCATCGCTGCCACGCGGTCGACGTGACCGATGCGCAGGCGCTCGCCGACGTCGCGCGACGCTCGATCGCCGAATCCGGCTTGCCCGATATCGTCATCGCGAACGCCGGCATCTCCGGCGGCACCGACACGAGCGATCCCGACGACCTCGCCGCGTTTCGCCGGATCGTCGAGACCAACCTGATTGCGACCGTCGCGACCTTCGGCCCGTTCATCGCCGCCATGAAGGCGGCGGCACCGACGCCGGGCGGGTTCAGGCTGGTCGTGATCGCCAGCGTGGCCGGGATCCGCGGCATCCCCGGCAGCGGCGCGTACAGCGCGTCTAAAGCCGCAGTGATCGCTTACGCCGAGAGCCTGCGGATCGAGTTGCGCGGCAGTCCGATTCGCGTGGTGATCGTCGCGCCAGGCTTCATCGACACGCCGATGACGGTCGGCAATCCGTATCCGATGCCGTTCCTGATGGACGTCGACGCGTTCGCCGCACGGGCGCTGCACGTGATCGATGCGGGTCGCAGTTTCGCGGTGATCCCTTGGCAGATGGCCTGGGTCGCGCGGTTGTTGCGCATCCTGCCCGACGCGTGGTTCGACGCGGCACTCGCCGGTCGCGGCCGCAAACCGAAGCTGCGGCCGTGACGATCGCCGACGCGCGCGGGATGCTGCATCGACGCTGCGATGACCGTACGAAGTTGCGCATCGTCTCACTGGTTCCGTCGCTGACCGAGTTGCTGTGTGACCTCGGACTCGCTGAAGCGATCGTCGGGCGGACCGGGTACTGCATCCATCCGGCCGGTGTGGTCGACCGTATCCCGAAGGTCGGCGGGACGAAGACCGTCAACGTCGAGAAGATCCGCAAGCTCGCGCCGACGCATCTGGTCGTCAACATCGACGAGAACGAGAAACCGACGGTCGATGCGCTCGCGCAGATCGTGCCGAATGTGATCGTCACGCATCCGCAAGAGCCGCGCGACAATCTCGCGCTGTACCGGCTGTTCGGTCATGTGTTCGCATGCGAGCGCGAGGCGGATCTGCTGACCGCCCGCTTCGAAGCGGCATGGCGTCCGCTCGAGCAGATGCGCGCGAGCGGCCGATGGCCGCAGCGCCGCGTGCTGTATCTGATCTGGAAGGACCCGTGGATGACGATCGCACGTGACACCTACATCGCGGCGATGCTCGACATGATCGGCTGGCGGCAGGGCGATGTCGGCGACGCGATCGATTCGACGACGCCTTCGTCGCCGCGTTATCCGGCGATCGACCTGCAACGCGCGGCGCGCGATGCCGACCTGGTCCTGTTGTCGACGGAACCGTACCGATTCGACGCGAGCCACGTCGCGTCGCTCGAAGCCGCCATCGGACCGCGGGTGCGGCTGGTCGATGGCGAAATGCTGTCGTGGTACGGCAGCCGCGCGATCGCCGGACTAGAGTATCTGGGGAGGCTCGGACCGGGTTGCTGAAGAAGGTCGGGTCCCGGCCTTCGCCGGGTTGACCTATTGAACTGAAGCGACAGAGATCAGAGCACGTACCGCGCAAGGTCCTCGCTCTTCGACAGCGCGGACAGGCGCTCGTCCACAAAAGCGCCGTCGATCACGACCGTCTGGCCGGCGAGTCCGGTCGCCTCGAACGACAGGTCCTCGAGCAGCCGCTCCATCACCGTGTACAGGCGACGCGCGCCGATGTTCTCGGTGCGTTCATTGACCGAGAACGCGATCTCGGCGAGACGGCGGATGCCTTCCGGCGTGAAGTCGAGCTTGACGTCCTCGGTCTCGAGCAACGCGAGATACTGCTTCGTCAACGCCGCGTCCGTCTGCGTGAGGATGCGTTCGAAGTCGTCGACCGAGAGCGACTCGAGCTCGACCCGGATCGGGAAACGTCCCTGCAGCTCGGGGATCAGGTCGCTCGGCTTGGCGAGGTGGAACGCGCCCGACGCGATGAACAGGATGTGATCCGTCTTGATCATCCCGTACTTCGTCGACACGGTCGTGCCTTCGACCAGCGGCAGCAGGTCGCGCTGCACGCCCTGGCGCGACACGTCGGCGCCGCCGTACTCCTGACGCGACGCGATCTTGTCGATCTCGTCGAGGAACACGATGCCGTTCTGCTCGACGTTCTGCACCGCCTGCAGCTTGAGGTCTTCCTCGTTGACCAGCTTGGCGGCCTCTTCGTCGATCAGCAACTTGCGCGCCTCGCTGACCTTCAGCTTGCGCGTCTTGCGACCCTTGTTCGACCCGATGTTCTGGAACATCCCGCGGATCTGTTCGGTCATCTCTTCCATGCCGGGGGGCGCCATGATTTCCATGTTCGACGTCGGCAACGCGATGTCGATCTCGATCTCCTTTTCGTCGAGATCGCCTTCGCGCAGCTTCTTGCGAAATTTCTGGCGCGTGTTGCTGTCGCTGCTGTGCTCGGGATCGGGCGAGGCCGGCGGTGCGGTGAAGCCGACGTCGCGCGCCGGCGGCAGCAACGCGTCGAGCAGGCGTTCTTCGGCTGCGTCCACGGCGCGCTCGCGGACCTTCTTCGTCGCGGCCTCGCGGGTTTCCTTGACCGCGGTCTCGACGAGGTCGCGGATGATCGTGTCGACGTCGCGGCCGACATAGCCGACCTCGGTGAACTTGGTCGCCTCGACCTTCACGAACGGTGCATCGGCCAGCCGCGCGAGACGTCGCGCGATCTCCGTCTTGCCGACGCCAGTCGGACCGATCATCAGGATGTTCTTCGGCGTGATCTCGTGGCGCAACGGTTCGGCGACCTGCTGTCGTCTCCAGCGGTTGCGCAGCGCAACCGCGACCGCGTGCTTGGCGTTCTTCTGGCCGACGATGTGCTTGTCGAGTTCGGCGACGATCTCGGCGGGGGTCAATGACTGTGACATGCGGCGTGGTTCCGTGGGAGCTGAGAAGTCGAACATTATTCAAGCGTCTCGATAACGTGGGAGTGATTGGTGTAGATGCACAGGTCGGCGGCGATCGTCAGCGCCTTCTTGACGATGTCGGCCGGCTCGAGCTCGGTGTTGTCGACCAGTGCCTTCGCGGCAGACAGCGCGTAGACGCCGCCGGAGCCGATCGCGGTCACGCCGCCTTCGGGTTCGAGAACGTCGCCGTTGCCCGTGATCTGATAGGTGTGCTCACGATCGGCGACGATCAGCATCGCCTCCAGCCGACGCAGGACGCGGTCGGTACGCCAGTCCTTGGCGAGCTCGACCGCGGCCCGTTGCAGGTTGCCCTGGTGCTTCTCGAGTTTCGCTTCGAAGCGGTCGAGCAGCGAGAACGCGTCGGCGGTGCTGCCCGCGAAACCGGTGAGGATCTTGCCCTGGTAGAGGCGTCGCACCTTCAGTGCGGTCGCCTTGACGACGATGGTGCCTAGCGTGACCTGGCCATCTCCGCCGATGGCGACGCGGTTGCCGCGACGCACTGCGACGATGGTGGTGCCGTGGAACTGCTCCATGAATGCTCCGGGTAAAAGGTTCTATCCGAAGTCAGGGCATGCGGGGGCAATTCAAGGCACCGGGGAATCCGGCGCCCGACCGGTCAGACTTTACGCCGCTCGATCGGCACGACGTCGTGGAGGCCCATGACGACGAACAACGCGGCGACCAGGTGGCCGACGTGGACGAATTCGATCTCCTTGCGCGACCCGCGCATGCCGACCGCCCAGTTCAACAGCAGGCCGGCTGCCGTGAAATCGACGCGTGCGAGATGCGCGCAGTCGACGACGATGTGCTCGTGGGTCGTCGCGAACAGAGTGAGCCTCTGCAACGCGGCTTCGCTCTTGCCGATCAGTTCGCCCGACAACGCGACGGCATCGGGGCCGAGCACCTTGTCGGCGGGCGCCTCCTCGACCACGCGTGCCGGAGGCGGGGACTGATCGTCGACGAGATACTTCGACGAAGCCGGCTCCCACGATGGCGGCGACACCTCGAACGTCACGCAATAGTCGATGCTGGTCTCTTCGAACGCGGCCTGCCGGCCGAGGATCCGGTAGATCTCGAGCAGCAGCATCCAGATCGCGTTGGACGCGTCGCGACGACCGACCTCGATCGCCGCCCGCAGTCGCTCCGCGAGTTGCTGCGCCCCTCTGATCGCGACCTGGTGGTTGGACTTCTGGAATGCCGCGAACACGCGAAGGATCAGGTCGGCTCCAGCCGCGTCGACGCTCGTGACCTGCTGGAACTCGAGGTGCAGTACCAGGTTGCGCTGGGCGAGCTTCTTGAGCTGTTCGAGTTGCGGGACGATGCGCACGTCGAGCGCGCCCTTGAACACGATCGCCGCTCGTGTAGCCGGCGCCGCGACTGGCGCGCGCAGATTGCGGGCCGCCGACTCGGACCATGCGGGCGCGGACGTCTCGAAGCGCACGGCGAAATCGATCGCGAGGTTCTCGAACTCGGTCCGCTTGCCGAGCGACTGGTAGAGCTCGAGCAGCATCAGCCACGTGTCGGGACTGTGATCGTTGGCGACCGCACCGGCGAGGACCGCCACGGCCGGCAGATCCTGACCGTTCGCATAGAGGATCGCCGCTTCTTCCAGCGCTGGATTAGCGGCCTCCGCGAGCGTCATCTCATGCGCGAGGCGGGTGTCGCCCAGCATCAGGTCGGTCGGCGTGCCGGCCACGAAGTTGCCGCCGTTCGATCGTTCCGAAGGCCCACGACCAGGACGCGTGCCGCCGCGCGGCGCTTCGGCCACTCGCGAATTTGTATAGGCGCCACGCGACTGCATGATCTCGGACTCGATCTGCGACTCGATCAGGTCGATCTTCTCGGCGGTCGCGCGGGCGACGTCACGCGGCGACATCGTCGGCGGAGATTTCGTGGAAGGGCCGCGTCGCGGTAGCTGTTCCGGCCAAGCAGGCTCACGCGACGTGCGATCGCGCGTCCCCGTTTCTTTCGTCTTTTTCTTGCCGAACAGTCCCGAAAATGCCACGCCTGCTCCGCTGCGGAAACATCGTCACCACGCGTGGGGCGCGAGTGGTGCCACGATGAATTTCGAGTCTAGCATGGGGACCTCGGCCGCCTTGGAGTCGCTCGCCCCTATGAAGCGGGCGTCAAGAACCTGTTTCGCCGAGACCCGAACGGTGTTCCCTGAAAGCCTCCGGCGCACCACGCAACTAAAAAAAACGACGCTTGGCGTCGCTCTTTTTCATCATCGCGAGCCCGTGTCACTCGCCGAACATCTTCTGCTTCATCTCGCGACGTTCCTGCGCTTCCAGCGACAGCGTGGCGGTGGGGCGCGCCAGAAGACGCGGGACGCCGATCGGATCGCCGGTCTCCTCGCAGTAGCCGTAATCGCCGGAGTCGATGCGATGGATCGACTGCTGGATCTTCTTGAGGAGCTTGCGTTCGCGATCGCGGGTACGCAGTTCGAGCGCGTGTTCTTCCTCGATCGTCGCGCGATCGGCAGGATCCGGGACGATGATCGATTCACGCAGATGCTCGGTGGTCTCGCCGGCGTTGCGAAGGATTTCCTGCTCCATCGTCTGCAGCCGGACCTTGAAGAACTGCAGCTGCGCCGCGTTCATGTAGTCCTTCTCGGGCGCTGCGAGGATCTCGGCTTCCGACATCGGCTTGCCGGTCGACCGGGGCGTGATCACGGTGCGAGGCGGCGGCGGCGCGATGGCGATCGGCTCATCGTCGGCATCATCGACTTCGACGGGGACGACCTTCTTGGCAGCGGGGGCACGCTTGGCGGCGGGCTTTTCCTTGTCGAAGACGGTCTTGGCAGTGGCGGTTTTTGAAACCATACGTTCCTCTAAGCTTCGCTGCGTCCGCTGCCCCGAAAGGCGCGTGACTGATCACTCCGGACATCGATGCTCCCGCTGAAAGACGACGCGGGAGTGACATGAAAATCAGTGGCGAGGTCGGGTCG
This sequence comes from Burkholderiaceae bacterium, assembly GCA_039936235.1. Lineage (GTDB taxonomy): Bacteria > Pseudomonadota > Gammaproteobacteria > Burkholderiales > Burkholderiaceae_D > CAHJXF01. Next base: position 7,344 of record JBDTIS010000061.1, on the reverse strand, counting down.
CCCGGGCGTCGCCGACGCTGGTCGAAGCTGCCGAGGAGGCTGAAAAGCCGTTGTCCATCGAGGCTCTCAGGTGCACGTCGCGACATTCCGCCGCCCTGCAAGGGGCCGGATTAAAGCACAGTGGGGTGCGCGGCGCAATCGATTCCCTCGCGTTGTGTCGACAAGTGCGGCAACGACCGCCGGAACCCCGCTTTCCGGGTCGATTGCCCCGCCAACCCGCGTTGCGTAACATCGCCTCGAAACGCGGCAGGCCTCCGCCAGCGCCGCAACGACCGACGGTATCCCATGCGAGGCACACGCACCCCGTTCCCCCGACTCGTGGCGATGCTGGCCGCATCGTCGATCGCGACAGCCGGAGCGCCCGGCGTGGCGCAGGCGCGCGACTGGTCGTCGATCCGCATCGGCGTCGATGCGACCTACAAGCCGTTCACGTTCAAGACCCCCGACGGCAAGCTGACCGGCTTCGATGTCGATATCGCGAACGCGTTGTGCGCCGAGATGAAGGCGAAGTGCAGTTTCGTCGAGAGCAGTTGGGAAGGCATCATCCCCGGCCTGCGCGCGAACAAGTTCGACGCGATCGTCTCGTCGATGTCGATCACCGCCGATCGCAGGAAGGCCGTCGACTTCACCGACAAGTATTACCAGACCCCGACTGTGATGATCGCCAGGCTGGGCAGCGGCATCGACGGGTCGTCGGCTAGCGTCAAGGGCAAGCGCGTCGGCGTCGCGAAGGCCACCATCCAGGAAACCTATGCGAAGGCCGAACTCGCGAAAGCGGGCGCGGATATCGTCTCGTTCGACTCGTCGCAACAGGAATATCTGGATCTGAAGTCGGGCCGGGTCGATGCGGTCCTCGTCGACAAGTTCGACGGCCGCGGTGGTTTCCTCGATACACCCGAGGGCAAGGGCTTCTCGTTCGTCGGTCCCGAACTGACGGACGAGCACTACTTCGGTACCGGCGCCGGTATCGCGATCCGCAAGCAGGACACGGAACTGCGCGACCGCTTCAACGTAGCGTTGAAGACGATCCGGGCCAGCGGCACGTGGAAGAAGATCTCCGACCGCTACTTCGATTTCGACATCTACGGCAAGTAACGGACGGCTCCTCGACCCGCACGCGTGCGACGTTGAACACGTCCTACCTGCCCTACGTCCTCGCTGGCGTGGGGCTGACGCTGTCCGTCGCGTTGGGTGCGCTGTTCCTGTCGACGCTGCTCGGCATCTTCGCGGCGGCCGCGCGTCTGTCGCCGCATCGCATCCCGCGCGGCATCGCGACGGCCTACGCGACGCTGATCCGCGGCGTGCCAGACCTCGTGCTGATGCTGCTGATCTTCTACGGCGGCCAGATCGCGGTGAACGCGATCGCGGTGCGCTTCGGGTGGGGCGGCGAGACCGGCTCGGTCGACATCGATCCTTTCGTGGCCGGCACGGTCACGATCGGCTTCATCTACGGCGCCTACTTCGCCGAGACCTTCCGCGGCGCGATGCTCGCGGTGCCGGTCGGCCAGAGCGAGGCCGCGCTGGCGTGCGGCATGTCGCGCACGCAGGTGCTCGTCCGGATCGTGCTGCCTCAGATGGTCCGCCATGCACTGCCCGGATTCACGAACAACTGGCTGGTGCTGGTCAAGTCGACCGCGCTCGTGTCGATCATCGGCCTCACCGACCTGATGTATCGCGCCAAGCAGGCGGGCGCCGCGACGCGGGCCGCGTTCTTCTACTTCGTCGTCGCCGCCGCGGTGTATCTCGCGATCACGACGGTATCGATGCTCGCGCTACGCGCCGTCGAGCATCGCCACGCGCGCGGCGTGCGGCGCGCGACGACCTGACGATGGACTTCGGGGCGCTGCTCCAGCCCGACACGCTCGCCCTCTACGCGCACGGCGTTGCCCTCACGCTCGCACTGCTTGCGATCTCGCTGGCGTGCGGCTTTGCCCTGTCGCTGCCGCTGGCGATCCTGCGGGCCGCGCCGTCGCGCTGGCTGTCGTTGCCGGTCGCTGTATTCACCTTCGTGATCCGCGGCACACCGCTGCTGGTGCAGGTCTACCTGATCTACTACGGCGTCGCGCAGCTCGACTGGGTGCAGGCCCGCTGGGACATGGTCTGGCCATGGGTCTGGTTCAAGCAGCCGCTGTTCTGTACGCTGGTCGCATTCGCGCTGAACACCACGGCGTACACGATCGAGCTGTTCGCCGGCGCGATCCGCGAGACGCCGCACGGCGAGGTCGAGGCCGCGCAGGCCTTCGGCATGGGTCGTGCGACACTGATGACACGCATCGTGCTGCCGTCCGCGCTGCGGCGCGCGCTGCCGGCCTACGGCAACGAAGCGATCCTGATGCTGCACGCCACGTCGGTCGCCAGCGTCGTCCCTGGCATCGTGGACCTGACCGGGGCCGCGAACAGCGTCTATGCGACCACCTATCTCCCGTTCGAGGCCTACATCGCGGCAGCCATGATCTACCTCGGCCTCACGTTCGTGCTGGTGCTGGCGTTGCGTGGTATCGAGCGCCGCGTGCTGAAGCATCTGCGTCGGCCCGGCGACGGTCTGCGCGTGACGACGATGTCGCCGGCCGCGCCGGACGACGCGCACCCGGCATGACGCCCGTCGTCCATCCGATCGGTCCGTCGCAGCTCGGTACGCAACGGTCGCTGACCAGCCTCCATTACGGCGAACCGGGCCTTGGCGAGAAGGCCTATCTGCAGGCGAGCCTGCACGCCGACGAACTGCCGGGAATGCTCGTCATGCATCACCTGATCGGGCTGCTCGATGCGGCCGAGACCGCCGGTCGCCTGCGTGGCGAGGTCGTGCTCGTGCCGGTCGCCAATCCGATCGGACTCGCGCAGGGGCTTCTGCATGGACGGATCGGCCGCTTCGACGCTGCCTCCGGCGAGAACTTCAACCGCGGCTATCCCGACTACCTGTCCGCGATCACCCCCGACGTCGTGGCGCGACTCGGTGACGACGCCGCGGCCAATCGCGCGACGATCCGCGGAGCGATGCGCGCGCACAGCGATGCGATCGACCCGGCCACCGAACTCGCGTGCCTCCGTCGCACGCTGTCGTCGCTCGCGCTCGACGCCGACTTGGTGCTCGACCTGCATTGCGACCTCGAGGCGTTGCTGCATCTGTATTGCGAGTCGCCGTACTGGCCGCAGTGCGAGCCGCTGGCGAGGCTGCTCGGCGCGGAGAACGTCCTGCTGGCGAAGAACAGCGGCGGCGCGTCGTTCGACGAACATCTGAGCGGTGTCTGGTGGCAGCTAGACGAGCGCCTTGCCGCTGAACGCGGCGCAAAGCGGCCGCACATCCCGATGGCCTGCATGGCCGTCACCGTCGAGCTGCGCGGCCAGCTCGACGTCGGCCATGCGCTCGCCGCACAAGACGCGCGCGGGTTGTTCGATTTTCTCGTCCATCGCGGGCTGATCGCCGCGGCCGACACGCTGCCGTCGCTGCCCGCGCTGCGCCACGAGGCCACGCCGTTGTCCGCGTCCGAGGACCTGATTGCGCCGCACGCGGGCGTGATCGCCTTCTTCAAGGGACCGGGCGATGCCGTCGCGATCGGCGACGTCGTCGCAGAGATCGTCGATCCGGTGGCAGGCCTCGTGACGCCGGTCCGCGCGATCTACGCGGGCCGCCTCTATTCGAGGGCGCTGCGCCGCTATGCCAGTCCCGGCGACGTGATCGCGCGGATCGCCGGCACGATCCCGTTTCGCACCGGCAATCTGCTGAGTCCCTGACCGGCACGACCCTGCATGACCGCGCGGCTCAAGGTCACCGATCTGCACAAGCACTACGGGGCGCACCCGGTACTGCGTGGCGTGTCGCTCGAGGCGCATACCGGCGACGTGATCAGCGTCATCGGCTCTTCCGGTTCCGGCAAGAGCACGCTGCTCCGCTGCATCAACCTTCTAGAGCGGCCGAACGCCGGTGCGATCGAGGTCGCCGGCGAAACGCTCGCGCTGACGATGGCGAAGGACGGCATGCTGCGCGCAACCGACGCCAGACAGCTCCAGCGCGTGCGGTCCGAGGTCGCGATGGTGTTCCAGAGCTTCAACCTGTGGCCGCACAAGACGGCGCTCGAGAACGTCATCGAGGCGCCGATCCACGTGCTCGGGCTGTCGCGCGTCGAAGCCGTCGCGCGGGCGCGCCGCGACCTCGACAAGGTCGGACTCGTCAACGTCGAGGATCGCTATCCCGCGTTCCTGTCCGGCGGCCAGCAACAGCGTGTCGCGATCGCGCGCGCCCTGGCGATGGACCCGCAGGTGATGCTGTTCGACGAGCCGACGTCGGCGCTCGATCCGGAACTGGTCGGCGAAGTCCTCGACGTGCTGAAGGCGCTGGCGCGCGAAGGCCGCACGATGATCGTCGTGACGCACGAGATGGCGTTCGCGAGGGACGTGTCGAACCGCGTGGTGTTCCTCGACCAGGGCGAGATCGCCGAGCAGGGCGAGCCGCTCGAGGTGCTGGTGCGGCCGCAGACCGATCGCCTCAGGCGTTTCGTCGGCCGCCAGTCCTTACCCGTCCCGCGCAACCCTTCGTGACGGGTTCGCGAACGAATAGGCGTTTTCCCGAATGCGCGAGACCCGTTTTGTGGCAATGTCCCCGGCTCGCACCCGGCACAGGCAAGTCCAGCCGCAACGCGTGAAGCATCCCGGCCTCCGATCGAACCCCCTCAGCTCCAACTGGTGAACACCACCACGATCCATCCTCCGCGCTCGCGATCGTCGCGGTGCGCCCGCGGTCTCGCGTTTCTGGCGCCAGCCTTCCTGACCGCTTGCGGCTCGGGAGTCCTCGATCCGAAAGGTCCGATCGGCCACGCCAACCGCACGCTGCTGATCGACTCGATGGCGATCATGCTGGCCATCGTGATCCCGACCATCGTCGCCACCTTTGCGTTCGCCTGGTGGTTCCGTGCCGGCAACAGACGCGCGAAGTACCTTCCCGACTGGGAGTTCTCGGGTCGCATCGAACTCGTCGTCTGGGCGATCCCGACGATGACCATCATCCTGCTCGGCGGTGTCACGTGGATCGGTGCGCATTCGCTCGATCCGGCGGTTCCGATCGAGTCGAACAATGCGCCGCTCGAAATCCAGGTCGTCTCGCTCGACTGGAAGTGGCTGTTCATCCTGCCCGAGCAGCGGGTCGCGAGCATCAACGAGCTGGTGGTTCCGGCCAATACGCCGCTGCATTTCAAGCTGACGTCGTCGAGCGTGATGAGCACGTTTTTCGTCCCGCGCCTCGGCAGCATGATCTACACGATGAACGGCATGGCGACCGAGCTGTGGCTGCAGGCCGACGAACTCGGCACCTATCGCGGCATCTCCGGCCACTACAACGGCGAAGGCTTCTCGGACATGCATTTCGATGTCCGCGCGCTGTCGGCCGAAGACTTCGCACGCTGGGTCAACAAGACGCGCGAGGGCGGCCCGGTGCTCGACAGCGCCAGCTACACCGCACTCGCGAAACAGAGCATCAACATCCCGCCGTCGACGTTCAGCAGCGTCGAGCGGGATCTCTTCACGAAAGTCGTCTCGCAGGAACTCGCACCCGGTCCGGGTCCCGAGGTCGAGCGCGGAGGCGCCGCCGAGAAGCCGGAGATCAAGCCATGAACCTGCTGGGCAAGCTGAGCTGGTCAGCGATTCCGTTCGACCAGCCGATCGTGATGGTCGCGTCCGGCGTCGTCGCGATCACGATCACCGCGGTGCTGGTGTGGGTTTTCGTCAAGGGGTACTTCCCGTACATCTGGAGGGAATGGCTCACCAGCGTCGATCACAAGCGGATCGGCGTGATGTACGTGATGCTCGCGATGGTGATGCTATTGCGCGGCTTTTCCGACGCGTTGCTGATGCGCTCGCAGCAGGCGCTCGCACTCAACGGGCCCGGTTACCTGCCGCCCGACCACTACAACCAGATCTTCACCGCGCACGGGACGATGATGATCTTCTTCGTCGCGATGCCGTTCGTGATCGGGCTGATGAACTTCGTCGTGCCGCTGCAGCTCGGCACGCGCGATGTCGCGTTCCCTACGCTGAACTCGGTCGGCTTCTGGCTGACCGCGACCGGCGCCCTGCTGGTCAACATCTCGCTGTTCATCGGCGAATTCGCGAAGACCGGGTGGCTGCCGTATCCGCCGCTGTCCGAACTGCAATATTCGCCGGGGGTCGGCGTCGACTACTACCTGTGGGCGCTGCAGATCTCCGGCATCGGGACGCTGCTGTCCGGCGTCAACCTCGTCACGACGGTTCTGAAGGTCCGCGCGCCCGGCATGCACTACTTGCGGATGCCGATGTTCTGCTGGACCACGCTCGCGTCCAACCTGCTGATCGTCGCCGCGTTCCCGATCCTGACCGCGACCTTCGCGATGCTGCTGCTCGACCGCTATCTCGGCTTCCACTTCTTCACGAACGACGGCGGCGGCAACTTGATGATGTTCATGAATCTGATATGGGCCTGGGGGCATCCCGAGGTCTACATCCTGGTGCTGCCCGCGTTCGGCATCTTCTCCGAGGTGTTCTCGACGTTCTCGCGCAAGCCGCTGTTCGGCTATCGGTCGATGGTGATCGCGACGATGGCGATCTGCATCCTCGCGTTCATGGTGTGGCTGCACCACTTCTTCACGATGGGCGCCGGCGGCGACGTCAACGCGATCTTCGGCCTCGCGACGATGATCATCGCGGTTCCCACCGGGGTGAAGATCTTCAACTGGCTGTTCACGATGTACGGCGGCCGCGTCGTGTTCACGACGCCGGTGCTCTGGGCGCTGGGCTTCGTCGTTACCTTCGTGATCGGGGGGATGACCGGCGTACTGCTGGCCGTGCCGCCGGCCGACTTCGTGCTGCACAACAGCCTGTTCCTGGTCGCGCACTTCCACAACGTCATCATCGGCGGCGTGCTGTTCGGTGCGTTCGCCGGCTACACCTACTGGTTCCCGAAGGCCTTCGGCTTCCAGTTGCACGAAGGCATCGGCAAGGCCGCGTTCTGGTTCTGGATCGTTGGCTTCTACGTCGCGTTCATGCCGTTGTACTGGCTCGGGCTCGAAGGGATGACCCGTCGGATGCAGCATTACGACGTACCCGAATGGCGTCCGTGGCTGTTGGTCGCGGCTGCCGGCGCGCTGTTGATCACGACCGGCATCGCGTTGCAGATCTGGCAGCTGGTCTACAGCATCCGCCATCGCGAAGCATTGCGCGACGTGACCGGCGACCTGTGGGACGGTCGTTCGCTCGAATGGGCCACGCCGTCGCCGCCGCCGCTGTTCAATTTCGCGGTGCTGCCGAACGTCGAAGGCGAAGAAACCTACTGGGTCGTCAAGCGGCTCGCGCGCGAACGCGCCTCGCTGTCGGCCGAGC
>JBDTIS010000060.1:0-18386 GCA_039936235.1 Burkholderiaceae bacterium | reverse complement strand
TGGTCCTGCTGCCAGACGTGCGAGGCGAGCAGATAGTTCAGCGAGGAGATCGGCCGACGCCACGGCAGCTCCTTGGTGACCTTCAGCCACTTGGCATGCTGGCTGAACATCGAATCGATGATGCGGATGAACGCCTCGTAGCTGTTGAACAACCCGTGCCGGCCGGTCAGCAGATAACCTTCGAGCCAGCCTTCGCACTGGTGCTCGCTCAGCATCGAATCGAGGACGCGGCCTGCCGGAGCGAGGAATTCGTCGTTCGCAACGGTCGTCGCATCCCATTGGCGGTTCGTGACCTCGAAGACCGCACCGAGCAGGTTCGACAGCGTCTCGTCCGGACCGAAGATGCGGAAGTTGCTCGGGTTCAGCCTGACGATGTCCTTGAAAAACTCGCCCAGCACGAGAGTGTCCTGCGCGTCGACGGCGCCCGGAGAGGGCACTCGAACCGCATGCGCACGAAAATCCGGCATGTGCAGGTCGCGCAGGAACAGACCCCCGTTGGCGTTCGGGTTGGCGCCCATCCGCCGCGCCCCCTTCGGTGCCAGCTCGGCCAGTTCCGCGATCAGCCGTCCGCTCTCGTCGAACAACTCCTCGGGCTTGTAGCTCTTCATCCAGCCTTCGAGTTGCGCGAGGTGCTCTGGATGTTCGGTGTCGACCAGCAGCGGCACCTGGTGCGCGCGGAACGTGCCCTCGACGGGCAGGCCGTCGACGAATTTCGGTCCGGTCCAGCCCTTCGGCGACTTGAGAACGATCATCGGCCAGCGCGGCCGGCTGGCAGTGTGGGTGGTACGGGCGGAAGTCTGGAAGCGCCGGATGTCCGCGATCGCCTTGTCCATGACGGTGGCCATCGACTCGTGCATCGTCGCCGGATCGTCGCCTTCGACGAAATACGGGGTCCAGCCGCAGCCGCGAAGGAACTGGTCCAGTTCGTCGTGCTCGATGCGCGCGAGCACCGTCGGGTTGCTGATCTTGTAGCCGTTCAGATGCAGGATCGGCAGCACCGCGCCATCGGTCACCGGATCGAGAAACTTGTTCGATTGCCATGCCGTGGCCAGCGGGCCGGTCTCGGCCTCGCCGTCGCCGATGACACAGGCGACGATCAATTGCGGGTTGTCGAACGCCGCGCCGAAGGCGTGGCTGAGCGAGTAGCCGAGTTCGCCGCCTTCGTGGATCGACCCCGGCGTCGTCGGCGCGACGTGACTGGAAATGCCGCCCGGAAACGAGAACTGCTTGAACAGCTTCTTCAGCCCGGCTTCATCCTGGGTGACGTTCGGATAGACCTCGCTCCAGGTGCCTTCGAGGTACACGTTGCCTACGATGGCCGGCCCGCCATGGCCGGGGCCGGCGATGTAGATCATGTCCAGATCGGAATTCTTGATGACCCGATTCAGATGGACGTAGATGAAGTTCTGCCCCGGCGTCGTCCCCCAGTGACTGACGACCAGCGGCTTGACGTGCGCCATCGTCAATGGCTCGCGCAGCAGCGGGTTGTCGTAGAGGTAGATCTGACCGACCGATACGTAGTTGGCGGCCCGCCAGTAGGCGTTGGTCCGCCGCAGGGTCTCGGCGTCCAGGGTCCGGCCCTTGCCGGCCGGCGGCGCTGCGACGTCGTGGTCGGGAGTCTGGCGCGTCAATGTGAGTGTGTCGTCCATGGTCTCGGTTCCTCGCGGATTCGTGGGTTGGCAGGATGGGGGCGAACCGATTGGGGACGGTCACGCGACCCTTCCCGAATGCCGGGTCGGGATGGATGAACACTCCGGGCCGTCGATCTCGAGTGCCTGCACTTTGGTCAGACGGCGCCGGTGGCGCGCCGCATTGCTGAAGCGAGCCGCCAGAAAGGTCTCGACCAGCTCCAGCGCGAGGGCCGATCCGATCACCTTGCCGCCCAGACAGAACACGTTCATGTCGTCGTCTTCGACGCCCTGACGGACGGAGAAAACATCGTTAATCAGTCCTGCGTGCACACCGGCCACCTTGTTCGCCGCGACCGACGCGCCGATGCCGCTGCCGCACAGCGCCACGCCTCGTTCGACCTCATTCACAGCAACGGCCCGAGTCAATGGAACGATGACATCGGGGTGGTCATCCTTCGGGGCCGTCGATACGCGCCGAAGTCGAGCACCTCGCGCCCCGATCCGCGCAACGCCTTCACCCTCCGGATCCGATGGCTCAGAGTGGCTCGTAGCCGATCGCGGCGCCGCCCTTACCGAGGCGGCTACCGCTTCGATCCCGCCGAGTTGCGCTGCCATCCCATGCATCTTCCAGTTTTCGGCGCTCAAGGGTCGCATGTGCTTCTCGAAAGACGCGGGATCGGCACTCGGCGCGTGAAGACGAGGCCGACACATGGAAACCAACCCCAGCGGAAACACCTGACGTTCAAGTAGACGTGCTGCATCGTCGCTCTCTTCTTAGATCAACCGGTTCGTCGATCCAGGTTTGACGATGCGCTCGGACAGCACTTCGTTCTGTGCGCAAGCACACCGTATCCGCAGGCACCGGTGGGGCACCGGGTAGCGGCAGGTTCGATGGATCCGAAGGCCCAGCCTGCGTCCGCATTCGTTCTCGCCATCGGCGGACGCGGTGATCGGCTCGATCGAACACGTCCGGCCATGCTGCCGGCCAGTCCGTGACCAGGATTCCTATCGACGGCTCGGCTGATCCATTGACGTCTGGGTCACCGAACGGAACGTTGAGCCCAAGAACAGCCAGGCTGCCTCGGCGCCTTACGCGAAGCTTCATTCATGACGATCCTGCCTGCGGGGGGACGATCCGGTCACCAACGCCGCTTACTTGTTCGCCTTGTCCGAAGCGATGCTTTCTTCCATCACCTTTCGATAAGCCGATGACGCGAGATGAACACGACAATATTCGTCGACCACGGGCTGGATCCTGTCGACTTCGACGACATTGAACGTCGCGGCAGTAGGCTTTCCGCGCTTCGAATAGCCCACCGAGTAATAGATGAACTTCGGCTTGACTACTTCTTCCATCGCCAGATAGTCCTTGCAACTCGTTTGCACGATGGAGGACTTCTTCGAAGGCTCCCTTGTCGTCTGCGCCTGCGCCGAGCCCTGCACGATTGTGAGAGCGGCCAGGATACTGATGCCGATCAATGTCTTCATGGCGTGCCTTTCATAATGGAGAGGAGGAAGTGCGCGACCAGGTACTGGCCGGCTCGAGCGTCTTGCTCAAGCGCCTGTCTCACCGACCATCCTCGAGAGAGCAGCCGCCCGCATCGCGTTGCTCTACAACCCCGGATTACTGCGCCCTTCGTGCGATCTCGGCCTTCATGAGTCCGTATTCGTCGCGGGCGATCTCGCCGCGCGCATACCGCTCGTCGAGAATATCGAGGGCGCCCTTGGGGCCTGTGCCGAATCTCCGGTGCACCCGATACGTATACCCCCAGTTTCCTACGCTCGAGAACATGAGAAAAACAACGCCGATCCAAAGGAACCAGATCCATCCGAAACCGCTATTGGCGTACATCTTGAACTCCTTGACGTCTATTTCGAAAGCCGTCGCAATGGCTGTCTGAGCATCGTCGGATGTTCCGCGAAGCACGTCTGTACGTTGCCGTACACACGCCCTGCCACAGCTTGTGCAACCTTGCCGATCGTCGAACCGTGGAGTCATGATTGCGTGCGCGAGTCGCTCTTAGCGATGCGTTCGGCGTGTTCGGCGCGTTCGACGATGCGGGGCTGAGCATCGTCCAGCTGATACATCGTTGCGTGAGCGCATGCTCGGTGAGAACAAGCTGAGCGCGGGCACGGCGAAGCGCTATGCGGGGTGGCGCACAGACGACGACAACCGCCGCGCCTATGACTATGGTTTCGCGACGGTTCGAGCAGACGCTGTCAGTGAAATCATCGCCCATCACGAAGGCGCTCGCCTTCATTCACCCGATCGGACCATCGCCATGGCACGCAGGCACTTTCCGAACACCATGACTGCCGTCGCAACGGCATGCGGCCGATCGTGCCGGCGAACGGGGTATTTCAGTCGCAAGGTGGATAAGACACGGGTGCCGGCGTGATGGGCAGCTATGGCGGCGCCTGGATGGGCGGCGGATACGCCGGCATGTTGCTGCCGGTCTTGCTGGTCGTCGTGGTGGCCGGCCTCGTCGCATGGATCGTCGCGAAAAAGCGAAAGTGAAGTGCTGGCTGTCGCCGGTCGCGAATATCGCGCCCTCATCAACGTCGAAAGGCATTCATCATGAAATGCATCAACTTTCACAAGACCTTCGGTACCGCGCTGTTGATAGGCGGAGCGCTAGTGGCGGTCAGTGCAATGGCCGACCCACCGCAAAGCGCGGATGCCCCGTACGGCATGGGCCCCGGCATGATGGACGACGACGGCATGGGGCGCGGCATGATGGGCAACTACGGCTCCGGCTACGGCATGGGTCGCGGCGGGATGATGGGCGACTACTCCTCGGGATACGGCATGGGTCGCGGCATGATGGGCGGCTTCGCTCCGGGACCGGATCTGAATCTCACCGCGGAGCAGCGCGTCAAGATCACCAGCATCCGGGAGGACCTGCGGCGCAAACATTGGGACCTGATGGGCAAAATGCAGGATGAGCAGGCCCTGATGAACGAGCAGTACAACGCCGACAAACGCGACGACGCTGCGATCAGCAAGACTTACCTCAAGATGTCCGAATTCCGTCATCAAATGTTCGATTTGTCACTCAATGCGCAGAGCCAGATCGACGCGGTTCTTACCAAGGAGCAGCGCGACAAGCGGAAGCACGGCTGACACGGTCTTGAGGCGGATCTTTCGCGGATCCTCTGTCGACCTCCTGCGCCGTGAGCCGGAACGCACCGTCAACGACTAATGGCGACGACCCGACGGGCGAGGCAACCAGTGCGTAGCCGAAGCTGGCAGGCATCGACGCCGAAGTGGCCCCATTGCCTCTGACGAGGGTCGTTGCTATGCGCGCATCACGTCATGATGGATCACTGGACATCGCTGTCGTCCCGGAGGCGGAATCGCCGTCTCGATGAAAGAGCGACGGTCGTCCCCACAAAGTCGGGACCTTGTCCACCAGGCAGGACATGCAGCCTCTGCGTCACGGTAGAGGTTCCTCACATACGTTCGTGACGAAATACAAGGCCCGGATGACAGGCGGGACGTCCTCCATCGATCCGCTGCGGCGCTTAGGACGCAGAAGTGATCCCCACAGTCGCGCAATGCGCTTTTTCAGTGCTTCCGTTGCTGCGCGCTAACCCGGAATCGCCTGGCAGCCAACTTTCCGGGCGGTGGGCGAGCGGTGTCGCTGCGGGAACCGTCGCAGCGAGACCTTACAAGCGACCCGTTGATCGCGGTCGCAATGCCGCACCGTTCGAAGCGAGCAACGGAGCGTTCGATGTGATCGCGTTGAGCATGTCGATCGATCGGTGCGCGAGAAGGAGCGCATTAGCGCGAACCTCGTCGATCACCAAGTTCGACGTGTCCTGAATGCAGTAGTGCCTGTCGATGAAATAGGTCCACTGAAACCGCCCGTGTGCGATCTCTTTTACGTCAAGATCGATCGAATGCGAGTCGTAAAGATATGCCTCTCTCACTTCGGTCTCCTGCGTTGTTCCGGAGATGACCTCGCCGTCGACAATAGACCATCGCCCAACCCGGTCGCGTCGTCTGTGCGGTAGGCAACAGAAGCTTCGGATTCGCCGTGCGATCGCCGCAGGCATCGGCGACATCCGATGCGTTGCTCTTCCTTGACGACATCTGTCGATCCATCCGTACAAGATCGATTGGTTGCTACAGACCCGACCCCCGCTTACCGAGACGCGATCGGCGAGTTGTCTCTGCTCACACCTGATCAAAGCTCTATTCCGAGGACCCCCATGTGCGGCCGCTACAAGCTCGAAGAACACTGGCAGGAATATGTCGCGAACCCAACGCTGTTCGACTGGAACGATCCGCCCTATCCGTTCGACAACCCATTCAAAGGCAGCGAGGAAGTCTTTCCGCGCAACAGCATGCCGGTCGTGCGGCAGCATACCGACGGCCTGCTGCGGGCCGAACTGCGGCAGTGGGGCTTCATCATGATGATGAAGGGCAAGTCGCTCGATGCAGACGGCAAGCCGAAGCCGGTCCGTCGCGACGTCTTCAACGCGATGAGCGAGAAGCTGACGGACGGCTTTCCCTGGCGCTTCGTGTTCGCCAGGAAACGCTGCCTGATCCCGATGTCGAGCTGGGACGAGTGGCCGGAGACCGGCGCCGGCAAGCAGCGCGTCCGCGTCTCCATGTCCGGGGAACGGGTATTCATGGCAGCGGGGATGTACGACGAGAACGTGGATCCGAAGACCGGCGACAAGGTCCCGGTCTACACGATGTGCACGGTCCCGCCGAACGAATTCCTCGGCACGGTCCACGATCGCGCACCGATGGTGCTTCTGCCGTCGCAGTACCTGGCGTGGCTAGCTGGCGGCGACGAAGCGCTCGCGCTGGTCGGCACCCATCCGGACGCGACCGCGTTCGCAGTCACCGTCGTCTGAAGCGGACCTATTGCGGCGATCGCTTCGGGAACAGGGGTCCGAGCGTCCCGACCAGCTGGCCGAAGATCTTCGGCGTGCCCGCCAGTACGTCGCCGGTGTGCAGGTATTCCGGGTCGCCCTGGAAATCGCCGATCAGTCCGCCCGCCTCAGTCACCAGCAGGGAGCCTGCCGCGATGTCCCACGGCATCAGCCCGACCTCGAAGAAGCCATCGAGCCGGCCCGCGGCCACGTAGGCGAGGTCGAGTGCAGCGGCGCCCGGGCGGCGGATGCCGGCGCTCTGCGCGGTCATCAGGCGGAACATCGCGAGGTAGCGGTCCAGCGTCTCGAGATTCTTGAACGGGAAGCCGGTGCCGAGCAGGGCTTCGTTCATCCGGTGGCGCTTCGATACGCGCAGCCTGCGGTCATTGAGAAAGGCGCCGCGGCCCTTCGTCGCGACGAACAGGTCGTTGCGGTTCGGGTCGTAGATCACCGCCTGCGTGACGACGCCTCGCTGCAACAGGCCGATCGACACGCAGTACTGCGGGAAGCCGTGGATGAAATTGGTCGTGCCGTCGAGCGGATCGATGATCCACAGGTTCTCGGCTTCGTTGTCCATCGCGCTCACCGAGCTGTCCGACCCCTTCGCGACCCCCTGCGCACCGGCGGTCCGGCCACTCTCCTCTGCTAGTATCCGATGGTCCGGATAGGCAGTCAGGAGCACGTCGATGATGGCGTTCTCGGCCGCCTCGTCGGTCTCGGTCACGAAGTCGTTGTGCGCCTTGCGGCTGACCTTGACGCGCTCCAGATCGAGACTCGCGCGGTTGATGATGGAACCGGCACGGCGGGCGGCCTTCACGGCCGTGTTCAACATCGGATGCAGGGATGACATGGCGTGATGGGCGCTGAGCCTGGGTCGAAGACTGCGAAGCCGATCGGCGAACCGGCGAGCGACGCACCGACGATGTTTTGCGACATATGACCGGGAAGCCGCAGCAGGGCTGACGGTGAAAAGAGCGTCGAAGCGGCGCTGTGCCGGCGATCCGACACTAACGCTCGGCTTCGGAAGCGCAGGATTCTATCCGACACCACCGTGAGCCGACTCTGGATATCGCTCTGATCGACCTCGAACGACCGCATACGGCCGGCGATCATCCTGACGCCGTGCTCGTCAGCATCCGCATCGTGCTCGTCGGTCCCAGCCATCCGGGCAACGTCGGCGCCACTGCGCGCGCGATGAAGGTGATGGGGCTCTCGCAACTGTCGCTGGTCACGCCGCGCTATGCCGACGTGCTGAGCCAGCCCGCCGCGACCGCATTCGCCAGCGGCGCCGTCGACGTGCTGCACGGCGCCACGATCCATCCGACGCTGAACGACGCGCTGGCCGGCTGCTCGCACGCGATCGCGATGAGCGCGCGCGACCGCGAATACGCTCCCCCGCTGTCCACGGTGCGCGAGTCGGCCGCCGATGCGCTGCGCATCGTGCACGCCGTTCCCGGCGACGTCGCGTTCGTGTTCGGCAGCGAGCGCTACGGGCTGTCGAACGACGACGTCCTGCGCTGCCAGGCACGCTGCCGGATCGACACGTCGCCGGCGTACGGTTCGCTGAACCTCGCGCAGGCCGTCCAGCTCACGGCCTACGAATGCCGGCTCGCCGCCCTGTCGTCGCAGCGCGCACCGATCGCGAACGTCGCAGTCCCCGCGTCGCACGCCGAACGCGAGGCGCTGATCGAGCACTTCGAACAGGGCCTGCTGGCGATCGGCTACCTCGACCCCGACGCGCCGAAGAAACTGATGCCGCGTCTGCGGCGGCTGTTCGCACGCGCGCGGCTCGAACACGAAGAAGTTCAGTGGCTGCGCGGCATCGCGAAGGCGATGCTGCGCGCTGCCGGGACGAGACCATCCTGAGCGCATTGCCGATAGCCACAGCGACGGCGATGGGAAGGCGATCCGCGCGACGCTGATGCAGCGGCCCGGCCTACGCGACGCGTTGCTGCTGCGCATCCTCGGCAGCCCGGACCCGTACGGACGCCACGCCGATGGGCTGTGCGGCGCGACGTCGTCGACTAGCAAGGTCGTGATCGTGTCGCGGTCGCTGCGTGCGGACTGCGACGTGGAGTTCCTGTTCGGCGCGGTCTCGATCGACCAGCCGCATCGGCCATGTGTCCGGCGTACTGGCGGTCGGCGCCGTGCTCGACCGGCGTGACGGGCGATGGCATGTCGAACGCGCGGTGACGAGCCGCAGCGCGCGACGGTTGATGGACGGCACGGCGTTCGTTCCGCGCTGGTCCGGGACGACGGCGAACAGGACTTCCACGCCTTCAGCAAGCTTTCCCGGCCACCCTTAGAATGCCGCGATGTTCACCCGCCTCTCCGAAGACATCGCGACGATCCGCGAGCGCGATCCGGCCGCCCGCAGCAGGTGGGAGATCCTCACCTGCTATCCGGGTCTGCATGCGTTGTTCATGCATCGCGTCGCGCATCGCTGCTGGGCCGGAGGCTATCTGTGGCTCGGACGGTGGCTGTCGGCCTGGACCCGTTTCCTGACGGGGATCGAGATCCATCCGGGAGCGACCATCGGTCGCCGTGTGTTCATCGATCACGGCCTCGGCGTCGTCATCGGCGAGACGGCCGAGGTCGGCGACGATTGCACGATCTACCAGGGGGTGACGCTCGGCGGCACGTCGCTGAACGGCGGCAAGCGGCATCCGACACTGCATCGCGGGGTTGTGGTCGGCGCCGGCGCCAAGGTGCTCGGTCCGTTCGTCGTCGGGGAGAACGCGCGTGTCGGTTCGAACGCGGTCGTGGTCCGCGAGGTGCCGCCCGGCGCGACGGCGATCGGCATCCCGGCCCGCATCATCAGCGAAGGCGCCGCGCAACGCCGCGAGCAGAACGCCGCGCGGATGGGCTTCTCGGCCTATGCGGTGACACGCGACGCGGACGATCCCTTGTCGATCGCGCTGCACGGCCTGATCGACCACACGGCGGAACTGACGCAGAAGATCGAGGCGATGGCTGCGGCACTCGATGCCATCGGCGCTTGTCCCGAAGTGTGTCGCGACGAGGGTCACTTCGACGCGAAGCGCCTCAACGAGATGGTCGACTGACGGCGTCAGTCGGATGCAGTAACCGCGACGAATCGCCCACCTTCGAGCGCCAGACCGCCGCCACGCGGCGGCACGGCGTCGGCGTCCCAGTCGGTCAGCACCCAGCGGTCCCTCGCGCCGTCGGCCATCGCGTGGATGTGATGCGCGGGCCGGTGCGTGTGACCGTGGATCATCTGCGTGGACGGGTTCTGCGCCAGCACCAGCTTCACCGCATCGTCGTTGACGTCCATGATCGCGGCGGCCTTCTCCTGCTTGGCCGCCTCGCTCTGTCGGCGCGCACCGACGATCAGTGCGCGGCGCTCGGCCAGCGGCTTCGCCAGGAAGTCGCGCTGCCAGTCGGCCCTGCGCACCATCGCCCGGAAGCGCTGGTAGTCGACGTCGTCGGTGCACAGCACGTCACCGTGCGACAGCAGCAGATCGACGTCGCCGATCCGCTCGCAGTACGGATCGGGCAGCAGGGTCAGGCGGGCGACATCTGCGAACGCGTCGCCGATCAGGAAGTCGCGGTTCCCGGCCATGAACGCGACCGCGGTCCCTTCGTCGGACAACTCACGGAGCCTGAAGGCAATCTCGCGCGCCAGCGGATCGTCGAGATCGTCGTCGCCGGCCCAGTATTCGAACAGATCGCCGAGGATGAAGAAGCGACCCGTGCGCCGCGCGACCACCGCGTCGATGAAGCGCAGGAACGCCGCGGTCGTGGCCGGATGCGCCGACGACAGATGGATATCGGACGCGAAGACGGCGTCGAAGCGGGCGATCCCTTCCGGCGACGTCGACATGGACTCGACGGTCAGACGACCTCGGCCTTCTCGATTACGACTTCGTCGACCGGTACGTCCTGGTGGCTGCCGGTTCGACCGGTCTTGACCGCCTTGATCTTGTCGACGACGTCGATCCCTCCGGTGACCTTGCCGAACACCGCGTAGCCCCAACCCGACGAGGTGGGCGCGGTGTGGTTCAGGAAGTCGTTATCGGCGACGTTGATGAAGAACTGAGCGCTCGCCGAATGCGGATCGTTGGTGCGTGCCATCGAGACGGTGTACTTGTCGTTCTTGAGGCCGTTGTCGGCTTCGTTGACGATGGTCTTGCCGGTCGGCTTCTGTTCCATGCCCGGTGCGAAGCCGCCGCCCTGGACCATGAAGCCGTTGATGACACGATGGAACACGGTACCGTCGTAATGCCCCTTCTTCACATACTCGACGAAGTTCGCGGCGCTGACCGGCGCCTTGGCGGCATCGAGTTCGATCGTGATGTCGCCATGATTGGTGTGCAGCAGGATCTTGGGGTTCTCGGCCATGAGTCTTTTCTCAGTTGGTGGGCGGCAGCAGGACTGCTTTCCGGATGATTACCGGTTCGACCGGTACGTTCTCGAACACCTCGCCGCCGCGATCCACGGTCGTCGTCGCGACATAACGGATCCGCTCGACGACGTCCATGCCGCCGACGACGCGGCCGAAGACCGCGTAGCCGAACACGCGTGACGCTTCGGCCCGGGCGACGAACACGTCCTTGCCGCTGCGCGTGACAGTCACGCCTTCGGGCGGTACGTCCACATGGTCGAGCCGCAGATTGTCGACGACATTGATGAAGAACTGCGACGTGGCCGAATCGACCGCATTCTCGCGTGCCATCGCCAGCGTACCGGTCAGGTTCGAAAGGCCGTTCGCGGCCTCGTTGACGATCGGTGCATGCGTGGGCTTCTGCTGCCGGTCGGGCGTGAGCCCGCCGCCCTGGATCACGAACCCTTCCATCACGCGGTGGAACAGCGTGCCGTCGTAGTGCCCTTCGGCGACGTAGTGCAGGAAGTTGCGGCTGCTGAGCGGCGCGCGTTCCGGGTCGAGCTCGACGACGACGCGTCCCATCGTGGTTTCGAACGCGACCTGCGGTCCTGCAGCGGCGGCGGCGTTCGCCGACAGGAAGACCACGACACTCGCGATCGACGCGAGCATGCGCAGGCGGATCCCGTTCACGATTCGCCGCGGGCTTCGGTCACGTGCCAGGCCGCGCCGTCGCGCTTCAGGGTCAGCGCGCGGTTGACCGTCGGCGCACCCTTCGCCGCTTCGCGAAAGCGCGCGATCGCCGTATCGCCGTCGATGCGAACGCGCAGGTCGTCCGTGGCGACCGAATGCGCCTGTGCCCATTGCGACACCGCGGCAGTGACGGCGGCGATCGGCTGGGCCGGATCCGCATCGACGATGGTCGTGACGCCGGGGAGAACCGACGTGCTCGCGCGATCGACGTCTGTCGACCGCGTCTCGATGGCGACGACGTTCGAACCCTGCGGGATCTCGGCGGCGTTCGCCGGCACGACGATCTCCGGCGCGACCGCACCCGTGCCGCCGACGGTGACCCGCGGTCCGGCCGGACTCGGCAGGCCGACGTTGCGCTGCGAACGGATCGCCTCGGCCGGCGCCGATGGCGGTACCGGCGTGGATGCGACCGGGGTCGACGGGGCGGCCGCCGCTGGCGCGGCCGTCAGCATCGCGCGTGTCGCGGTCAGCTTGCGCAACGCGCCGGCGTTGCCGCCGTCGTAGCGGCGCGCATCTTCGTAGGAACGCGCCGCCAGCGCCGCGTAGACGTCGCCGAGATTCTCATACGCCGTCGCGTAGTTGGGCGACACGCGCACCGCGGTCTCGAGCGCGCCGCGGGCGTTGTCGTACTGGCCTTGCGCCGCATAGATCACAGCGAGGTTGTTGTACGGCTCGGGCAGTTCGGGATAGTCCTGCGTGATGCCGGTGAACATCGCGACCGCCTCGGCGCGCTTGCCGCGTTGCGCGAGGATCACGCCTTTCAGGAAGCGCATCTGCGCATCCTTCGGCGTCTTCGCCAGAAAGGCATCGGCGCGCTTCTCGGCCTCGTCGATCTTGCCGGTCGACACGAGTTTCGAGACGTCCTGCAGGTCATCGGCGCGGGCCATCGTGAACGGCGCCGCCAGCATCAGTGCGACCAGTCCGGTGCCGGCGAAGCGCGCGAGCAGCCTGCCTATCGGTGCTGCGTGTTCGGGGTCGATCGGGGGCTTCGGCAAGAGATTTCCAATGGGATGGGAAGGATGCATCGGGCACTCCGTAACGGCGCCGGGCGCTGCGCGGTGGGATGGCCACCAGGTTGCGATGGTCGCATGCGCACCGATGTCGCGACGCTCCAGAAACTGTCGTGGTCCGGGACCGCGATGCTATACTCGCCGCAAATAAAAACGAAAAAAGTTTAACAAACACCAGCCACTCGACGGACGCTCCCTTGCTTCATGAGCGTTCCCCATTCGAGTGGTTTTGCTATTTGTGCAGAGGCTTTTCGTGCGGGTGCCTTCGATCGTCGTCCCGACCCTTTCCCCGTCGCAGGCTCGTCCCGGCACTCTGCCGGACCGACGCTCGACGTGCTCGTCCTCGACCTGGGCTTTCCTGCGCACGAAGATCGCCGCACCGATGCACCGCATCCTGTCAGTCCGTCGCGTCGATCGCCGCGCACGCGCTCCGTTCATTCCATCGCCCGCCGCATGCTGAAGATCCACAATACGCTGACCCGCGAGAAGCAGACGTTCCAGCCGATCGATCCCGGCCGTGTCCGCATGTACGTCTGCGGCATCACCGTCTACGACTACTGCCACATCGGCCATGCGCGGATGATGATGGCGTTCGACATCGTGCGCCGCTGGCTGGATGCGTCCGGCTACGCAGTCACCTATGTCCGCAACATCACGGACATCGACGACAAGATCATCAAGCGGGCCGGCGAGAACAAGGAGGCTATCGGTGCGCTGACCGAGCGTTTCATCACCGCGATGAACGAAGACTCGGATGCGCTAGGCATCCAGCGCCCCGACCACGAGCCGCGCGCGACCGCGCACGTCCACGAGATGCTCGACCTGATCGGCAAGCTCGAAGCCAAGGAGCTGGCTTATGCGTCTAGCAACGGCGACGTCAACTTCGCGGTCCGCAAGTTTCCCGACTACGGCAAGTTGTCCGGCAACTCGGTCGACGAACAGCGTGCCGGCGAGCGCGCGGTGGTCACCGGTGGCAAGCACGACCCACTCGACTTCGTCCTGTGGAAGAAGGCGAAGCCCGAGGAGCCGGCCGACGCGAAGTGGTCGTCGCCGTGGGGTGACGGCCGCCCCGGCTGGGCGATCGAATGCTCGGCGATGAGCTGCGCGCTGCTCGGCAACCACTTCGACATCCACGGCGGCGGCGAGGATCTCCAGTTTCCGCATCACGAGAACGAGATCGCGCAGAGCGAAGGCGCCCATGGCGGCACCTTCGTCAACGTCTGGATGCACAACGGCTTCCTCAACGTCGACAACGAGAAGATGTCGAAGTCGCTCGGCAACTTCTTCACGATCCGCGACGTGTTGAAGCACTACGACGCCGAGGTGCTGCGCTTTCTGCTGCTGCGCAATCACTACCGCAGTCCGCTGAACTATTCCGACGCGCATCTGGACGACGCACGCGCCGGCCTGACCCGGCTCTATACGGCGCTCAAGGGCACGCCACCGTCCGGGCCCGCGGCCGCTGTCGACTGGACCGCGCCGCACGCCGCCCGCTTCCAGGTCGCGATGGACGACGACTTCAACACGCCGATTGCGGTCGCCTCTCTCTTCGATCTGGCCGGCGAAGTGAACCGCGACCGGTCACCCGCCGCCGCCGCCCAGTTGAAGGCGCTGGCCCGCATCCTCGGCCTGCTGCAACGCGACCCGCAGGAATTCCTGCGGGCGATGCCGTCCATCAGCGGCCCTGCCGACGCGACGCTGGACGACCGAGTCGCCGCGGCGATCGAGGCGCGCGCCACCGCCAAACGCGCGAAGAACTTCGCCGAAGCCGATCGCATCCGCGCCGAGCTCGCGACCGAAGGCGTCGTGCTCGAGGACAGCGCGTCCGGCACCGTGTGGCGTCGGTCCTGACAGAACGCATGCCGTCGATCCCGATGTCCGCCGCCCCTTCGTCGCTTCCCGCAGCGGCGTTCGACGAAGCCAGGCTCGAACGCGGCTGTCCCGACTACTGGGAAGAGGCACGGGCCGACCTGATCAAGCGCGACCGCATTTTGCGCCGCGTGATCCCGAAGCATCCCGAAGGCTTCCTCGTGAGCCGTGGCGATCCGTTCGTGACGCTGGCCCGGGCCATCACCGGCCAGCAGATCTCGGTGAGGTCCGCACAGGCCGTGTGGGACCGCGTCGTGGCCGCGGTGCCGCGGATGACGCCGGTCGCGTTCGTCAAGACCGGCGGCGTCGCGCTGCTGGGCTGCGGGCTGTCGAAACGGAAGACCGAATACATCCTCGACCTCGCGGCGCAGTTCAAGGCGCGTCAGGTCCATCCCGACGCGTGGTCGGCGATGGGCGATGAAGAGGTCATCGCCGAACTGATCGGGATCCGCGGCATCGGTCGCTGGACCGCCGAGATGTTCCTGATCTTCAACCTGCTGCGGCCCGACGTGCTGCCGCTCGACGACATCGGCCTGCTGAAGGCGATCAGCCTGCACTATTTCAGCGGGGAACCGGTGTCGCGGCACGAGGCGCGTGAAGTGGCGGACAATTGGCAGCCGTGGCGCACGGTCGCCACGTGGTACATGTGGCGCAGCCTCGATCCGCTGCCGGTCGATTACTGATTGCATGATTCGGTCCCGGCCTTCGCCGGGATGACATTGCCGGAGACACGAGATGGCATCGAAGACCACTTTCCTCGAATTCGAGCAACCGGTCGCGTCGCTCGAGGAGAAGATCGAAGAGCTGCGTTTCGCGCAGGACGACTCCGCGGTCGACATCTCCGAGGAGATCGGACGCCTGCAGAAGAAGAGCGACGCGCTCACCAAGGATCTCTACGCGCGGCTCACGCCGTGGCAGGTCGCGCTGGTCGCGCGTCATCAGCAAAGGCCGTACACGCTCGACTACGTGCGCGACATCTTCACCGACTTCCACGAGTTGCACGGCGACCGGACTTTTGCAGACGACCTGTCGATCGTCGGCGGCATGGCGCGTTTCAACGGCCAGGCCTGCATGATCATCGGCCACCAGAAGGGCCGCGACACGAAGGAAAGAGCAGCACGTAACTTCGGCATGCCGAAGCCCGAAGGCTATCGCAAGGCCCTGCGGCTGATGAAGCTCGCCGAGAAGTTCGGACTGCCGATCTTCACGTTCGTCGATACGCCGGGCGCCTATCCGGGCATCGATGCCGAAGAGCGCGGCCAGTCGGAAGCCATCGGCCACAACCTCTACGCGATGGCAGAGCTCAAGGTGCCGATCATCGCGACCGTCATCGGTGAAGGCGGCTCCGGCGGCGCGCTCGCGATCGCGATGGGTGACCAGGTGCTGATGCTGCAGTACTCCACCTACTCGGTGATCTCGCCGGAAGGCTGCGCTTCCATCCTGTGGAAGAACCCGGACAAGGCGCCCGAGGCGGCCGAGATCATGGGCATCACCGCGCATCGTCTGAAGGCGATCGGTCTGATCGACAAAATCGTCTCCGAACCGGTGGGTGGCGCGCACCGCGACCCGACGCTGATGGCGCAGATGCTCAAGCGCGCGCTGGCCGATGCGCTCAGGCAGTTCCAGGGGATGAAGACTTCGGAGCTGCTGGCCCAGCGCTACGAACGGCTTGCCGCCTACGGTAAGTTCAAGGAGATCGTGCCGCAAGAGTAAGCCGGCGCGACGACGATCGTCGTGGCGATGGATCTTCCGGATGCCTTGGCGGCCGCGGTTTTGCGGGCGCTCGATGCGGCGCGGGCAACCACCGACGACAGCGGACCATCGAAGCGCCGCGTCGCGATCGCCTACAGCGGTGGCGCCGATTCCACCGCCCTCCTCCGCGCGGCGTCGATGCTGCATCACAGTCGGCGCATCGACGTGTTCGCATTCCACATCCATCACGGACTGGCTGCGACGGCCGATGCCTGGCTGGAACATTGCCGCGCACAGGCCGCTACGTTCGGCGTCGCCTTCGATGCCGCACACATCGCTCCGCTGCGCCCTGGCGTTTCGGTCGAGGCCGAAGCCCGCACGCTGCGCTATGCGGCACTGATGCAGCTCTGCAGGCAGCACGGCTGCTCGATCCTGATGACCGCGCATCACGTCGACGATCAGGCGGAGACGGTCCTCGTCAACCTCGCGCGAGGCGCAGGCGTCGGCGGGCTCGCTGCCACCGCGCGCAGTCGCTGGATCGACGACATTCTGTTGCTGCGTCCGTTGATCGACCTGCCGGCGGCGACGCTACGCGTCTACGTAGCGACGCACGCGCTGACCCATGTCGAGGATCCGTCCAACAGTGACCGCCGCTACACGCGCAACGCGATCCGTCACGAAGTGATGCCCGCGTTGCGCCGCATCGTCCCGTCGATCGCGACGCGCCTCGCGCAGACCGCGGCGCACGCGTCGACGATGCAGCAGCTGCTCGACGACATCGGGCACGAAGATCTTCGCCACGATGCCTCGACGCCCGAGAGCGAGGAGCTCGATATCGACAGGCTGGCTTCGCTGTCGGATCCGCGTGCGGCCAACGCGTTGCGCGTCTGGCTCGCGCTTCGCGGCATGCGGGCGCCGTCGGCGGCCGCGTTGAAGGAGATGCTCGACCAGTTGCTGCATGCGTCGCCCGACGCACAGATCGCGCTGCTGCACGAACGGCAGACGCTGCGGCTGTATCGCGGACACGTGTCGATCGATCGCGGTGGTCGACCGCAAGGCGCCTTTCGATCGCTGCAGTGGCGCGGCGAATCGCGCATCGAGGTGCCCGAATGGAACGGAACGCTGCTGTTCGACGCGTCCGACGAACGCGGCTTCGATGCACTGGCCCTGCGCGAAGGTCCACTGGTCCTTCGCGAGCGCCGCGGTGGCGAACGGTTACGCGCGCGCGCCGAGGGGCCGAGCCGGACGTTGAAGAACCTCTACCAGGAAGCCGGCATCGCCGCGTGGCAACGTGCGCGCCTGCCGCTGGTGTATCTCGCCGAGCGGCTGGTGTTCGCTGCGGGCCTCGGCCCGAATGCCGCGACGACGCAGGAGGCGTCATCGGGCGTGGAACTCGTGCAGATCGGTTGGGAGCCGATGTCCTGAACACCGTTGCAGGTGCGCTACCGACCCGTCGACGCACTGTTCGGTGTCACGAAACGTTCGATGCGCTGCTACTTCGGCCGACCTCCTCGACCGACCAGAGCCTTTTACATGCGCAACGCATTGCGCCGTTACGCCTTCCACGTCGCCATCTGTACAGCCGCATCGACGAGCCGGCCGGCGATCTCTGCACCGATCCTGCTCGCACAGGGCACGCTGACGGGCTCGAGCGCGTGACAAGGCGATGATCTGTCGGGCTTCACGACGCCGCTCGAGAACGGCCTTGCAAGCAGCGTAGTCGGCGGCATCGGACCGGCGCTGGCGTGGGCCGGTGGCAACACCTGCGCTTTTCGAACGACGGCAAGAGCGTCTTCGTGTCCGACGAGTACGGTCCTTACGTCTATCAGTTCGATCGCGCGACCGCCGCATCGCTCGAGTACGGCTACCAGCTGACGACGGGTTCGGGCGTTCGCGAGATCACCACTCTGAACGATCACGAGTTCACCGTTGACGAGCGCGACGGCAAGGGTCTGCGCGACAGCAGCACGGCGGTGGTCAAGACGCTGTTCAAGATCGACCTGAACGGCGGCCGACATCACCAACCTGAACGGCGCTGCGGCCGAGGCGGCCTCGCTCGGGCAAGACCCGGATCTTCGACCTGGTCGCGCTGCTGAACGCCGACGGCGTCGCGTCGGCGCGGATCCCGTCGAAGATCGAAGGCATCGCGTTCGGCCAGGACGTCCTGCTGAACGGCAACGTCGGGCACACGCTGTGGATCGC
>JBDTIS010000059.1:0-4002 GCA_039936235.1 Burkholderiaceae bacterium | reverse complement strand
CGATGCCGATCTTGCCGACGTAGCTCGAGTAGTCGAGCGACGAGATCTGCAATTGCAGCGGACCGTCGGAATTGTCTTCGCGGACCGGGACGTGCTTGATGATCGCCTCGAACAGCGGACGCATGTTATGTCCGGCGTCTCCGCCTTCGAGATGCGCGACCGCCTCGCCCTGATGTGGGGTCGCGCTCTGTTCTTCGGACGCCCCGGGCATGTCCTTCATGTCGAGGAACGCATAGCCGCTCAGCGCGGATGCGTAGACGACCGGGAAGTCGAGCTGCTCTTCGGTCGCGCCGAGCTTGTCGAACAGGTCGAACGTGGCGTTGATGACGAAGTCGGGACGGGCACCCGGACGGTCGATCTTGTTGACGACCACGATCGGTTTCAGACCGAGTGCCAGCGCCTTGCGCGTGACGAAGCGGGTCTGCGGCATCGGGCCCTCGACCGCATCCACCAGCAGCAGCACGCCGTCGACCATAGACAGCACGCGCTCGACTTCGCCGCCGAAGTCGGCGTGTCCGGGCGTGTCGACGATATTGATGTGCGTGCCTTCGTACTCGACCGCGCAGTTCTTCGCGAGAATCGTGATGCCGCGTTCCTTCTCGAGATCGTTCGAGTCCATCACGCGTTCGGCGACGTGCTGGTTCTCGCGGAACGTGCCCGACTGCCGCAGCAGCTGGTCGACCAGAGTGGTCTTGCCATGATCGACGTGAGCGATGATGGCGACGTTGCGGAGGGACTGGTTGTCGGTGCGGCGCATGCGTGGCTCGCGAATCAAGAGAGAGGGGGCTGTAGCGGACGCATCTGCTTCGGTGCGATTGGTCCGGCTTCAAGGCAACCCGAGAGTGTATCAGTTGCAATGCACAAATCGAAAAAGGATTTCCACGTCGACGCCGCAGTGCGAGCCGGGCGTTCCTAGACGGCGACGCGGGCCACCAGCCGGACCGGCGCCAGCCGGTCGTCGTAGCCGACCAGGCCGGTGCCGAGCAGCATCGCGGACGCCTGCCGATAGACGCGGACGCGTCCCTGGAACGTCGCGTCCGCCCACGCCAGTCGCTGTCCGTCGACGAAGCGGTTCGCGAGCTCGTTGTCGAGGTCGATCCGCGGCAGCGCGCTGATCAGCGTGTCGGTCGGTCGGATCAGCGCTTCCCGTCGATCGGGAGTCAGCCGCTCGAGCTCTTCGAGCGGCACCGCATCGGCGAGCATCAGACCGCCGACCGTGAGACGGCGCAGCGCGGTCAGGTGGCCGCCGCAGCCGAGTGCGTTGCCGATGTCTTCACCGAGCGTGCGGATGTAGGTGCCCTTCGAGCAGTGGACCAGCACCGATAGCGAGATCCCGTCGAAGGTGGTGACGTCGAGCCCGTGGATGATGACCGCACGCGCGGCCCGTTCGACCGTGATGCCCTGACGCGCGTAGTCGTACAGCGGACGGCCGTCGCGCTTGAGCGCCGAATACATCGGCGGAACCTGGGCGATCGGACCACGAAAGCGTCCGAGCACTGCGTCGATGGCGGCCCGATCGACATCGACTGCACGCGTCAGCACGGACTCACCTTCCGCGTCGCCGGTGTCGGTATTGATGCCGAGCCGGATCGTCGCCGCATACGACTTGTCCGCATCGAGCAGGTCGGACGCGAATTTCGTCGCCTCGCCGAAGCACAACGGCAGCAGTCCGCTGGCGAGTGGATCGAGCGTGCCGGTATGTCCGCCCTTCTCCGCCTGCAGCGCGCGCCGGGCGCGGGCCAGTGCGGCGGTCGAGGTGATGCCGGTCGGCTTGTCGATCAGCAACACCCCGTGGACCGGGCGCCATCTGATCTTCGGTCGATCCGCGTCGCGCCCCGCCGTCCGCAGACACCCGTCGTCCATCAGTCGATGGCGCGCGTGGCGTTCGCCGCATCGATCAGCTGCGACAGTTCGGAGCCGGCCTTCACGGACTTGTCGTGGACGAAGTGCAGCGTCGGCACCGTGTGAATCGCGAGCCGCTTGAACAGCAGGCTGTGCAGCCAGCCGGCCCTGGCCTGCAACGCCTCGCGGGCACCTTCGCCATCGTCGTTCAGGGTCGTGAAGAAGATCTTCGCGTGGGCGTAGTCGGGCGTCAGCTCGACATCGGTGATCGTGATGAGCATCGCGCGGGGATCGCGGACCTCTTTCGGGATCAGTTCGGACAGGTCGCGCGCGATCTGCGACGCGATGCGCAGGTTGCGGTTGGGGATCGCCTTCGAATGCTTGCTAGCCATGAACGTCTCCTCAGTTGCGCACGAACTTCATGATCCGCAGATCACCGGGCTGGAACACGTCGTCGCCTTGCTGCGTATAACCGGCCGAACGGATCGTGGCTGCGGCAGCCTCGTCCGGATCATAGGTGTTGTTGAGGCGCGTGAGCAGCACGATCACGCGTTCCGCGTCCAGGCTGCGCAGCAGCGGCGAAAGGTCCTGCCCGACCACCGACGGCGCGCACTTGCCGGACGGGTAGCGCGCTGCCATGTCGGTCGCCGGATAGTCGGCGGGGAGCCCGAGTACGCGCACCGCGATCCCTTCCATCTTCGCCTCGTGGGACAGCGGCAGCACGAGCTCGTTCGGCACGACCAGGACAGGCGCGTGCGGTGCGGTCGCCGCGAGCCGCGCGACCACCTGCTTCCACGGTTCCTTGACGTGGTCGGCGGCCATGAACCGTCCCAGCGAGATGCAATGGACCGCGACCAGGACCAGCACCGCAGCGATTCTCACAGATCGCCCGCGTAACAGCACCACCGACGCCGCCAGCGCGAGCGCGAGCGCAGGTGCCGCCGTCATCAGCGCGCGCGAGATCAGGATCGGCTTCATCGCGAAACTGATGCCGACGTTGAACGCGATCGGCAGGACCGCGAGCGCGGCGACCATCAGTCCCCAGCGCCAGCCGATGCGGCGACCGATCAGCATCATGCCGCCGACCATCGCGAGCGCGACCCACCAGGTCGCCCGCAACACGTCCAGGCCGAGCAGGTTGTGCAGTTCGAAGGTGACGCCGGCGAAGCTCGGTACGGGGATCCAGAAGTCTTCGGAAACCTCGCGCGCCTGTGCGACCAGCAGCGGCCAGTCGGGCGCCCACAGCAGCGCGACGAACACGCCGGCGCCGATCACCGGGACCATCACCGAACGGCTGTCGCGATCGAATATCCACAGCCCGATGAACGCGACGCTCACCGCACCGAGGACGAGCACCGCGGTGTTGTTGGTCCAGACCACCATCAGCGCGCCGGCCAGCAGCAGCAGCCAGCTGCGCGGCGGCATGCGGTCGGTCCACGCGAACGCCCTGCGCCGCTGCGGGGACTCGACGGCGCGCACGATCTGCAGGCACGCGAGCGTCAGCACGGCGGCGCCCAGGCACAGCAGCGCATAAGGCCGCGCCTCGACCGAGAAGTAGACCTGGAACGGTGTCAGCGCGAACAGCAGCGCCGCGAGCGCCCCGATGCCGAAGCGGTCGGCGCCGTGGCCGCGCGCCCGGTCGAGCTCGCGGCCGGCCAGATACACGACGGCGACCGTGGCCAGGCCGAACAGCGTCGACAACAGGCGCATGGCGACGGTGCCGTCGCCCATGACGGCGATCCACGGATGCAGCAACGCGAAGTACAACGGCGGATGCGGATCGCACGTCGGCACCAGCGTCCATAGCGCGGTCATCCTTTGCTCGGCGTCCCACCACGAGTAGCCTTCGTCGAGCCACAACGCGTCTCGCCCGATGACCACCCAGCGAATCACGGCCGCCAACGCGACGATGGCGAGCAGCACTCCGGGATAACGGCGATCGGTCCGCGAGTCGGACGAAGAAGTCATAAGGGAAAGACGGCGGTCCGGCTGCTGCGCGGACGATGCCTGAAACGAACAGGCGAGCCAGCGGCTCGCCCGATCCAGCGATGGGTCGGATCATGGCGCGACGATCGCGCCATGATCCGCCATCAATACACCTACAGCGTGCGGGCCACTTCCTGGACCTCGAAGATCTCGAGCTGATCGCCCTCTTCGATG
>JBDTIS010000058.1:0-32247 GCA_039936235.1 Burkholderiaceae bacterium | reverse complement strand
GCACAGGCGACCGGCAGCGCGTGGTCTTCGGCGAAGCGCTGCAGGTCGGCGCAGGCGGCCGTGTCCCAGCCGGGGCCGCCGGCGATGACGATCGGGTTCTCGCTGTCGTCTAGCAGCGCGGCGAAAGCGGCGAGATCGCTCGCCGACGGCGCCGGCTGGGCCGCGCGATAGGGCCGTGCGTCGGCCACCGTCGCCTGCGCGTCGAGCATGTCTTCGGGCAAGGCGAGCACTACCGGCCCGGGCCGACCGCTGGTCGCGGTCGCGAAGGCGCGAGCGACGTACTCGGGCACGCGGTCGGCGCGATCGATCTGCGCGACCCACTTCGTCATCGGGCCGAACATCCGTCGGTAGTCGATCTCCTGGAAGGCCTCGCGCTCGACGAAGTCGTTGCCGACCTGTCCGACGAACAGGATCAGCGGCGTCGAATCCTGGAAAGCCGTGTGCAATCCAATCGCCGCGTTGCAGGCACCCGGTCCGCGCGTGACGAAGGCGACGCCCGGCCGACCGGTCATCTTGCCGGCGGCCTCGGCCATGAACGCGCTGCCGGACTCGTGACGATTGACGACGAGGCGGATGCGATCCTGCGCGTCGTATAGCGCGTCGAGGACGGGGAGATAGCTTTCACCGGGGACGCAGAAGACGTGATCGACGCCGTGGATCAGGAGCTGATCGACGAGGATGCGGGCGCCGCTGCGTTCGTTACTCATGCGTAGCGATTCTGGTTCCCTCCCCTTCAAGGGGAGGGTTAGGGTGGGATGGGTTCGAGTGAGGGTCGATCTGATCCAACCCCCTTCCAACCTCCCTCCGGATCAAGTCCGGGGCAGGCCCTCGAAGGGGAAGAGCAAAACCTTCGCCTCGCATAGAATCCCCCCTGCGAAGCGAGTCAGACAGTCGCCGCCCTTTCACGAGGGGGGAGGAAAGTCCGGACTCCATAAAGCAGCGTAGCAGGTAACACCTGCCCGCCGTGAGGCGCGGATCAGAGCAACAGAGACGAGCCGATTCAGTTCGGGTGAAACGGGCAATCTCTACGCGGAGCAACGTCAAATAGGCACGCGACGACCCTGCTCGGGGAGCGTGCGGGTAGACGGCTTGAGCCACGTCGCGAGGCGTGGCCTAGAGGAATGGCTGTCTGGGTGTCCGACGCTCGCAGGAGCGGCGGGCATCGACACAGAATCCGGCTTATCGGCTCACTTCGCTTTTTTCGGAACCCTTCCAGACCAGCGCATTCCATCATGGCCCGCAACGTCGAGATCAAGGCACGTGTCCCCCGCCCTTCCGAGATGCTCGATGCAGTGCTCGACATCGCCGATCGCGGCCCGACCATCTTCGCGCAGGACGACACGTTCTTCGCCTGCGCCAACGGCCGCCTGAAGCTGCGGATGTTCTCGGCGACCGAAGGGCAGCTGATCTTCTATCGACGCGACGATCAGGCCGGCCCGAAGTTGTCCGAATACGTCATGGCGACGACCGGCGAACCGGATGCGCTGCGCGGCACGCTGGCGCTGGCCTACGGCACCTGCGGCCGGGTTCGCAAGACCCGCACGCTGTGCTTCGTCGGGACCACCCGCATCCATCTCGACGACGTGGACGATCTCGGTCACTTCATCGAGCTCGAAGTGGTCCTCACGCCGGAGCAGACGGTAGACGACGGCCAGGCGATCGCCGAGGACCTGATGCGACGGCTTTCGATCGAACCGGCGCAACTGATCCGGCGCGCATACGTCGACCTGCTCGCCGATCTGCAGCCCGATTCGGCCGACGACTGAGCGCAGCGGCTAGAATGCGCCGCTCCATCGAATCGAGAACACCATGATCGAAGCAACGAAGCCGAAAGGCCGCGGACTGATGATCCTGATCGCCATTGCGGTCGTCCTGATCGTCATCGGTATCGGGAAGGCGATGTACGGCAGCGCGCCGGCGGCGGCGCCCATGACGGCGACAGCGGCCACACCCACCCCAGCGACACCCAACCAAGGAATGAAGATGACCGATGTCAAGGAAGGAAGCGGCAAGGAGGCCGTTGCAGGCAAGACCGTGGTCGTGCATTACACCGGCTGGCTATACGACACGTCGAAGCCCGACAACAAGGGCACGAAGTTCGACAGCTCGCGCGATCGCGGCGATCCGTTCGACTTCCCGCTCGGCGCAGGCCACGTCATCAAGGGCTGGGACCAGGGCGTCGCCGGCATGAAGGTCGGCGGCCAGCGCACGCTGGTGATCCCGCCGGAGATGGGCTACGGCGCACGCGGCGCCGGCGGCGTGATCCCGCCGAACGCGACGCTGGTGTTCGACGTCGAGCTGCTCGACGTCAAGTAAGTCGGTGACGGACGCGGCCGAGGCGATGCCGGCGGCACGGCCGGTCGCGCCGGCTGCGGCTGTGTCCGCCGCCGCAGCCGTCGCGCCGGCGAGCGAATCGGTGGAAGCACTGGACGACCGTTTTCCCGACGACCGCGCGGTGCGTCGCGCTGCCTTGCGCGACCTCGCGGCGATGATCGGCGTGGAAGTGTTCTACTGAACACGACCCCCGGTCCCGTGCAGGTCGTGATCGACGCCGACGTGCTCTATGGCGGCACGACCCGCGCGCTGTTGCTCTATCTCGATCACCACGGCGTCATCCGGGTGCGCTGGAGCGCGCTGCTGATCGTCGAGGCCAGCCGGGCGCTGGTCAAGACCGGTCGCCTGACCCGCGACGCCGCGGTGCGCACGGTGGACCTGATGTCGCGGGCAGCACCCGACGCCGACGTCCCTGTGCTCGACGTCCAGCGCGCGTTCCGTCGCGCGTGGCCCGGCGTCCGCGACGCGAAGGACCTGCACGTCGCCGCGTGCGCGGTGGTCGTGCACGACCAGGCCGCTGCGGCCGGTGCGCCCGCCCCGGTCTACCTGCTGACGAAGAACACGAAGGATTTCGCGCCGCGCAAGCTCGCGGCGCTCGGCATCCTTCAACTACACCCCGATGTGTTCCTGCACGACCTCTGGCGGCGCGACGGGGCGCGGATGGCAACGGCGTTCGACGCGTTTCGGGAGGATCTGCCCGAGCGTCCGGAGGCGAGCCGGGTACTGCACAAGCTGGCGAGCGATGGTCAGCGGAAGACGGCGATGGCGATGGCGGTGGCGTTGTAGCTGGTCGGTCGGCTAGGCGACGCGAAAGAGCGATCACGACGCTCGGGTAGTTCCAGCATCACGCGAAGCACCGCGACCAGGTGCCCGCAGCAAATTTGCTCGTCGTGCTGCGGGAACTGTTTCAGCAATCGCTCCCGCCAGACTGCTTTCGGCTATTCGCTGCCGCTGGCGGCGGGCAGCTTTGTGGCTATCCACTTGGCCTCATTTTTAAATAACTTCGCCGTCACCAAGGTCGAAGGACAACTGCTCGATCACTCTTCGTGGCGCGCCTTGGAATGTGCATTTCGAGGTTTCCGCCACGCTGGACTCTTGCGCCGCAGCGTGCGGCCTGATTACTGGGCGTTGAATCACCGCAGTCTCACGTGGGGTCGTCGAGAAGTCCGTCAAATTTTTGCCGGAGGTCCAACGACGGACCTTCAGATGCTTGTTCGTCCTGGGTTGCATTCACCAGACACGAATCCGTTCTCCAATTGCTCGGAACATGCCATCGCCGGGCCGAGTCTGGAAAGCGTCGTGAAACCCATCATGATTGACGGCAGCCCCATTCGCCCGCAAGCATGCTGGAGAATGCTGGTCGGTCATCAGCAGTAGAAGGGTGTGTTCCTCGCGCACCAGGTCGCGCCACACACGCGCCCAACCGATGAAGAATCGCTGCGCACCGATGGTGCCGCACTCGGGCACCGGAAGGTCTTCGCTCAACGAACGGCGGTACGCTTTGTACGCGACCTGCAATCCCGCTACGTCGGCCATGTTCTCGCCCAGGGTGAGGCGACCGTTGAGGCGCTGTCCGGGTGATAGTTCGTAGGCCTCGTACTGGGCGACAAGCCGGCTGCCGATTGCTTCGAATGCCCGCCTGTCTCCGGCGCTCCACCAATCGCGCAGCATCCCGGCGCCGTCGAAGCGGCTTCCTTGATCGTCGAATCCATGGCTGATCTCGTGGCCGATCACGGCGCCGATCGCCCCGTAGTTGTACGCGTCGTCCGCTTGCGGATCGAACAGGGGCGGCTGGAGTATCGCCGCAGGAAAAACAATCTCGTTCATGGAAGGGTTGTAGTGCGCATTGACGGTCTGTGGGGTCATGGTCCACTCCGTGCGGTCGACAGGCCCGCACGCCCTGGCGGCCTGCCGTTGCCACTCGAAGGCTGCCGCTCGTTCCACGTTTCCGAATGCATCGCTAGGAATCATAACGAGTCCACTTATATCCCGCCAGCTTTCGGGCTGGCCGATCTTGGTGGTGAAGCTCGCCAGCTTTCGCTGAGCCTCGGCTTTGGTAGCAGGAGTCAGCCACGTGAGTTCCTCGATCGACTCGCTGTAGGCGGCCATGAGGTTGGCGACTAGGCGTTCTAGCCGCACCCCATGGAGCGCGCTGAAATGCCTGGCGACGTAGAGCTGACCAACCTCGTCACCGAGGGCGCGGTTCAACCCCTCGATGCCGGCTTGCCAGCGTGGCTTTTCGCTAGTCGCGCCGGAGAGCGCCGTCCCCCGAAAGGCAAATTGCGCCTCGCGGTAAGGCCTTGGCAGAACGCTGCAAGCGTGATCGAGGAAGTGAAGCCGCGCGTAAAGTTTCCAGTCGTCGATCGGAATCTCGCAGAAGAGCTTGGCGATGCCGGTGACCGCGCTGGGCTGGGACACCGTGAGGCGGTCAATGTGCGAGAGGCCGGCGGCTTCGAGAAAGGCGCGCCAATCCAGACCCGGGGCGGACGCGCTCAGCCGGTCGAGCGCCATAGGGTTGTACAGCTTGAGCGAGTCACGGTTGTCGACCGGAGTCCAGTGCAGCGCCGCAATGCGCCTTTCCAGCTCCAGCACGCGCTGCGCGGACGCCGTGGGGTTGTCGATTCCGCAAAGGGTTGCCAGCGTTGTCAGATAGGTCGAATAGGCGCTGCGTGCTTG
This sequence comes from Burkholderiaceae bacterium, assembly GCA_039936235.1. Classification (GTDB taxonomy): domain Bacteria; phylum Pseudomonadota; class Gammaproteobacteria; order Burkholderiales; family Burkholderiaceae_D; genus CAHJXF01. Next base: position 27,237 of record JBDTIS010000058.1, on the reverse strand, counting down.
CCCAATCCTTGGGTCGGATTCGTTCAGGTAGTAGTCGCGGTTGGGCATGCCAAGGCCGCCCTGCCACGTCAATGGACGATAGGTTCCCGGCTCTTTGAAATCGGGCATCACATAGAGCGAGACCGGCGTGTCGAGCTGGCCTTGGCGGCTGCCGAACCAACGTGCCAGGTCATGCGGACTCTCGATCGCATCGATTTCGGCAAACAGCCCGTCGAGGGGTCCGAAACCGAGGGCATCGATCCTGCCGGTGTCGAGGTAGGCGCGGTAGAAGGCGCCGACCTGGCCCTCGACACTGGCAGCCGAATAGGCCTGCGGTGAGTGTGCAAGTGACTCGACGATCTCGCGAACCTGTTGCTCGGTCAGGTCCCTCAGCTGGATGAAGGTGCTGAAACGCGGCTTGTCGGGCGGAACCTGGCTGGTCGACAACCACTCGGCATTGGTGGCTCGAAACAGGTCGTCCTGGAACCGCGGTGGGGGCGAGCCCTCTGGCAGCCCGCTGTCCCGTCCGGCACCGTCAGCGCCGAAACACGAGCAGAAGAGGCCGGCGGGATGGCGGAGGCGGTCTGTTTGCAAAATCGAACCTCATGGGATTACGTGATCGAGTGGGCAAGCGAGTGCGGGCGGGGGCGCAACGAAGAGGATGACCCTGATCGACCCCCGATCTTCCGAAAGCCGAACCACAAGCTCATGCCTGGATGAGTCCCCAGCGCAGCGCCACCAAGGTCAGCTCCGACTGGTTGCCCGCGCCCAGCTTCTGCTTGACGTGGTAGAGGTGCGTGCCCACGGTGCTCGGCGCGAGCTTCAGGCTCTCGGCGATCTGCACGACGCTCTGGCCACGCGCAAGCTGGATGAAAACCGAGAACTCGCGTTCGCTTAGGGTTTCGGCAGGGCCCGCTGCGCCGTCGATCTGGGCCAGCGCCAGCGCCTGCGCCGTCTGCGCGTCGACATAGCGTTCCCCGCGCGCCACCGCATTCACCGCGACGATCAGCGCGTCGGGGGCGCTGCGCTTGGCGAGGTAGCCAAGCGCACCGGCGCGAAGCACGCGTCGCGGATGGGCCGCGTCTTCATGCGCCGAAAGCGCGAGGATGCGCGCCTTCGGATCCTGCGCGAGCAGCCTGCGTACCGCCTCCAGCCCGCCCATGCCGGGCATCGACAGGTCCATCACGACAATGTCGGGCTGCACCTCGGGGTAGTTTCGGCAGGCCTGCTCGCCGCTGCCCGCCTCGGCAACGACCTCGACGCCGGCGTCGGCGAGCAGCATGCGAAAGCCCATGCGCACGAGCGCGTGATCGTCGACAAGCATCACGCGAATCATGAGGGCCTCACGCGACACAAGGCAAACACACCTGCAAGTGCACGCCGCGCGGGCTTGCGGCTTCGACCGACATGCGCCCGCCCAAGCCCTCGACACGCTCGGCAAGCCAGCGCAGCCCGTAGTGCCCGCTGCGCGGCGTTCCTTCGAGCGGCAAGCCGCAGCCGTCATCACTCAGGTCGAGCGTCACGCCGTCTGGCGCAGCGCGCACGCTAAGGCGCAGGCCGTTCGCCTGGCCGTGGCGCAGCGTGTTGGTGATGCCTTCTTGCGCGGTGCGATACAGCGCCAGCGCCACGTCACCGGCCAGGCGCGCCTGGCCGAGATCGACTTGAAGGTCGATCGTGACTTCGGGGTGGCTGGCCCGCGTGCGCTCAACCAGGTCGGCCAATGCCTCGGCTAGGCCGAGGCTGTCGAGCACGAGCGGCGCGAGGCGCGGGATCAGGCCATGCATCGCGTCGTACAGGCGCGACGACTCGGTGGCGATCAGGCGCGCCGCGCGCTCCGACTCGGCGTCGTGCGACTGCACGCGCTGCGCGATCGACAGCGCCATGCTGCGGATCGCGGTAACGGACTGGCCGAACTCGTCGTGCAACTCGCGCGCGATCATGCGGCGCTCGTTCTCTACATGGTGTTCAATCCAGCGTCCGAGTTCGCGGTTGTCGGAGAGCTCGCGCTCCGCGCGCAAGGCGCGGCGCTCGGTCTCGAGGTTCGCCTGGAGCACACCGACCATGCGATTGAACGCGCTGCCTATAGCCGCCGCTTCGGTGCCGGCCAATGGCGGCAACGTGGCATCGAAGCGGCCGGCCTGGAGCCCGTTGAGCGCCGCGACGATGCGCCCGAACGGCCGCACCGTGCGCCCGACGACCCAGAACACGAGCGCGTTTACCGCTACCAGCAGCCCGATTGACGTCACACCGAGCACGACGAACTCATCCCAGGCGTCGAGCGTGGCGCGAGTGGCGTTCGAGCGAACAACCATGCGTCCGTCAGGCATGTCTATGGCCTTGACCGACTGTTCAGGCTCAACCAACGATTCGAACCACGCCGGTGCGTCCCGGCCCGCCTTGTATGGAGAGGGCGGCGAGCGATACAGCTCGCGGCCTTGGGCGTCGAACAAGGCGATGTCGTTGGATCGGAGCCGCCCGGCGCCCTGAAGGAAGCGCAGCATCGCGGGCACGCCGCCAGTCGCGTAGGTCGACGCGGTGCGGTTGAGCAACTGCGCCGCCACGCGGTTCGCGGCTTCCACCTCCTCGTGCACCGAGTTCCGCATGTCGTTGAAGTGCAAGCCGAGGAGCGCGCCGACGAATAGCAGTGTCATCAATCCGACCATCAGGTTGATCTTGGTACGCAGGCTCAAGATAGGTCTCTATCGCCAAAGAACGCAAAGAAGCGGCGGTCAATCGACACACCGGATGAGCCGTAAAGGGTGCCCGTAGGCGATGCAGCCAGCATGCGCCGAATGGTATCGGCTCCCTGGTCACGACCCGCAGAAGCGAATAGATTCATGAAAATCATGAGGTTCGAATGCAGACTGCGGAGCTGGGCCGCCGCGCCAGTCACAACAATGATTGCACCTGGGACGAGTTCCCTCGCGGCGCCGGTCGGTTCCGCGGCCAACCCAAGGAGAATTTCAATGCAATGGCAAACCCCCCAGGCCTGTGACTTCCGCTTCGGCTTCGAGATCACGATGTACGTCGCAGCGCGCTGAAGCGAATTGCCGACCCCCGCAAACGTCCTGGGTACCCCCAGGACGTTTGCGCTCTGACGACGCCCAGCCTTCATGCGCATCACGATTCTCGGCGCCGCCGCCGGCGGTGGCTTTCCGCAGTGGAACTGCAATTGCCGCAACTGCGCCGGCGTGCGCAGCGGTACGGTGCGCGCCACGCCTCGCACCCAATCGTCGATCTTCATTCGACCAGACGACGCTGCCGACGGCATCCTGTTCAATGCTTCACCCGACATCCTTGAACAGATCCGCAGCAGCGCGACGCTGCAGCCGGCGCGCGCGCAACGCGACACGGCCATTGCCGGCGTCGTGCTGATGGACGGGCAAATCGACCATGCGACCGGCCTGTTCATGCTGCGCGAGCGCGACACGCCATTGCCACTGTGGTGCGCTGACCCGGTCGACGACGATCTGCGCCAGGGCAATCCGGTGCTCCGCGTCCTCGGCCACTTCTGTGGCGTGAAACGCGAGCGCATCGGCCTGGACGGAGCAGCGTTCGGCGTCCCGGGCGTCGCGGGCATTTCGCTGCGTGCACTGCCGCTGCGAAGCAAGGCCGCACCGTACTCGCCGCATCGCGAGATGCCGGTGCCCGGAGACAACATCGGCCTCATCGTCACCGACCTCGGCAAGGGAACGAAATTGTTTTATGCGCCCGGTCTCGGCGATATCACGCCGCCGGTGTTCGACGCGATGATGGGTGCCGATTGCGTGATGGTCGATGGCACGTTCTGGACCGACGACGAAATGATCGACCTCGGCTTCAGCCGGAAGACTGCGCGCAGCATCGGTCACCTGCCGCAATCGGGCGCGGGCGGCATGATTGAATGGCTCGCGAAGCTGCCCGCGAGCACGCGGCGCATGCTGATCCACATCAACAACACGAACCCGATCCTCGATGAAGACTCGGCCGAGCGCGCGGTGCTTGCGCGTGCGGGCATCGAGGTCTGCACCGACCGGTTGGAGGTCGAGCTGTGAGCGCCGCGCGGCCGCTCCAGACGCGCTCGCTTCCCTTCGCAGGAACGGCGCAGCATGCCGAAGGCACCCGATGACACTACGCGCCGACATGATCCAGTCCACGCGCCACCCCGCTGCCGGCGGCGCGGCGTGGATTCGCGAAGAGTTCGAGGCGAAGCTGCGCGAGCGCGGCCGTTCGTACCACATCCATCACCCGTTCAACGTGATGCTCAACAGCGGGCGCGCGTCGCCTGAACAGATCCGTGGTTGGGTCGCGAACCGCTTCTACTACCAGATCGCGATTCCGATCAAGGACGCGGCGGTGCTCTCGAACTGCCCCGACTCCAGCGTGCGGCGCGGTTGGGTGCAACGCATCCTCGATCACGACGGCTTCGAACTCGGTGGCGTGAAGGATGCCGGCGGCGTAGAAGCCTGGCTGCGCCTCGCGCAAGCCGTCGGGTTGACGCGCGACGAGGTCGTCGACCTGCGCCATGTCGTGCCTGCCGTGCGCTTCGCGGTGGATGCGTACGTGAACTTCGCGCGCCGTGCGCCATGGCAGGAGGCGGTGTGCTCGTCGCTGACAGAGCTGTTCGCGCCCGAGATCCACAAGCAGCGCCTGGCCACCTGGCCCGAGCACTATCCATGGATCGAGCCCGAGGGGATGAGCTACTTCCGGAACCGCGTGAGCCAGGCGCGGCGCGATGTGGAACAGGGCCTGGCGATCACGCTCGAGCACTTCTCGACGCGCCCGTTGCAGGAGCGTGCGCTCGAAGTCTTGCAGTTCAAGCTCGACATCCTGTGGGCGTTGAACGATGCGATGGCGTTGAAGTACGGAGTGACGGAATGACCACGGCCGCCCCTGTCGCCACGGCTGCGCCCGCCACGTCCGCCACCGTGCCGCGCATCGGCGCGGGCTTTCGGCTTCAGTTCGAGCCCGCGCAGGATTGCCATGTGTTGCTCTACCCCGAGGGCATGGTCAAGCTCAACCCCACTGCGAGCGAGATCATGAAGCGCCTCGATGGGCAAAGCAGTGTTGCGGCGGTGGTCGCCGATCTCGAAGACGCGTTTCAGACCACGGGGCTCGAAGGCGACGTGCTCGCCTTCGTTTCGATGGCCCGCCAGCAGCGCTGGCTGGCCTGGGAATGACGCAGCGATGAACGCCTCTGCTGCACCGCGCCCTGGCCCGCCGCTCTGGTTGCTCGCCGAACTCACCTATCGCTGCCCGCTGCACTGCGTGTTCTGCTACAACCCGGTGGACTTCGTCCGCCAGGAAGACGAGATTGGCACCGACGACTGGCTGCGCGTGCTGCGCGAAGGGCGCGCACTGGGCGCGGTGCAACTCGGCCTGTCGGGCGGCGAGCCGCTGCTGCGCGACGACCTCGAGATCATCGTCGCCGAGGCGCGGCGACTCGGCTTCTACTCGAACCTGTTGACCTCGGGCGTGGGGCTGACCGCCGAGCGCGCTGCCGCACTGAAGGCCGCAGGCCTGGACCATGTGCAGTTGTCGTTCCAGGACTCGACGCGCGAGATGAACGACTTCCTCTCGCACACCAAGACCTTCGCGCTGAAAAACAAGGTTGCCAAGATCATCAAGGACGAAGGCTGGCCAATGGTGATGAATGTGGTGATCCATCGCATGAACATCGACCACATCGATCGCATCATCGGCATGGCCCACGAGATGGGCGCCGAGTACCTCGAACTCGCGAACACGCAGTACTACTCGTGGGCCTTCCTGAACCGCTCGCACCTGCTGCCAACACACGCCCAGCTAAAGCACGCTGAAGAAGTCACCTTCGCGTGGCGCGCCAAGCTCGGCGACGCGATGCGCATCTTCTTCGTCGCTCCCGACTACCACGAAGGCACCGCGAAGAAGTGCGTGAACGGCTGGGGCAGCATGTTCATGACGATCGCGCCCGACGGCGCCGCGCTGCCATGCCACACCGCGCGCATGCTGCCCGGACTCGCCTTTCCGAACGTGGGCGACATGAACATGCGCGACATATGGTTCGACTCCGAGGGCTTCAACCGTTACCGCGGCACCGGCTGGATGAAGGAGCCGTGCGCGAGCTGCGAGTTCAAGGAGCAGGACCTCGGCGGCTGCCGCTGCCAGGCCTACATGCTGGCGCAGGACGCAGCCGCCGCCGACCCGGTGTGCCGCCTGAGCCCGCAGCACCATCTGGTGCAGGCGGCGGTGGCCGAAGCGGCCGCGCCGAAGGTCGCAGAACACCCGTTGTTGTTCCGCGACCCGGTCAACTCGCGTCGGCTCAGTGAGCCTGCGAGCTGAGCTGTCGACGGCTGACCCCGCGGCGGCCACGCGTAAGGCGCCCTCTGTGCCGCATGCCGTGGGCTGGGTCGTCTGACCGCAACCGCCCCGAGTGGCGCTGGCGGGCTGCCGTTAGCGCAGCGCCATCGCGCGATGGCGGTGATCGTGCTCGGATTCGCGATGTCGGTACTCGATGCGACGATCGTCAATCTCGCGCTGCCCGAGATCGCGCGCGACCTGCATGCCAGCGCGGCGCAAGCGGTGTGGGTCGTCAGCGCCTCCCAGATCGCGGCACTGATGCTGTCGCTGCCGTGCGCGCTGCTCGGCGACCTGATCGGGCACCGCCGTGTCTACCTCGGCGAGCTGGTGATCTTCGCTGCTGCGTCGCTCGCATGTGCGCTCTCGACCTCGCTGCCGGCTCTGATCGCCGCTCGCGCGGTGAAGGGGTTGGGCGCGGCCGGCCTGATGGCGGTCAACACGGCACTCGTGCGACTCGTCTATCCGAAGCCGCTGCTCGGCCGCGGCATCGCGATCAATTCGCTCACCGTGGCGGCCTCGTCAGTCGCCGGCCGTCGATCGCCGCGGCCGTCCTGTCGTTCGCGACATGGCCGTCGCTGTTCGCGGTGAACCTCCCGCTCGGTGTGATCGTCCTCGTGCTCGGGCTGGCACGCGCTGCCGCACAACGCGACGGCGCGGCCGGCCGGCGTGCGGCTGGCGCCGCTCGACGTGCTGCTGAACGCGTTGATGTTCGGCCTGCTGTTCCTCGGCGCCGAGGCGCTTGGCACGCGCGAGGGGGCACGGTGGTCTGATGACCGGCGCGCTGCTGCTTGCGCTCGCCGTCGCGGTCGGCGTGATCCACGTGCGGCGCCAAAGCGCGCAGGTGATGCCGTTGTTGCCACTCGACCTGCTGCGACTGCCTGTCTTCGCGTTGTCGATGGGCACATCGGTCACGGCGTTTGCGGCTCAGATGCTCGCCACGTAGCGCTGCCATTCCTGTTGCTCGAAGGCCTTCACCGGTCGCCGACCGACGCGGGCCTGTCGATCACCGCGTGGCCACTCGCCACCGTCGCGGTGGCGCCGCTCGCTGGGCGCCTAATCGGCCGTGTGCCCGACGGGCTGCTCGGCGCCGTCGGCCTTGTGCTGATGACCACCGGCCTCGCGTTGCTTGCTGTATTGCCAGGAGAACCGGGCAACGTCTTCGTCAGCACGCTGTTCGCTGGTAACAAGGTCTATGTGCTGCCCTAGAAGGCGGCCTGTCGAACATCGTTGCGCAGCGGTTCGACATCGGCGTGCGCCTGGGCGATCTAGTGGAGAAGGACATGATCGCCGTCCGCATCGCGCCCGATGAGACACTGCCCGCGGTGGGCGCATCTTCGTACCTTCAAGGCAGGCCTGCGCCGAAGAGTCCCCGTGACCTGACTGCGCACAATTGCATCGGTCTTCGATTACCCACCAGGGATACCCTGCTGCCCTGGGAGTTTCGAAAAGGCCGTCGCCATCTGGATGTGAAGGTCAGCGGGCAACTTGTCTTCAACAACTCTAATCAGACGCTCGACGCTGCGTTGAAGGGATTCGGCCTGGCATACGTCCCGAAGGCGCTTGCGGAGCCTTACGTGGGCCGAGGACAACTTTCATGGGTGTTGGAAGACTGGTTCCCTACATTCGTCGGACATCATGCGTACTACGCCACCAGGCGCCAGTCATCTCTTGCGGTGCATCTGGTCATCTCGTCGCTGCGGAACGGTGCCGCATAGTTGATCGTCTGCTTTTCAGGTGTCGACCTCACCCCCTCCGGCAGGCTTAGCGTCGATCGGCGCGATTCGAATCGTTTTCTGCGGCGCTAGAACGTGCCGCCCCGGTTAACAAACATCGGCGTTGCCAACTGCTCTGCCATCCAGGACGCAGAAGGCCGAATGTATGTCTTGATCGTCATGACCCGATATGGGGATTGCAGGATACTGATGCATTCGGCTATCTAAGGAACTCTGTCATGAAGATTGGAATCATCGGGGCCGGTCACATCGGCAGCGCGCTTGCCGTACGACTCGGTAGCCTCGGCCACTCGGTTTTCATCGCCAACTCACGCGGCCCCGGATCGTTGGGAGATCTAGCTCAAAAGACCGGCGCCAAGCCGGTGACGGCCCTGGAAGCTGCCCACCACGGCGAGATTGTCGTGGTGACAATCCCCTTGAAAAACATTCCCGACCTGCCCAAAAACCTCTTCGATGGCGTTGGCGCAGACATTCCAGTCATCGACACGAGCAACTACTACCCCTTACTGCGCGACGGCCATATTCCAGAGCTCGAAACTGGCGACCTCACCGAAAGCGAGTGGGTGCAGCAGCACCTGGGTCGCCCCGTAGTCAAGGTATTCAACAACATCTACGCCGACCATCTGCAGAACAAGGGCTTGCCTACCGGCACGCCCGGCCGCATTTCGTTGCCGGTGGCTGGCGACGATGCGCTAGTCAAACAAAAGGTGATGCTTCTGGTTGAGGAGTTGGGCTTTGACGCAGTGGACGATGGCGGCCTGCATGAGTCATGGAGACAGCAGCCCGGAACGCCTTGCTACGGAGCTGACCTGCCAGCCGAAAAGCTACGCGCGCTGTTCACGACTCTGGGCACGCATCGCACGGAGGCGCAGCACCGTGAATATTTATCCAACCACGCCAAACAGGAGCAAGACATGGCGGCCGCGCAAGGGATCAAGTTGGAATAGGGTCGGACGTACCCGTTTTCCACTTAGAGCGGCTCCGGGCCAGGAGCGGCCCTCGCTCAAGTGAGTTCGCTGCTGGCTTTGGTCACTTGATCGAAGCGTCAGGTTACCTCCGCACTGCGAAGTCGCGCTGATATCCTCGTCCCCATGTCCATCGAACAGCAACAACTCCAGGCGGGGATCGCTGCCCTGGAAGCGCAGCGTGCGCTGCTCGGCGATGCGGTAGTCAACGCTTCCGTTGCAGCGATGCGGACCCAGTTGGTCGTCCTGGAGTCGGCCGGCCCGGTCAAGCTCCCGGAAGCCTCGCAGGCGCTCAGGTAGGTCAGCATCCTCTTCCTCGATGCGGTGGGCTCGACGACGTTGAGTCAACGGCTCGACCCCGAAAGAATCGGCGTCGTGATGACGGCGCTGTCGCGCGGCAAATCGGTTGTCCACGCACATGGTGTGCCGGGTACTCCAGTACGCGGGAGACAACTTGCTCGCCGTCTTCGGTAGAAATCAGGAAATGATCGACCAAATCGACCGTTGGTCAGGTCGACTCTCGGCCAGGAGCGGACTTCGGATTTACAGTCACAAGCAAACAAAAGTGGCCACTTATCCCGAGCGCGAGTCCCTGGCCGGACGGACTCTGCCGCATACCGGTCCGACGTTAATGGCAAGAGGGTGCGACAGCCTGCTCAACCGCGTCGAACATCCTCTCGCACGACTCAGCCAGTTCAGCTTCCTTGCGGCGCACTGGCCCGAAGTGTTGCATCTTCACGCGCATCATGACTAATGCGTATGGAGTGGCGAAGGCCGGGCACGACCGCGACAAGTGCTGGAAGTCGGCTCCCCGGCCGGTCCCATAGTCCGGCACACTGCTTTTCTTCATGCCTTGCGAGAAGCGATCGAGCGCACAACTCGAAGAGTCGGCCTGGAACTGTTCGACGAGCTTCGGAAGTCGCTTCGAGAAGCCAAGCGAATCGGCACTGACCTGAAAGAGCCCGGCCTCGGCAGTTTCCGCACTCGGCGGGACCTTTGCGGTCGTGTCTCGGGATGCACTGCGATCGCCGCTGCTTTCGCGCATGCCTTCACCAAGGCCGAGCGCGAAGAGAGCTCGTAGGCGATCGTCGGCACTTCCATTGGACCGCCCATAAACGGCGAGCGCGTCCGAGCTGAGAGGGAAATCGGTTCCGGCCAGGAATGCACCGATCGAATCGGGCTTGGTCTTTGCCACACACCATGTCCTCGCGTAGGTCTGCGCCATGCCCTTCACGAATCCTGACGGCGCAATGCCGCGTTTCGCGTAAGAGTGCTTCCCGCACTCTGATTGCGTGGCGGCTTCGAGGGCAGCGTCATCAAGCGTCTGGGCGTGTGCTGTTGCAGCCACGAACGCGACCGCAGAAAAAAGCTAAAGCGAAGGACTGAGCTCATTCGAAGACTTCCTGTATGGGATCGCGCAGCATCCGCATAGTCCGATGAGCGCAGCAAGACTGCTTCCTATCTAGGTGCGCCAGAGCCGGTAGCGCTTGCGACGCCTTAGCCGTCGGCTTCCGGCCAAAATGAGATGTCCAATACCGCTGTCATGACGCCCAACAGCGGTCGATCAAGGCTTGGCTTAACCTGAACGCAGTATCATTTGGTTTGCACAATGGCAATCGCAAATAGGGTAGCGCCGATCAGATGATCACCCCTGACCTCATGGGCGACGAACCCGGCTGCAACCCAATCAGAGCTTCGGCCAGCGCAGAATGCTCGCGTCGGCCGCCCGACCATGAGTAATACACCGTCTGCTCCATCTCGTCGCTTCTGGCTTAAGGCGGCGTCGGTCGCTTTGGCAGTGACGCCTATCCCGGTTATCGCATTGGGTGGCGACAAGGTCGCCAAGGTAGTTGCGCATTACCAAGGTTACCCACACTGGGGAGAAACGTGCGGCATGTGCCGGTTCTACATTGGGCATGGGGCCACGTCGCCCGGCAAAGGCATGATGGGCTCAGGCGGCATGATGGGCTCGGGCGGCATGATGCACGGCGGATCATGCCAATTGGTCGCCGGCAGCATTAGTCCGATGGGTTACTGTCAGTTTTACCAACCTTTGCAAAAGTCGTAGACGAATCGAAGCAGTCGTCGTGGCATTGAAAGCCGGGTAGTCAGCATCTGTTGCCGCTCAACAATCTCCCATGGATTAAGTTGCAGCCTATGGACTCCCCCACGGCCAGCGTCCGGTTCTTCGACGAGCAGTTTCAGCGCCAGATTGCCGCTGAAAACTACGAGTTGAATCCGTTCGAACTTGCGGCACTCCCTTACCTTCGAGGCAAGACGCTTGATTTCGGCTGCGGTATGGGCAATCTGGCGATTCAGGCGGCGAGAAATGGTTGCTCTGTCGTAGCACTCGATGCCAGTGACACGGCCATTGAGCACCTTAAAGCAGTGGCGCAACGCCGCAAGTTACCCATCACGGCGACGGAGGCCGACCTGCGAACGTACGAGCTCTCAGAAGACTTCGATTCGGCCGCCTGCATTGGACTGCTGATGTTCTTCGACTGCACCACGGCTTACCGTCAACTTGGCAGGTTGCAGGACCGGGTGCGCCCGGGCGGTCACGCAGTCGTCAACGTCCTGATCGAGGGAACCACGTTCATGGACATGTTCTCGCCCGAAGGGCATTGCCTTTTCAAGCCAGAAGAGCTTCGTCGGCAGTTCGATGGCTGGCAGCTTCTCAGCTACATACGCCAGGAGTTTCCAGCGCCAGGAAACACACGCAAGGTCTTTGTCACGGCCATTGCTCACAAACCCGCGGCTCCAGGCAACGACGTCTAATCCATTGAGGTCCACAGACGCAAATCAGCCCGAAATTGCAACACACATGGTCGATGTATGCCAAATTCTTCGCTGTCAATCCGCGAGACCGGCAACGCGAAATGGGCCGCACGGACGGCAGTGTTTTTTAGCCTCGTTGTTCAGCAACCTTCGCTAAAAAAAGCCGTTCGCGACCGTCCGCTCTGGGTGGCGAAAGCAGTCTATCGAGATCAGGCAACTCGTCACCGCGACCGGATGTGCGCCATCGACGCCCGCCCTTCAACGCTTCTTCGCCAGATCGATCGCACGCGGCGCGTCGCCTTCAGGCTCGAACACGAAGCGATCCATGTGCCACTGGCCCTCCGTCTTCATACCCGGAGCCTCGACAGTCCCGCGGCCCGTCGGACCGCTGATGTCGTAGCGAATCGTCGCCTTCCCGCCTGATCCGACGAGGTTGACCGTAACCGACGGCGGACTGCGCGTGATGGGGGTTCCGGTGACGGGGACGACGCGCGGGTCGGCCTGGACCGCGGCTCAGGTCGTCTCGTAGACCTCGCCGTGCTTCATCCCGAACGTGACCGCGACGGCGATCGCGCCGAAAATCGCGATGAAAATCGCTGCGAGGATCGCGATGAGCTTGAACAGGCCCCGATGGCCACGGCAGACGTCCTCTTCGTGCCGCGCGCGCCGCGTCGGTGGGAGCCATCCTCTCAAGTTTCAGCTGGTCCGAAAAGTCCGGGGCAGGTCAGCTGGCTGTGCCTTCGAAACGTGCGACCACGTGATCCCACCGGGTGGGTCCGTTGCGCTTTCGACGCGGCAGCGTGCCTCGCACCGGGCGGCTGGCGCGTCCTTCGTTGACGGAAGCCATCGCGACCTTCGGCTGCCGGCCGTTCACTTCGCCGCGGCGAGCACCCGCACGACATCCGCCCTGTTCATCAGGCTTCCCCGCTTCGCATAATCGATCGCGCGCAGGCCCCGTCGGTCGCGTGTATCGGCCGACGCGCCCTTCGCCAGCAACGCGCGGACGATCGCCGTGGAGCCGCTTCCAGCCGCCAGCATCAGCGCGGTCGCCCCGTCGTCGTCGCTGTCCGGATGCCGATAGCGCGTGTCGACGCGGGCGCCCGCCTCGAGCAGCACGTCGGCCGTCGTGGCGAAGCCCTGGGCGGCCGCTTTCATCAGCGGCGTCTGCGTCCGCGCCTCGCCGCCGGTCCCTTCGAGATCCGCGAGCACCACGCCGAGTTCGAGCAGTGCCCGCGTCGCCTCGGCGGCGTCCTCGTCGTCGGCGTTCTGCCACACCGCCGCGAACGCGGCAGGCGCGACGCGGCGCACGTCGGCCCCGCTCGCGGCGAGGGTGTGCATCGCCTCGAGGTTGCGCGGCGGCGTGGACAAGCGACGCCCCACCGCGACGATGAACGCCGCGTCGATCGTGGCGGCGTCCGGCTTCCGTGCGAGCAGCAGGCGGAGCGCGTCGTCGTGGCCGCCCGCCACCGCGCTGTACAGCGCCGAACGTTCACTGCCACCCGCGCTGCCATTCGCACCGCCGTCGGCGCTGATGTGCGCGCCCGCATCGAGCAGGAACGTCATGACCGGCAGCCGGTCGTGGAAGGCGGCGGACGCGAGCGCGGTGCTGCCGTCCGCCGCGCTCGCATCGAGATCCATGCCAGCGGTCGCGAACAGCTTGACGGCGGTCAGGTCGCCGTTGCCGGCGCTGGTGACGAAGTGGTCCGCGTCGAACGGCAGACCCATCCGACCGAGCGACGCGCGCGCGGCCGTCGGCGACGGCTTCGCGAACAGCGCCAGCAACTTCGTCGCCGAGTCGGTGAACGATGCGATGCCGGCGACGATCGCCGCGACGACGATCAGCGTCGCGACGACCGGATTCGCACGAAGCCGCGCGACGAAACGCTCGACCCCGGTCTTCGCGACCGGTGCTTTCGATTCGTCGTTGGCGTCCATGTCGATCGACGCGCCGTATCAGGCCGTGGCCATGTCGATCTTCTCGATCTCGATCCTGGCCTTCCACGCCTTCGGTCCCGTCTCGTGGACCGACGTGCCGGTCGAGTCGACCGCCACCGTGACCGGCATGTCGCGCACCTCGAACTCGTAGATCGCTTCCATCCCGAGGTCCGCGAAACCGACCACCTTCGCGTCGCGGATCGCCTTCGACACGAGATACGCCGCACCGCCGACCGCCATCAGGTAGGCGCTCCGGTGCCTGCGGATCGCCTCGATCGCGACGGGTCCGCGCTCGGCCTTGCCGATCATCGAGATCAGTCCGGTCTCGGCCAGCATCATCTCGGTGAACTTGTCCATCCGCGTGGCCGTGGTCGGGCCCGCAGGACCGACCGCCTCGTCGCCGATCGGATCGACCGGACCGACGTAATAGATCACGCGGTTCGCGAAATCGACCGGCAGCTTCTCGCCGTTGGCCAGCATGTCGGCGATGCGCTTGTGCGCGGCATCGCGGCCGGTCAGCATCCTGCCGTTCAGCAGCAGCGTCTGCCCCGGCTTCCAGCTCGCGACTTCCTCGCGCGTCAGCGTGTCGAGATTCACCCGCTGCGAGCGCTCCGTGTCGGGCTGCCAGTGGACATCGGGCCATTCGTCGAGCGACGGCGGCTCGAGGTAGGTCGGGCCCGAGCCGTCGAGCACGAAGTGCGCGTGGCGCGTCGCCGCGCAGTTCGGGATCATCGCGACCGGCTTCGATGCTGCGTGGGTCGGATGCATCGCGATCTTGATGTCGAGCACGGTCGTCAGTCCGCCGAGTCCCTGCGCGCCGATGCCGAGCGCATTGACCTTCTCGTACAGCTCGACCCTCAGCGCCTCTGTCTTCGTCAGGGCGGCGCCACCGGCTTTCCTGTCGAGCAACTCGTGCATGTCGATGTCGCCCATCAGCGACTGCTTGGCCATCAGCATCGCCTTCTCGGCAGTGCCGCCGATGCCGATGCCGAGCATGCCCGGCGGACACCAGCCGGCGCCCATCGTCGGCACGGTCTTCAACACCCAGTCGATGATCGAGTCCGACGGGTTCAGCATCACGAACTTGGACTTGTTCTCCGAGCCGCCGCCCTTCGCCGCGATCATCACATCGACCGTGTTGCCGGGCACGACCTCCATGCTGACGACGGCCGGCGTGTTGTCGCCGGTGTTCCTGCGATCGAACTGGGGGTCGGCCACGATCGACGCGCGCAGCGTGTTGTTCGGATCGTTGTAGCCGCGCCGCACGCCTTCGTTGATCGCGTCGTCGATGCTGCCGGTGAAGCCTTCCCACTGCACGTCCATGCCGATCTTCAGGAAAACGTTGACGATACCGGTGTCCTGGCACAACGGTCGATGGCCTTCGGCGCACATGCGGCTGTTGGTCAGGATCTGCGCGATCGCGTCCTTCGCGGCCGGGCTCTGCTCGCGCTCGTAGGCGCGCGACAGATGCCGGATGAAGTCGACCGGGTGGTAGTAGCTGATGAACTGCAGCGCCGCGGAGACCGACTCGATGAGATCGGCTTGTCTGATGATCGTCATGGATGCCTTGCGAGGGAGGTTCGGTGGCTGGGCGCGCGGGTGAGATCCCTCGCTACGCTCGGGATGACAATCATGGTTTGTCGTTCCGAACGAAGTGAGGAACCTTTTCCAGCCGGCATCATCAATCCCGCGCAATCGTCAATGGTCGTTATCCGACTTCGCGTCGTTGTAGACGATCCGCTCCGCATACCCGATCGCGATCGCGGAAAGCAGGAAGGCCAGATGGATGCCGGTCTGTCCGATCAGCGTCTTCGCGTCGTACTGCGACGCATTGATGAAGGTCTTCAGCAGATGGATCGACGAGATGCCGATGATGGCCGTGCCGAGCTTGACCTTCAGCACAGACGCGTTGACGTGCGATAGCCACTCCGGCGAATCATGATGGTCTTCGAGATCGAGCCGCGACACGAAGGTCTCGTAACCGCCGATGATCACCATGATCAACAGGTTCGAGATCATCACCACGTCGACGAGGGCGAGCACCACCAGCATCACCGTCGCTTCGGACAGGCCGGTCGCCTCCGGCAGCTTGCTGCAGTCGACGCTGGCCGCCTGCACGGCACAGGTGACGGTCTGGACCGCGTGCATGTCGCCGAACGTGGCCGACAGAAGGTGGACGAGTTCGACCCAGAACTGCCAGACGTAAACGCCCTGCGCGACGATCAGCCCCACGTACAGTGGCAGTTGCAGCCAGCGGCTCAGGAAGATGGTCCGCGAGACGAAGCGACGGGACGACGAGCTTCTGCGCGGGGGGCGAGCTGACACGGACATGGCGGAAACGATGGCAGTAAGGCGCCGAATCTTACCGTGGCGACCGGGCGCCGGTACGACATTCGGCCGTCAGGCGGACGGGCCTGCGAGGGTCGCCCGGCTTCCGCACTCCGGGCACCTGTAAGGACACGCCGCTGTTCGCGCATCGGCGGTTAAGCTGCGGTACATGAACCAGAACAGTGCTGCACTTTCCGACGAAAGCAGCGGGCGCGGTGGCGCAGCACGCGCCCCGTGCGTCGTGAGCGTGGCGCGACACGGACGGTCGGCGTCGACCCCATGCTGACGCCTATCCGTCGCTTCTTCGCGCTTGAATCCTCCGGTGGCATCGTGCTGGCCATCGCGGCGATCGCGGCGATGATCGTGGCCAACTCCGGCCTGGGCCCGGGCTATCGCGAGATCCTGGGATCGCGGATCGGTATCGGCACGGGCAGTTGGCGGCTCGAACTGTCGATGCTGGCCTGGATCAACGATCTGCTGATGGCGATCTTCTTCTTCCTCGTCGGTCTCGAGATCAAGCGGGAGGTGCTGGAGGGCGACCTCTCGAGCGCGTCGAAGATCGCGCTCCCCGCTGTCGCGGCCGTCGGCGGCATGGTGCTGCCCTCCCTGATCTACGCCGGCATCAATACGGGCGATCCGGTCGCGTTGCGCGGCTGGGCCATCCCGGCGGCCACCGATATCGCGTTCGCACTCGGCGCGTTGAGTCTATTGGGCGACCGGGTTCCAGCGTCGCTCCGCGTCTTCGTCACCGCGGTGGCGATCATCGACGACCTCGGCGCCATCGCCGTGATCGCATTCTTCTACACCGCCGACCTGTCGCTGCCGATGCTGGGTGCGTCCGCGGCGTGCTGCGTCGTTCTGCTGATCCTCAACCGAATGCGCGTGACACGCATCCTGGCCTACCTGCCGGTGGGTCTGCTGTTGTGGTTCTTCGTCCATGAGTCCGGCGTCCACGCGACGCTCGCCGGCGTCGCCACCGCGCTCGCCATCCCGATGCGCGACCGCAGCGGCGCATCGCCGGTGGAAACTGCCGAGCATGGCCTGCATCCCTGGGTGGCCTACGGCGTCCTGCCGGTGTTCGCGTTCGCCAATGCCGGCGTGCTGCTGCGCGGGGTATCGCTCTCCACGCTGACAGAGCCGATCCCGCTCGGCATCGGCGCCGGGCTGGTCGCAGGAAAGATGATCGGCGTGTTCGGATCGGTCGCGCTGCTGGTGCGCTGGACGTCGACGACGTGGCCCGCGGGAGCCCGCTGGACCCACGTTCTCGGTGTCGCCCTGCTCTGCGGTATCGGCTTCACGATGAGCCTCTTCATCGGCGGGCTCGCGTTCGAAGGACTCGACCCGGGCTACGAGGTGAAGGTCAAGATCGGCGTGCTCGCGGGGTCGATCGTGGCGGGAGTCGCAGGAGCAGCCCTGCTCGCGATGATCGGGCGTGATGCGCCGCGTGTCGGCGCGGCGAGTCGTTAGCCCTGCGCCGGTTCGGTCGCAGCGGTGCCGTGCTCGCATCGATGCGCATAGAATCACACGACAAGTTAGCGAAATCTTTCGCGACGTGACAACGACAAGACAGGAGACGTCATGGCTGCCGGCGAATCGACGATGCACGAAACCCGTACCTATCCGCCCGGCGACGCGATGGTGGCGCAAGCGAACATCTCCGGGCAGGCGGCCTACGACGCGCTGGTCGCGGAGGCCGAGCAGGACCACGAGGCCTTCTGGGCACGGCTCGCGAAGGAAAACCTGATCTGGACGAAGCCGTTCACGAGGGTGCTCGACACGTCTAACGCGCCACTGTTCAAGTGGTTCGACGACGGGATGCTGAACGTGTCGTACAACTGCCTCGAACGCAATCTCGAAAACGGCAACGCCGACAAGGTGGCGATCCATTTCGAGTCCGACGACGGGAAGGTGACGCGGGTCACTTACCAGGCGCTACACGGCAAGGTGTGCCGCTTCGCCAACGCGCTGAAGAAGCTCGGCTACAAGAAGGGCGACCGCGCGATCATCTACATGCCGATGTCGGTCGAGGGCGTCGTCGCGATGCAGGCCTGCGCGCGGCTCGGCGTGATCCACTCGGTCGTGTTCGGCGGCTTCTCGGCCAAGAGCCTGCAGGAGCGCATCGTCGACGTCGGCGCGACGCTGGTGATCTGCGCCGACGGACAGTATCGCGGCGGCAGGGCGATTCCGTTGAAGCCGGCCATCGACGAAGCCTTCGCGATGGGTGGCTGCGACGCGGTCAGGCAGGTCGTCGTCTACAAGCGCACCGGTGCCGACCTCGCATGGACCGAAGGGCGCGACCTGTGGATGCACGAGATCGACGCAGCCGAGTCGGATCAATGCGACGCTGTGCCGGTGGAGGCCGAGCATCCGCTTTTCATCCTCTACACGTCCGGGTCCACCGGCACGCCGAAGGGCGTCCAGCATTCGAGCGCCGGCTACCTGCTGTGGGCCATCCTGACGATGAAGTGGACCTTCGACCTGAAGCCGGAAGACGTCTTCTGGTGCACCGCCGATATCGGCTGGGTCACCGGCCACACCTACGTCACCTATGGTCCGCTGGCCGCGGGCGGCACGGAGATCATCTTCGAAGGCGTGCCGACCTATCCGGACGCGGGCCGCTTCTGGAAGATGATCCAGGACCACAAGGTCAGCATCTTCTACACGGCGCCCACGGCGATCCGCTCGCTGATCAAGGCCGGCGGCGACCTTCCGAAGAACTACGACCTGACCAGCCTGCGGATCCTCGGCTCGGTCGGCGAGCCGATCAATCCCGAGGCGTGGCGCTGGTATTACGACACCGTCGGCGGCGGCCGCTGCCCGATCGTCGACACGTGGTGGCAGACCGAGACCGGCGGCCACATGATCTCGCCGCTGCCTGGCGTGACGTCGCTCAAGCCCGGCAGTTGCCAGACGCCCCTGCCCGGCATCGCGGCGGCCATCGTCGACGAGGCGGGCCACGACGTGGAGAACGGCAAGGGCGGGATCCTCGTCATCAAGAAGCCCTGGCCGGCGATGATCCGCACGATCTGGGGCGACGACGATCGCTTCCGCAAGGCCTACTTCCCCGAAGAACTCGGTGGCAACTACTACCTCGCCGGCGACGGTGCCAACCGCGACCTCGACGGTGACTTCTGGATCACCGGCCGCATCGACGACGTGCTCAACGTGTCGGGGCATCGGCTCGGCACGATGGAGATCGAGTCCGCACTGGTACTGAACAAGCTGGTGGCCGAGGCAGCCGTTGTCGGGCGTCCGGACTCTACGACCGGCGAGGCGGTGTGCGCGTTCGTCGTGCTGAAGGGTGTGCGGCCGACCGGTGAGGACGCCGACAAGATCGCGAAGGAGTTGCGCGACTGGGTCGCGAAGGAAATCGGCTCGATCGCGAAGCCGAAGGAGATCCGCTTCGGTGAAAACCTGCCGAAGACCCGCAGCGGCAAGATCATGCGACGACTGCTGCGCTCGCTCGCGAAAGGCGAGGAGATCACGCAGGACGTCTCGACGCTGGAGAACCCGGCGATCCTCGATCAGTTGAAGGATTCGAACTAGAGCGATACCCGAGGGGAGGAGGTACCTGTTCACAGGCCCTCCCCATTTCACAGGTCGCAAGAGCGTCATGACGAGGGTGTATCGGCGCTCCGTCGACCGCTGCACCGGAACGCGTCATCGAGCAGCCAAACCTGCGACGTCCGACGACTGCTCCAAGTCCTGTTCGACATGGCGTTCGGCGTTCGTCCGAACGGCGCGCACGCGGTACGGACGAGAATCACCATCCTGAATCGCCCGCCCATGCGATCGCCGACGCGACGCATCGTGCGACGAGGCGGCATCTCCGCCTCGCGATTCCATTCCAGGAGAATCAAGCATGAACTCACGATCCAGAAACCTGTTCGCCATCGCAGCGCTGACGCTTTCGGCGGCGTCGATCGGCGCTGCATTTGCCGCTGATCCGATGACGAGCGCTACCGGTGGCAACCTGTCGAGCGTCGATAGAAAGTTCGTCGAGAACGCGGCGATCGGCGGTATGACGGAGGTGAAGATGGGCCAGCTGGCGCAGGAAAAAGGCACGAGCCAGGCGGTCAAGGATTTCGGCGCGAAGATGGTGACCGATCACACCAAGGCCAACGAGGAGCTCACCAAGGTCGCGGCGGCGAAGGGAGTGACCGTACCCGGAACGATCGACAAGCCGCATCAGAGGGATATCGACAAGCTGGCTAAGAAGTCGGGTGCGGACTTCGACAAGGCCTACGTCAAGGACATGGTGTCGGACCACAAGACCGACGTGTCCGACTTCCAGAAGGAAGCGAAATCCGGCAAGGACAGCGACATCCAGGCGTTCGCCGGCAAGACGCTGCCCACCCTGCAGGAACACCTGCAGATGATCGAGGGTATCGACAGCAAAATGAAGTAAGAAGGCAGGAAACGTAGGACGCGCTCTACCGCGGCAGAGCTTCCCCGATGCTTTCCAGAGTCGTCGACGCGCTCCGTCTTTCATCCTCCAGCCTAGCCCTGCTCGCGTCCCCGAAGCCCGCGCGGCGCGGGCGCGGAGCGAAAGACTTCAGCGCGCTCTGCGGCGGCGTCCGCCCAACGCACCGAAGAGGATCGCGCCTGCCAGCAGCGCGAGCGTTTCGGGCTCGGGAACCACGAGCAACTGTCCACGAATCTCGCCACCCGGATTGCTGACGGTATGGATGTTCAGGTAGGACTGCCCGGCGGTCATGCCTGCCACCAGGAAGGCCTCGGCGCCTAGGGCCGTCCCGCCGTGCAGAGCGACGAAAGCCGGGTTGTAAGACGACAGCAGGGTCAGGTCGAGCGTGCTGGCATAGCTACCCGACGTGACGCCGAGCGGAAACCCCGCGAAGCTGGGCGTGGTGGTCGCGACGCCCGCATTGAGCGGCGCGACCGCGCAGCAGTGGATGTGCGACGCACTCGTTACGGCGGTGAGGCCGGAGAATGTAACGCCGACGAACATCGTGTTGAGAATCGTGTCGATCACGACGGTCGCTGATCCGGTGCCGGGGGTTCCGACGATCGGGTTCTCGTTCGCGCCGGACAGCATGGTCTGGAGATTGATGATCGTCGCGTGCGCCGGTGCGAGGACCACCATCGACAGCAACCCGAACAAGGCCTTCATCAGTAAGCGTGTCATGGTACCTCCCGTCAACGAAGAGATGCATCGTATAGCAAGTTCTGTACCGCTATTCGTAAGTAGATGATTTTAATGCGTCGAGAGGCCGCCGATCCGCTGACTATCGATGTCGACTGTCAAGAAAGTCGGCATCGACGAGCGCGCTACGATATGTCGGTCACCGCGCGAGCCAGCTGCCGCGATACGTCGCGCGGCGCCGAAGGGTGCACGGCATCGGCATACCTCGGCGAAAGGCGTGCGGATGGAAACCGGCCTCGAAGACGCCGAGGATGAAGCGGACGGCGTGGAACGTGGCCGGCGTCGTGCCGAACATTGCGGTGACGGTCGTGAGCCCCCCAGCCGATTCGGATGCGCATGATCGTCTCGCTCGCGCCGATCGCTGCAGAAGGATGTTGCTTGGCACCTCGAAGAAATAATAGCGAGGAAGAAGATTCCGGCCCCGAGGCCGTGGACGGCTTCGCTCCCTTCCCCCGACGGTTGTGCCGCGGTACCGCGGCGGAGGCACGGCAGGAACCCGGCCGCACCGTCGCGTGGCGTCGGTCCGCGAGCAGCGTCCGTGCCACGACGCCGACGCGCCGCTTTCCCGCGCTGACGAGTCGGGGCGCATGACGACGGAAGTGCTTGCTATACTCCCGCGCCCCGGAGAGATGGATGAGTGGTTTAAGTCGCACGCCTGGAAAGCGTGTGTAGGTTCATAGCCTACCCGGGGTTCGAATCCCCGTCTCTCCGCCAGAGGCCCCTGTTCACGGGCCTGTCCCGCCATCTTTCCTCCACACCCATCACCGCACCCATCGATGCGCGTGCGATTGATGAAGGGTCAGGAGCTTGCAACAGCTTGAGAATCAGGCGCTCGATCGCTGCCGCGTCGCGACGGGCGCAGGTAGTCGGCGTAAGCGTGCGAAGAGCATGCGCGCTGAACTCCGGTTAGTCGGCTTCGGGCTCGACCGGCACATTCGGCGATCGGGCTGCGGAAGCGCGCCGGCTTGACGATCGTTCGGCTGTGCCAGACAGCGACAGATCTCGTCGAGGATCGCGTCGATTCGATCGACCCGCTATAGCCGAGGTGCCGGCCCTCGGTACACCGCAACCGTCGGTGCCCCACTTCGCGACGGTGAGAGGTTGTCGTCTGATACGGTGGCCGGTGGTTGGCGCGCGTCCTGACTCGACGTGTTTTCGTGCCTCGACCCCGACGCCGATCGCTTCAGCGCGAATGGTGATCGGCGCCTTCGGATCGACCACCGCGCGCGAGCGGGCATCGGCGCGTCAGACTCGGCCCCATCCGCGTCTAGTCCCGGTAAGCGGCAGGCGATTTGCGGCGACACTCCACGCGCCGCCCAGATGAATGACCGCCGTCAGGTCGCAACCAACGACGAAGACCGACCGTTCCGAAGCGCAAATCGCACGGTGGCAACCAATACCGGACCATCGCGCGCGAACACCACGACAGGAGCACGATCATGAACTTTCTCGACATCCTCAAGCAATACACGAACCCATCGGCCGCACCGGCGACCGACGTGGAAAACCACTTCGATCAGGTCGCGCAGCAGGCGCCGCCGCAAGCGTTGGGCCGCGGCATCGCCGCTGCGCTGCGATCGGACGCGACGCCGCCGTTCGGTCAGGCCGTCGGCAACCTGTTCGGACAATCGAATCCTCAACAGCAGGCCGGCCTGCTGAATGAATTGATCCAGTCGATCGGACCGGGCGCGATATCGGGGGTCGCAGGCGGTGTGCTGGGTCGTTTCTTCGGCGCGAGCACGGGCGGGGGAGCTACGCCGACCGTCACGTCGGCGCAGGCTTCACAGCTATCGCCTTCCGATGTAAATGCGATCGCTGCCCACGCCGAGCAACGGGACCCGTCGGTGATCGACCGTGTTGGTACGTTCTATGCCGAGCATCCGACGCTGGTCAAGACGCTCGGAGCTGTCGCGCTCAGTGCGGTGATGGGACATCTGAGCGCCAGACGCTAGAGAGCGGCGTCGAAGCAGTGAGGCATTGAAGGACCGATCGAGCTGGAAGAAAGCCGCTTTCATTAACCCTGCGAGCGCTCTTCGGTCGTATAGCGGCCGCACCGGTGATGCCATCTGGTCTTGATTTGAAAGGGACGTATACCGAATCAGGTCGAGATGCGTTGACGTAGTTCTGCCACCTACTTGAAGGAACTGTATGAAGTCACTCATCGCCGTGATCATGCTGACTGCCGGACTTGGCGTCGCAAACGCACAAGCCCCTGCAGCAGCGCCCGCCGGGGCGACGGGCCAGTGCAAGGACGGAAGCTATTCGGACGCCGCGTCGAAGCGTGGAGCCTGCGCAGGACATAAGGGCGTCAAGGAGTGGTACGCGACGGATGCTGCCGTGGACGCCAAAACACCCAAGCCCGCGCTTGCAGCAGCTCCCGTCAAGGCAACGGCACCTTCCATAGCGGCCCCTGCAACAGCAGCGACTTCTCCTTCTGCGGCGGTCGTACCGGCTGCATCGACAGCCGTGCCCAAAACATCGGCTGCGACGCGGACCGTTACCGCCGGGGGTGGAAATGGGCAGGTGTGGGTGAACCCGGCCTCGAAGGTTTATCACTGCGAGGGCACGAAGTACTACGGCACGACAAAGGCTGGTTCTTATATGACAGAGGCTGCCGCCATTTCGGCGGGCAATCATGCCGACCATGGGAAGGCTTGCAAGGCTAGCTGAGCCCTGGACGCCGACGGCAGCGTCGTCGGCTGTTGCAGCACTCCGCAATTGCTTGCGTGATTCGATTTCCGCCGCCAGCCGCTGGATCCGGGTGGAGATCGCGGTGCTTTTGTGGCTCCCTGCGAGTTCTTTCACGCAATCGCGACAGCGACTGGGGCCCCAAGTCGGACGCGATGCTCGCGTGCCGAGGATAAGAGTTTCGCGGCACGACCGTGGCCCTCCGACGACGCATCATGGCGGCAGAACCCCGCGCCGTTCGATCTAGTTCCGGGGGGGGCAGCCTCAATAGACGGCAGGTTCGTTATCGACCGCCGGTTTGCTGCTCACGTCCATGGGCACCGTCGCGGCATGCCCCGGTCAGCCCAAGTGTCGCCGACCTACTGAAACCCCTTCGCTCGCCAGTGTCCGGCGCTCTCACGGCGCGCCGCTACCTGGCGTCCGAAATGACCATCAGGCCGAGGCCTGCGCCTCGGGGGCCGGCTTGCGAGCTTCGACCCGCGCGCCTGCAGGGTCCAGTGCAAGGAGCATGTTGCGAAACGTGCTTGCTGCGGCCGAGAGCCGCTTCTGCGTTCGATGCACTACATACCACTGGCGCACGATCGGAAAGCCTTCGACCAACAGAACGGCCAGGCAGCCCGTCTGCAGTTCGAGCTCGATCGTCTGCGCCGATACCACCGCCAGGCCCAGCCCGGCGCGCACGGCCTGCTTGATAGCCTCGTTGGTGCCGAATTCGCAGCCCGCCCGGATGGCCATTCCATGCGCCGCAAAGTGGCGCTCTGCCGCAGCGCGCGTGCCCGACCCCGGCTCGCGGACGACCAACGTCTCCTCCGCCAAGCGCTGCAACGTCACCTGTTCTCGCCCCACCAGCGCATGGCGTGGCGCTGCGATCACGACCAGCGGGTTGTCCTTGAAGTGCTGCGCGACCGTGTCCACGTTGTCCGGCGGCTGGCCGATGATCGCGAGGTCGGTGTTGCCGTCTGCCAGCGCGGAGAGAACGAAGGCCCGGTTGGCGACCTGCAGGCTGACGCGCACACCCGGATGGCGCGCATTGAAGCTGGCGATCAGTTCGGGCAGGAAGTAGTTCGCTGTCGACACCACGGCCAGCCGCAGCAGGCCACGTTCGAGTCCGCGGAACTGCTCCATCGAGGCGTTGAGTCCGACGATGTGCGCGGCGATGTCCCTGGCATGGACGCGCAGGGCCTGGCCGGCCTCCGTCAGGCACATACGTCTGCCGATCTGTTCCACCAGCGGGAGACCGATCTGCTCTTCGAGTTGCTTCATCTGCATCGACACGGCTGGCTGTGTCAGGTGCAATTCGATCGCCGCGCGCGAGACCGAGCCATGGCTGGCAACGGCTTCGAAGATGCGCAGATGACGCAGCGTGATGTGCATGGCGACTGACAAGGTGGCAAAGGACCTTGTCGATCTTAGCAGCGTGCTCCGGCGCGCCTATGCAGTCGCGCCCAGCACGTCGGCCTGGTCGCGCTTGAGCAGCGCCTTCAATAGCGGCGGCTCGAAGTGCCGCTTCACCGTGATGGCGTAAAAGTTCTCCACCAGGTCCGGCACGATGCAGTACTCCACCAATTGCCGGGTCTGCAACTCATCGCGCACGACCACGGTCGGCACCAGCGCGACCGCGCCGGAGTCGCGAGCCAGCAAACGCAGCAGCGCCATGTCGTCCACTTCCGCAAGCACATGGCAACGCAGGCCGTGCTGCTCGCACAGAAGGTCGAAAGCAGCGCGGATGTCGCTGTCACGGCTGGGCAGCAGCAGAGGCACTTCGGCCAGTTCTTCGGGGAAGCGGAACGCGCGCCGCTTCGGTCGTGGTCGGCCGACCAGACTCACGGGCTGTCGAGCGATGCTGCGGCAGCGCCAGGGGTGATCGGCATCGGCATGCACGCGGCGGTTCGAGAGCACGAGATCGAGCGCGTGCACGCGCAAGCGTGGTAGCAGATCTTGCAGGCTGCCCGATTGCAGCACCAGTTCGACGTCGCTGCGCGACAGCAGTGGCTCGACGAAGTTCTCCTGGAAGTTGCGGGACAGCGTTGCCACGGCGCCGATGCGCAGCACCTGGCGCGTTTGCCGCACGCCGTCGCGCAGCAGCGCCATCAACTCGTTGCCCGAGGCGAAGATCGTGTCGGCATAGCCGAGCGCCATGCGTCCGGCTTCGGTCAGTTGCAGCGTGCGCCCGCTGCGCGTGAACAGCGCGTGGCCCAGTTGTTCCTCGAGCAGCCTGATCTGTGCGGACAGGGCCGATTGCGACACGTGAAGCCTCGCTGCGGCACGTGTCAGATGCCCCTCCTTGGCTACGGCCCAGAAGTAGTGGAGGTGATGAAAGTTCAATCGCGACATCGCTGAACCCTTCTGTTTTAGTGAACGGAACGTGCATATCAATGAATTTTACAGTCGACTAGCCCAGGTCGCACAGTAGCGCCCGTCGCCATTCGAACGGGGCTTGTCCATGGTCACCTTGTTTTCGGAACTGCCGCCACTGCGTGCACTGCTGTTGTACGCCGTGCCCTTGCTGTGCCTGGCAGCGGCGATCGGGTCCGCGCTCACCGCCGTGTCGGCGCCTGTTCTCTGGCGCATGGCGCGCTGGTGCACTGCGCTGGCGTTCGTTGCTGCGCTGCTGTCGGCTGCGTGGCTGTTGGCGGACGGCGCCGCGCTGGCGCGCGGGCCGGCCTGGCTGCATCTGGGCAGCGCCGGCACGCTGCACACCAGCTTGCGTAGCGATGCGCTCGGTTGCCTGATGCTGCTGCTGGTGAGCTTCATCGGCTGGGTCATCGTCGGTTACTCGCAGCCCTATCTGGATGGTGAGCGCGGGCAGCGGCGCTACGTCCGCAACCTGATGTTGACGTTGGCCGCGGTGATGGTGCTGGTGACCACGAACAACCTCCTGCTGCTGGCGCTGGCCTGGATCGCCACCAGCCTGTCGCTGCACGGCCTGCTGACTTTCTTCGGCGACCGCCCGCAGGCGTTGATTGCCGCCCACAAGAAGTTCATCGCCAGCCGCGTCGCCGACCTGTGCCTGCTCGGCGGCATCGCGCTGCTCGCCAGCACGCTCGGCACTCTGGAGATCGACCAGGCCATCGCAGCGGCACGCGCGCTGCCCGGCCTGACCGCGTCACTGCGGGTAGCGGCACTGCTGCTGGCTTGCAGCGCCCTGCTGAAGTGCGCGCAACTGCCGGTGCACGGCTGGCTGATCCAGGTGATGGAGGCGCCTACACCGGTGTCGGCGCTGCTCCACGCAGGCGTCGTCAACCTGGGCGGCTTCCTGCTCATCCGCCTGGGCAGCCTGGTCGGCGACGTGCCAGCGGCGCAGGCCCTGCTGGTCGTCGTCGGCAGCGTCACGGCGGTGGTGGCGGCG
>JBDTIS010000057.1:0-13610 GCA_039936235.1 Burkholderiaceae bacterium | reverse complement strand
GCGACAGGTCGAAGCCGCCCTGGAACGCCGGCTTGTAGCCGGTCTGCGTGAAGCCGCGAAAGCGATAGTCGGAGAACAGGCCGGCGTTGCCGGTCAGCGTGAGATCGGGGCCGAACGTGGTGCCCGGTGCGGGGGCTGCAGGGGCTGTTTCTGCGGCCGCCGCCGGCGCGGTGGTCTGCGCGAAGGCAGTTGAAACGACTGTACTCAGCAGGGTCAAGACCAGGCCCGTCCCCGCGGCCGTGACAAACTTGTTCATTGTGGACTCCGGTAAGGAACAGATGGACACTTCGCAAGACCTGTGCCACAGGTGCGGCGGCCCCATCGGCAGGTATGCGTCGCCTCGTGTGTCCGATCGCGCACGCGTGTGTGCGGGCGATCCAAAGCGGGGCGCCTGACGCCGCTTAACCGTGCATCGACCTTGCGGCGTACGATGACGCGGGCTCATCGGAACCATCATGCTCAACGCCAGGGATCGTCGCCGCAAACCGCTGAAGATCGGCATCTCGCCGCGCTTGTTCCATGCCGAGGTCGGCGGTCTCGGTCTGCGATCGAAATCGCTGATGTATCTGGAGGAGTCCGTCGCGTACTGGGTGATGTCGCGGGACGTGATGGTTTTCATGGTCCCTGTCATCTCGCGCGACGCGAAGCTGTCGCGCGGCGACATCAAGTTGAAGGACTACATCGACAACCTGGACGGGCTGGTGCTCCAGGGCGGCGCGGACCTGAGCCCGACCAGCTACGGCGAGGAAGCGCTGAATCCGGAGTGGGCCGGCGACAAGATCCGCGACGATTTCGAACGCGAACTGCTGCTCGAATTCGTCGATGCCCGCAAGCCGGTGCTGGGCATCTGCCGCGGGCTGCAGCTGATCAACGTGGCATTCGGCGGGACGCTGTACCAGGACATTCCGAGCCAGCACGACGACGCGATCGTGCATCGCCACGAGGCGCAGTACGACCGGCATGCACACCCGATCGCGATCGTGCCGGGATCAGGCCTCGCGAAGCTGTACCCCGACGGGGCGACCGGCAACGTGATCTCGATCCACCATCAAGCTGCGCGCCAGTTGGGGCGTCACATCAAGGTCGAGGCGCGCTCGATTCCCGATGGCCTGCCCGAAGCGATCCGCCTGGACGCGGATACCTACGTGTTCGGCGTCCAGTGGCATCCGGAATTCCACGGCACCGATGCGTCGATGATGGACTGTGCGCCTATCCTCGAGGAGTTCTTGGCGGAGGCGCGGAAGCGGGCTTGAGCGCATTCGAGGCAACAACTGCTATCGGAGAACGGACCCTCTCTTAACCGTCGTTCCCGCGAACGCGGGAAGGCAGTGTCGTGACTCGGTCGTGCTCATGGCACCACAGTCGCTGGATTCCCGCGTTCGCGGGAACGACAAAATTCTAGTGCGCTCCCGCCGCCGCCTCCGCGCCGCCCCCGCCACCCTTCGCCGGCCGCGCGATCCACACCACCCCGACCAGCAGCACGAACAGGATCGCCGACGCGTAGAAGATGTCGTTCGCGCCCAGCATGTAGGCCTGCACGTCGATGGTCCGGTTGATCGCGGCCAGCGCCTGCGCCGGCGACAGCCCGCTGCTCTGCAGCTGCTGGATGTATTGCGTCGCGCTGGTGCTGCCGTGGTTGATCGACTCGGCCAGCTGCGCGTGATGGAGGGTGGCGCGGTCTTCCCACATCGTCGTCGCGATCGACGTGCCGAAGGCGCCGGCGGTGATCCGGGCGAAGTTCGACAGCCCCGACGCCGCCGCGATGCGATCCGGCGGCAGTCCCGACAGCGTCAGTGTGACCAGCGGGATGAAGAAGAACGCCATCGCCGCGCCCTGCAGGATGATCGGCCGCACGAGATACCCGAAGTTCGCCTGGGTGTTGTAGAACGTCCGCCAGTACAGCGCCGCACCGAAGATCATGAACGCCGCCGTGGCGAACAGCCGCGGGTCGACCTTGGCGATGTACTTGCCGACGAACGGCGACAACAGGATCGCCAGCAGGCCGACCGGCGCCGTCAGCAGGCCGGCATCGGTGGCCGTGTACCCCATGTACTGCTGCAGCCACAGCGGCATCAGCACGACGTTGCCGAAGAACACGCCATAGCCGAGCGCGAGCGTCAGCGTACCGGTCCAGAAGTTGCGGAGCTTGAACAGTCGCAGGTCCACCACCGGATGGTCGTTGTCGACCAGTTCCCAGACCAGGAAGCATGCGAACGCGACGACGGCGACCGCCGCGAGCGTCACGATGAAGCCCGAATGGAACCAGTCGAGCTCCTTGCCCTTGTCGAGCATGATCTGCAGCGAGCCGACCCACAGCACCAGCAGTCCGAGTCCGACGCCGTCGATCGGCAGCTTGCGGGTCGGCGACTCGCGCTTCTTGAAGATGGTCCACGACACCCACGCCGCGGCGATGCCGACCGGAATGTTGATGTAGAAGATCCACGGCCACGAGATGTTGTCGGTGATCCAGCCACCGAGCATCGGGCCCATCACCGGCGCGACCAGCGTCGTCACCGACCACACCGCGAGCGCCATCCCCGCCTGCGCCTTCGGATAGCTCGACAGCAGCAGCGCCTGCGACAGCGGGATCATCGGGCCGGCGACGAAACCCTGCATCACGCGGAACAGGATCAGCATCGGCAGCGACGTCGCGAGCCCGCACATCCACGACGTGATCACGAATAGCAGCACCGACACCGTGAACAGCTTGACGGCGCCGAAGCGCTGCGTGAGCCAGCCGGTCAGTGGCAACGCGATCGCGTTGGCGACCGCGAACGACGTAATGACCCAGGTGGCCTGCGAACTCGACACGCCGAGGTCCCCGGCGATCGACGACAGCGACACGTTCGCGATCGACGTGTCGAGGACGTTCATGAACGTGGCCAGCGCGAGCGAGATCGTCCCGATGATCTTCGCGGCGCCGGTCAGCGGTGGGTAGCTGCCCGCCGCTTGCGCGGGGCTGGGCGCAGGCGCCTTCTGCGGCGCGGCGCCGCCGTCGACCTGGATCGCAGTCATCGAATCTCCGGACCGTGGGCGTCAACTGCTCAGTTCGAGCGGGCCAGACGAGCCGGCGCGCTCTTGCGGCTCGACACGGCTTCGCTCGCACCGCTCGCCCTGGCGGTGTCCATCGTCTTGCCGAGGTTTGCCGCGACGATGCGATCGATGATCGCGTCGGCCGCATGCGTGTCCGGCGCGAACGCCTGCGTCTGGTACGACGGCTCGGTGCGCTTCGCTGCGGCGAGCTGCTGGCCGTCCTGGTTCGACGTGTCGATCCTGGCGACGATCGACAGGCCGATCCGCAGCGGATGCTCGGCGAGCTCCTTCGGATCGAATTCGATGCGGACCGGCACGCGCTGCACGACCTTGATCCAGTTGCCGGTCGCGTTCTGCGCCGGCAGCAACGAGAACGCGCTGCCGGTGCCGGCCGACAACCCGACGATGCGGCCCTTGTATTCGACCTTGCCGCCATAGAGGTCGGCCTCGAGCGTCACCGGCTGCCCGATGCGCATCTTGCGCAACTGCACTTCCTTGAAGTTCGCGTCGACCCACAACTGGTCGAGCGGCACGATCGCCATCAGCGGCGTGCCCGGTGCGACACGCTGGCCGAGCTGCACGCCGCGCTTGGCAACCTGGCCGGTGACCGGCGCCGGCAGAGTGCCGCGCTCGACCGCGAGATAGGCCTCGCGGACCTTCGCGGCAGCGCGCAGCACGTTCGGGTGCCGCGAGACGCTGGTCCCGTCGGTCGACACCTGGTTCGACGCGAGCCGCTCTCTGCTGGCCTGCACGCCGGCGTCCGCCGCGGCAAGGGCGCTCTTCGCGCTGTCGAGTTCGGTCTGCACATGCTGCAGT
The DNA here is from genome assembly GCA_039936235.1 of Burkholderiaceae bacterium. Taxonomy (GTDB): domain Bacteria; phylum Pseudomonadota; class Gammaproteobacteria; order Burkholderiales; family Burkholderiaceae_D; genus CAHJXF01. The sequence continues at coordinate 9,761 of JBDTIS010000057.1, read as the reverse complement.
TCTTCTTTCGACACGGCGCCCGATGCGACCAGCGCCGAGCGGCGCTTGAAGTCGTCTTCGGCACGGACCAGCGCGGAGCGCGCCTTGATCGTGTCGGCCTGGCGCATCGCGATGTTGGCCGACAGCGTGCCGTTGTTCGCATACACCGTTCGGACTTCGCGGACCGTCTGCGCGAGCTGCGCCTCGGCCTGGTCGAGCGCGACCTGAGAATCGCTCGGGTCGAGGATCACGAGGTCCTGGCCCTGCTGGACGATGTCGGTGTCGTCGGCCTTGATGCCGATGACGGTCCCGGCGACCTGCGGCGTGACCTGGATCACGTTGCCGGCCACGTAGGCGTCGTCGGTCGACTCGAAGTGGCTGCCGACGAGGAAGTACCAGACCCCATAGCCGATGCCGAGCACCACGACGACCAGCGCGATCATCAGCAGCAGACGCCTGCGCTTGCCGGCGTTGGCGGGGGTCTGTTGAGCGGCCGGTGCGGCTGCCGGCGTGTCGGCGCGTGCCTGCGTCGTCTTGCCGGAGGCTGCGACGGCTGCCGACGGTTTGCCTGCGGTCGTGGAATCGCTGGAGCTCATGTTGTTTCCTGTTCGAAATCAGGGATGCGAGGACGCGTCGAAACGGATGGCCGATGTTCGTTCAGCGCACCGCGATCGGCGCCGGCAGACCCTCTGCGCGGTAACCTCCGCCGAGCGCGCGGGTCAGCGCGACGTCGAGGTCGAGGACCCGTGCATGCAGTTCGGCGTCGGCCCGTTCCTGCTGCAGCACCGCGGTCTGCGCGTTGAGCACCGTCAGGTAGGTGGTGAGACCCGCCTTGTAGCGGACGACAGCGACCTCATAGGCCTGCTCGGTCTTCACGCGAGCGAGTTCCTGGTCGGCGCGTTGCGCGTTGACCGACTGGATCGAGACGATCTGGTCGGAGACGTCGCGGACCGCGTCGACCAGCACCGCGTTGTATTGCTCGACCGCTACGTCGTAGTCGGCGTTACGCCCGGCGAGGTTCGCGCGCAGCGCGCCGCCTTCGAAGATCGGCAGCGTCAGCGCCGCCCCGCCGGAGATGTCGCGGCTCTGCGACTTCAGGAAGTTCGACGCGCCGAACGCGAGGAAGCCGGCCGACGCCATCAGGTTGATGTTCGGATAGAACTGCGTCTTCGCGACCTCGATCTGCGAGCGCGCCGCCTCGACGCGCCAGCGTGCCGCAACCAGGTCGGGGCGACGGCCGAGCAACTCGGCCGGCAGGTTGGCCGGCAGCGCGACCACCGTCGTTCCGACGCCGTGGGGCAGGCCGATCTCGCGGCCGCGGTCCGGGCCCTTGCCGAGCAATGCGGCGATCTGATTACGGACCAGCCCGATCGATTCGTCGATCTGCGCCAGGTCGACGCGTGCGGCCGGCAGCAGCGCCTCGGCCTGACGCAACTCGGCGTTGGTATCGAGGCCGGCGTCGAAGCGCTGGCGTGCAAGACCGAGCACGTCGTCGCGCTGCTTGATCGCCGAGACCGTCACGTCACGCAGCGCGCCGAGCCGCTGGAGCAGGAACCAGGCGCGTGCGATCGACGTCGTGACCGCGAGCCGCGCGGCTTGCGCATCGGCCTTGCTCGCCTGGTCCTGCGACCGCGCGCCGGCGATCGCCGAACGGGTGCGACCCCAGAAGTCGAGGTCGTAGGTGAGCTCCAGGGTCGCGTGGTTCAGTGTGTGAGTCGAGCCGCCTAGCGGCGGCGGGTAGATGTAGTTCTCGGTGTAGCGCTCGCGCGTGGAGCCGGCACCGAAGTCCACGCTCGGATAGGCGCGCGACTGCGCGCCGCGGACGACGGACTGCGCATTGCGCAGCCGTGCCTCGGCCTGGCGCAACGGACCGACGCCGCCGTTGGCCAGGGCCTCGTCGATCAGCGCGTCCAGTTGCGGATCGTCGAACGATTTCCACCACAGGTCCGACGGCCACGCGGCGACCATCGCATCGTTGGCCGTGTTGGCCGGTCCGAGCGTCTTCTCGACCGCGTACGACTCCGGCGTGCGCAGCGTCCCTTTCGTCGTGGAGCCGTCGAAGCTCGCGCAACCGGCCATCAGCATCGCCGTGGCGATCGCCATCCAGACGGCGACGCTCTGCAGCAGTGCCCAGATCGCGACCTCGACGCGGAACACGGGTTCGACGCCTGAGCGGAACTTGCGCAACCCGGTGCGCAGGGCGGCGGCGGAGCGGACGATTTCTGAGGTGGTCATGGTTCTTTGTGTTCGGGACCCGATGAATGCGAAAAGTGCGATCAGCATGGCTACTCCCGATTGGCGAGCATGCGACGCAGGAAATTCTTGAAGACTTCGAGTTCGTCGACCGAGAAGCCGTCGAGGTGCCGGTTCAGTACCTTGACGATCGCGGCGACCAGCCTTTCGGCCAGCGCCTTGCCGCCGGTCGTCAGCTCCAGCTGCACGCGACGACGGTCGTCGGTGCTGCGCGTGCGGATGATCAGTTCCTTGGCCTCGAGCCGATCGAGCATCCGTGTCATCGAGCCGGTATCGCACTCGAGTACGCGCGCCAGCGTCGCTGCCGTATCGCCGCGACCCTTCAGGATCGCCAGCAACACACCCCACTGCTCGTAGGTCACGTCCTGGTCGGCGATCTCGCGCTCGACGGCGACGCTGAGCATCGAGCGCACGCGCTTGACCAGGTAACCGATGCTCTCGTCGATCATGAAATCGGCGACGCAGTAGAGCGGTAGTTCCTGGGACGACGATTTGCCGCTGGGGGATTCTTGAAGTGCCATGGCGATCGGTCAATGAGATAACTGCCTAGGCAGCAATATACGCTGCCTAGGCAGCCATTCCAAATCACGGGTATTTTGGGCAGCCATATCGAAATACGTATGGCCGCGCGACATTTGCCAGTAGCGGTCGGTGCACTTACGATGCGAGCGTCCCCGTCAACAGGAGCTCGTTCATGCCCGCGCCACACCGGATCGCCGTACTCGTCGGGAGCCTGCGCAAGGCCTCGTTGAACCGCAAGGTCGCCGTGTCCATGCAGGCGCTCGCTCCGCCGTCGCTGCAAATGGAATTCGTCGAGATCGGCGACCTGCCGAACTACAACGAGGATCTCGAAGCGGAAGCGCCGGCCCCGTGGGCGCGCTTTCGCGAGGCGGTGCGACCGGTCGACGGCGTGCTGTTCTTCACGCCCGAATACAACCGCAGCGTGCCGGGCGTCCTGAAGAACGCGATCGACGTCGGGTCGCGGCCGTACGGCAAGAGTGTCTGGTCGAAGAAGCCGGCGGCGATCATCAGCGTCTCTCCAGGCGCGATCGGCGGGATGGGGGCCAACTTCGCGTTGCGTCAGTCGATGGTATTCCTGGACATGCCGCTGATGCAGCAACCGGAGGCTTACATCGGCGGCGCCGGCAAGCTGTTCGACGACAGTGGGCAGCTCGTCAGCGACGACACGCGCAAGTTCTTCACGAACGTGATGACGAGCTACGCGGCGTGGGTCGCGCGCCTGGTCGACGCGTAGGCCGACCAGACGCCGGTCGCGCCGTTATTTCGTCGCTGACGCCTCGACTTCGACACGACGGTCGGGCTGCAGGCACGCGATCAACGCACGGGTCGGCCGCGACCCCTTGCACTGCTCCGGCGTCGTGACCGGTTCGGCGCCATCCACGCCGCGTGCCTCGATGCGGTCGGCCGCGACGCCATGCCGGACCAGATAGGTCTTGACCGCTTCGGCGCGGCTGGCCGACAGCCGCTGGTTGTAGGCCTGCGGGCCGAGGCGATCGGTATGCCCGGTTACTGTCAGGCGGTCGTAGCGGACGTCTTGCAACGCGGTTGCCAGTCGGTCCAGCGACTCCGCGCCCGAGGGCTTGATCGTCGCGCGATCGAAATCGAACAGCGAATCCGCTGACAACGTCATGCGGGACGGCGGTGGAGAAGGCGGAGGCGGTAGCGGGGCTGGAGGAGGAGAAGGGGGCGGCGTGATCGCGACCGGCGCCGCAGCGGCGATCCGTGGCGCGGGGGTCGGCGTCTTCGCGCCGAATCGGTAGACGAGACCGACCGACAGCAGGTCGATGTCACCCTTGTTATGGACGGCATCGTCGACCCGGTAGCGCTCGGCCTCGGCGCGCAGGTCGATCGCATCGGTCGCCGCGTACGCGATGCCCACGCCGAACTTGTAGTTGGCCGCGGACTTGCGCGGATTCGGCGTCGAGACGACGACCGCGCCGCTGCCGGAGAACGAGTCCCTGGCCTGCACGTAGGTGGCACCGGCCCGGCCGAACACCGAGAACCGGTCGGTCACCGGCAGCGTGGCCACGAGGTCGAGGTCGACGCCGCGCAGCCGGATCGATCCGGACAGCGTGCCGGCGGGATTCGTAGTCGCGTCGAAGCCGAACTTGCCGAGATCGAAATAGCCGCCTTCGACGGAAAAATGCCGATCGAACTGGTAGCCGCCGAAAAGTTTGAATCCCACATCGTGTCGGTCGTCGTCGATCGAGGGCATCAGGAGCCCGGATCCGAGGAGACCACTGGCGATCCGGTCGTCGGCGATCTTCGCGCGCGACTGGCCGACGCCGGCGCCGACGTACCAGCCGGGATCGGCCGCCGTCGCGAGCGGGCTCGCCAGAAGAAGGGCCGCGAGGAGCACCGGGTTGCGCACGGCGAAAGGTACGTTCATGACATCTCCGGAATGACAGCAGACGTGCTCGACGTGGGCCGCTTCACGGAGCGGGCCTGTTGATGACCGTATTGGTCATGGTGACGGCCGCCGTCAGCGCGATCGCCCGGCCGTTGAGCGTCGTCACGACCGCCGTCGGCGGGCTGCCGCCTGTGGTGGAGAGCGTGATCGTGGCATCGGCGAGGATCGTCCCGACCATCGTCGATCCGGTGCCGATGACTGCGCCGGCCGGGGTGTACCAGAACACGTTCTTCGCCTGGGCACCGTTGATCAGCTGCACCTGGATCGGTACCGCCGGTGTCGCAGGGCCGGTCAGCCCGACGTTCAGCGTTCCGTTTCCGGCTGCGGTCTGGAAGATCCATACCGCGTTCGTATCGCCGCCGGCGTCGAGAGTGAGGCTGGCCGCCGGGCGCGAACTACCGCCGATGTCGTACGTCCCCGAAGCCGACAGATATACCCCCGGCGGCAACGTCCGGCCAGCCAGTTCGTCGGGCCCGCCGAGGGCCCCGCCGCAACTCGGACACTGCGCCAGGCTGGAGACGTCGATGCCGCCCGGCAGGCTCGCCGGCGAGATCGCATTGAACGCCGTCAGCGCGTCTGCGCGGGCCTGGGTGACGGCCGCACCGGCGACCGAACCCGGCGGCGCGGTCAGCGTGTAGACCAGTCCGTTCACGAGCCCCCTGTTGTTCGGCGTGATCGTGTAGACGTTGCCGCCGGTATCCTGCAGACCCGTGATCTTGGTCGACGACGCGTTGACGCCGATGTCGCCGGTGATGATCGTGTTGAGTCCGTCGTTCGTCAGCGTGGCGTTACCGCCGAAGCCGCCGAACGGCGAGGCCGCACCGAGCGCCGGCGCCGTCGCGCAGGTCGATGCGTTGGTCGTGAACGTCGACACCCGATCGGCTGCCAGCGCGTTCCCGGCGAGGTCCTTCACCCCGGCGGCGCCGCTCTTGATCGTGACCGTGTAGTTGGTCGCAGGCGTGCCGATGAGATTCGCGGACGGACGGAAGCTGGCGATCCGGGTGGCGGCGTCGTACGCGACGACGCCGGTGACGGCAGGCCCGTTCGTCTGCGACAGCAGGACGGTCGCATTCGTGATCGTCAGCGGATCCATCGCTTCGCTGAAGGTCACGTTGACGGTCTTGTTGACGCAGATGCCGATCGCCAGATCGATCGGATTCGAGGAAACCACCGTCGGTGGAATCGTGTCGGTCCCCGCCCCGGTCGTGAACGTCCAGACGAACGGCGCCGCCAGCGCGTTGCCGGCGACGTCCTTCGCCGCGGTGCTGATGGTGGCCTGGCAGAGCGTGCTCGCCGGGAGGTTCGCGGACGGGGTGAAGGTCGCGATGTTGCCGTTGACCGCGTAACCGACCGTGCCCGTGGTCGCCGTTCCGGCCGGACAGACCAGCGAGAACGTCGTCGCGGTGATGGTCGCCGCGTTCATTGCCTTGCTGAAGGTCGCCGTGATGCCGGCGTTGGTCGCGACGCCGGTGGCACTGGGCGCCGGGACCGTCGACGTCACGGTCGGTGCGGTCGTGTCCGCAACGGCTCCGGTCGTGAACGTCCAGCTGTACGGTACGACGAGCGCATTGCCGGCGACATCCCGGACACCGGTCGTGATCGTGGCCGTGCACGTCGTGCTGGGCGGTAGGCTCGCCGTCGGCGTGAACGTCGCGACATTCCCGTTCGCCAGATAGCTCACCGCGCCGCCCGTCGAGGTACCCGACGGGCATGCCAGCACGAAGTTGCCGGTGGTGATCGTCAGCGCATCCATCGGTTCGCTGAAAGTCGCCGTCACCGCCGCATTGAAGGCGACGCCGACCGCGGCCCGGGCCGGGACGGTCGAACTGACGATCGGCGGGATAACGTCGGCTATGGCCGCGGTGGTGAAGGTCCAGGTATACGGTGCGGCGAGCGGATTGCCCGCGAGATCCTTCGCGCCGACGGTGATCGTCGCGGAGCAGACGGTACGCGGCGGAAGGATGGCCGACGGCTTGAACGTGGCGATGTTGCCGCTGACCGCGTAACCCACGGTGCCGGCGGTCGGGGTGCCGGCAGGACAGGCCAGCACGAACGTCGCATTGGTGACCGTGAGCGGATCCATCGCCTTGCTGAAGGTCGCGGTGAGGAGCGCGTTGGTCGCGACGCCGGTCGCCGCCGTCGTCGGGATGGTCGAGCTGACCGTCGGCGGGATCGTGTCCGAGGCCACACCGGTCGTGAAGGTCCATGTGTAAGGAGCAGCTAGCCCGACGCCGATCGTATTCTTCGCCCCCGCCGTGATCGTCGCGGTGCAGATCGTGCTCGCCGGCAGCACGCCGGTTGCGGGCAGCGTCAGCGTCGCGACATTGCCGGTCGCCAGATAGCTGACGGTCCCCGCGATCGCTCCCCCGATCGGACAGGCCAGCGTGAAAGTGGCCGCAGTGAGGGTGCTCGGATCCATCGCCTCGCTGAAAGCGGCGGTAATGAAGCGGGAGTTGATCGGCACAGCGCGCGCATTCGCGATCGGTGCGGTAGCCGTCACGGTCGGCGGAACGACGGTGTTGACGATTCCGTTGCTTCCGAGAACGCTGTCCTGTCCGCCGCAGGCTGCCGCAAGCGCTGCGAACAGGAGTGCCGCGGACCAGGTTCGAAAGCTGGAGATCCTCTGAATGCCGCACGCGCCGTCTGTCATTTTCGTTTCCCCGTGTTTTGGCCGCAATCGATGACCTGCCAGCTGAACGCCCACTCCGCAGCAACGGCTCGAGGCGTTAGCGCGGCGCAAGGTTCAGCATAGCGCAGGCTCAGCAAAAATGCGATATGCCGATGGCGGATGCATGTCCCCGTGGCGGGGGTCGACGGCTAGCGTCGCCAGGCGTTTGATTGGTAGAAGCGCTCGCCGTCGCGGCGGCCCTGGTCGTACGTTGCCTGCATCGCCGCGACGTCGGTGTAGTCCCACGCGCTGATCGCGACCTTGCTCGACGGCTGGACGTACGACCGCCCGCAATGCGTGAACACTTCCGGGCGGCCGGGATAACGGCGGGTCAGCAGGACCAGCGTCGACGGACCGGCATCGACGGCGTCGACCGGTACGTTGTCGACCATGCCGCCGTCCAGCGTCGGCCTGCCACCGCGGTGCTCGATCGGCGTGAACGGCGGCGTGCACGACGACGCCGTGATCAGCGACACGAGGTCGTCGATATCGTCGCAGTCCTGCATCCGCGCGACCTCGGCCGCGAAGCCGATGCGCCGACCGAAGGTCGGATGCAGCGACCGGCGCCAGTACTTCTCCACGTTGTAGACCACGATGCCGACGGCCAGCGCCGCATGCGGCCCGAGCCCGCGCGGCAGCCGGGCGAAGCCGATCCGGATCTCCGGCGCGTCCGCCTTGAGGCGCTCGAAGTGCGCGCCGCCGAGGATGTCGGTCAGCGCCTTGCGGTAGATCGCCGCATGCGGGAACACGCGCGCCGCGTGCGGATCGGCCGGATCGTGCGCGCGCCGGAACAGGTTGCCCCAGTACGCGTTGCGGCGGTTGTGTTTGAGCGCCTCACGGTAGTAGTCCATCGTCCAGCGCGAGTCGTTCGCGTACAGCATGCAGGCGGTCGCCGCGCCGGCCGAAACGCCGGCGATGACGCGCGGTTTCAATGCGATGGCCGGGGCGACGACATCCCAGAAACCCGCCTGCCACCAGCAGCGGTTGCCGCCGCCGGCGAAGACGACCTGTTCGAACGGGGAGGGGGCGGACGTCGATGCGGCCGGAGACGAGCGTGGGCTTTGCATCGCGCGCATTCTGTCGCAGAGCCGCGCCCGACGCTGACGGTGTTAGATTCGGACGGCCCATCGCTTACGCTGATCTTCCCCCATGACAGACTCCGTCACCGGCCTGCGGCTGATCGCCTGCGGCGGCACGTTCGACAAGCGCTACGACGCGATCCACGGCGTGCTCACTTTCGTCGAGACCCAGCTGACCACCATCGTGGAACGCGCACGACTGACGATCCCGACCGTCGTCGAGCCGCTGATGCAGATCGACAGCCTCGACATGCAGGACGCCGACCGCGCCCGCGTGCTGGCGGCCTGCGAAGCATCGCCTCAGTCGTCGATCGTCGTCGTCCACGGCACCGACACGATGCCGGAGACGGCCGCGGTCCTCGGCCAGCGCCTCGACGGCGCAGGGAAGACCATCGTGCTGACCGGTGCGATGGTGCCGTACGCGATCGCGGATTCCGATGCGCTGTTCAACCTCGGCTTCGCCTGCGCGTGCGCGCAGACGCTGCAACCGGGCGTGTGGATCGCGATGAACGGGCGCGTCCACCCGTGGCATTCGGTCCGCAAGAACCGCGAGGCCGGCGTGTTCGAGAGTGCGCCGGACCGCACCAGACGCTGACTGATCGAACGCCTCACCAGATGATCACGCGCTTGTCCGGCGCCGTGTACATCCGGTCGCCCGGCTTCACGCCGAACGCCGTGTAGAAGCCCGGCTGGTTCGTCAGCGTCCCGTTGGCGCGGAACTCGCCCGGCGCGTGCGGATCGCTCTTGATCTGCGCGATCACCGCGGCGTCGCGGTTCTTCTCCTGCCACGCCTGCGTGAAGCCCATGAAGAACCGCTGGTCGCCGGTCAATCCATCGATCACCGGCGCGGGCTTGCCGTCGAGCGACAGGTGATAGGCCTTGTACGCGATCGCGAGGCCCGAGTTGTCCGCGATGTTCTCGCCGAGCGTCGCGGCGCCACTGACCCGGTAGCCCGGCACCGGGCTGTATGCGTCGTATTGCGCGATCAGCGCCCGGGTCTTCTCGCCGAAGCGGCGACGGTCTTCGGCCGTCCACCAGTCGCGCAGGTTGCCGAGGCCGTCGTACTGGCTGCCTGCGTCGTCGAAGCCGTGACTGATCTCGTGGCCGATGATCGCGCCGATGGCGCCGTAGTTCACCGCGTCGTCGGCCTTCACGTCGAAGAACGGCGGCTGCAGGATCGCGGCAGGGAACACGATCTCGTTGAGCTCGGCGTTGTAATAGGCGTTGATGGTCTGCGGCGTCATGCCCCACTCGTCGCGATCGACGGGCTTGCCGAGCTTGTCGATCTGGTAGTCCGATTCGAAGATCCGCGCACGATGCTGGTTGCCGACGAGATCGTCGCGATCGACCG
>JBDTIS010000056.1:0-5450 GCA_039936235.1 Burkholderiaceae bacterium | reverse complement strand
CGCCCTTGTCGACCTTGGTGGTGCAGTCGGTCAACACCTGGAACGTGCCGTACCACTTGCTCACGTCCTTGATTTCGATCATTGGCATAAGAACTAGTCCTGCGGTGTGATGACGGCGTTGGCGTCGGCGACGACGCGTTCGAAGCAACGGATGCGGACATCGGTCAGCGGATGATCGCGACCTTCTTCTGCAGCAGCTTGACCAGTCGCGACAACGCGAAACAGATCACCAGATAGACGACGGCGACGGTCAGGTACATCTCGGTCGGACGAAAGTCGCGGTTGCTGATCTTGTCCGCGGCGCCGAAGAAGTCGGTGGCGCCGATCGCGTAGACCAGCGAGACGTCCTGGAACAGCACGATGGTCTGCGTCAAGAGCACCGGCAGCATGTTGCGGAACGCCTGCGGCAGCACCACGAAGCGCATCACCTGGCCGTAGGTGAAACCCATCGCATAGCCGGCGCCGACCTGTCCGCGCGGGATCGACTGGATCCCCGAGCGCATGATCTCCGAGAAGAACGCCGCCTCGAAGATCGTGAACGTGTAGTAGGCGGAGCGATCGGCCCCCACGGGCTGCGGACGGCCGGTAAAGAAGCCGATCAGGATCGGCGCGATCAGGTAGAACGCCAGCAGAACGAACACCAGCGGGATCGAGCGGAACAGGTTGACGTAGGCTGCAGCGAACAGCGAAAGCGGCTTGATCGGCGACAGCCGCATCAGCGCCAGCAACGTGCCGAGCAGCACGCCACCGATGGTGCCGATGATCGTGACCTGGAAGGTGTATTGCAGGCCCTTGGCCAGGTAGGGCCAGTTGGACCAGATCTCGTTCCAGTCGAAGGCGCTCATTTGCCGCCGCCCGTGATGAAGCCCGGCACCGACGAGCGACGCTCGATGAACGCCATGATGCGATTGATGGTCATCGCCAGCGCCGTGTAGAGGACGATGGTGACGATCGTGATCTCGAACACCTGCGAGGTCTTCTCGATGATCTGCTTGTACTGGAAGTACAGCTCCATCATGCCGACCGCGTATGTGACGGCCGAGTTCTTGAAGACGTTCATGCACTCGGACGTGAGCGTCGGGATGATGATCCGGAAGGCCATCGGCAGCCGCACGTAGCGGTACACCTGCCACTCGGTCAGGCCGACCGCGAGTCCCGCGAAGCGCTGCCCGCGCGACAGCGTGTTGATGCCCGACTTGACCTGTTCGGAGATGCGCGCCGCGGTGAACAGCCCGAGGCCACCGATCGCGATGGTCCAGTCGGGCAGCTTCTGCTTCATGAAGTCGCCGGCGCCCTTCGGCAGCAATTCAGGCAGCACGAAGAACCACAGGAACAGCTGAACGATCAGCGGGATGTTTCGGAAGAGGTCGATGTAGAGGTCGCCGATGAACACCAGGGCGCGGCTCTGCGTGGTCCGCATGACGCCGAGCACCGAGCCCAGTACCAGCGCGATGATCAGGGCGCCGAGTCCGACCGTGATGGTCCAGCCGAGGCCCGACAGGATCCACTGCCAGTAGCGCAGGCCGTCGTCGGTCTGCGCAAACAAGAACGTCCAGTCCCAGTGGTACTTCATGCGTCACCCGCCGGCAGACCGGCGACCTCCTTCGAGCCGTGCGATGGAACGGACGATCGGACGGCTCGTCGAGCCGGTCCCACGTTCACAAAAAAGGGAGCTTTCGCTCCCTTCGATGGAAAGTCTCAGACGCCCTTGTCCGAAGGATTCTTCCACGCGTCCCTGGTTTCTGCAGAGATCGGGTAGTTGATCGTGATGTTCCGCGGCGGGATCGGGCTCAGCAGCCACTTCGTGTAGATCTTCTCGATCTCGCCCGAGTTGAACAGTCCGATGACGGTCTTGTCGACGATCGCCTTCATCTGCGGGTCGTCCTTGCGGAACATGATCGCGTAGTTCTCGGTCTTCAGCGGATCGCCGACGATCGCGAATTCGGCCGGGTTCTTCGAGTTGGCGACCAGACCGGCAAGCAGGATGTCGTCCATCACGAAAGCCGCGGCGCGGCCACTCTCGACCTGCAGGAAGCTGTCGCCGTGATCCTTGCCGTAGGCGTTCTTCACGCTCACGTTCTTGGTGCGCTCGTTGCTCTTGATCAGTGCATCGGACGTGGTACCGGACGTGGTCACAACGGTCTTGCCATTCAGGTCGGCGAACGACTTGATGCCCGAGTCCGCGCGTACCACCATCCGCACGTTGTAGCGAAAGATGTCGGGCGAGAAGGCGACCTGTTTCGCACGGTCGATCGTGTTGGTCGTCGAGCCGCACTCCATGTCGACGGTACCGCCCTGCACCAGCGGGATGCGGTTCTGCGACGTGACGCCGACGGTGTCGACCTTCAGGTCGGGAATCTTCAGTTGCGCCTTGATCGCATCGACGATCTTGTGGCAGATGTCCATGCTGTAGCCGACCGACTTCTGGTTGGCGTCGAGGTACGAAAAGCCGATGGAGGAGTCGCGTGTACCGAGCGTGATGGTCTTCGTGTCGGCGATCTTCTTGAGCGTGCCGTCGAGCGCTTGCGCCTGTGCAGCAGCGCCGGCGGCAATGAAGCCCAGGCCGGCGAGGCAAAGTGCGATGCGGGGGAAATTCATGGAACGACTCCTGTGAGGAAAGCGGATCTAGCGACTGGGAAGTGTAACGAAAGGGGGTAGCGCTTTCCACTGAGGGTTTGTACGAAGGATTCGGACTCGATCAATCGACAGCGGCGCAAGCGTCCCTCCGTCTTCCCTTCCCGTTCAAGGGGAAGGGTCGGGGAGGGGATGGATTTCCCCGCACGACGACGAATCGAACCGCCGACGAGGCGCCCAAGGTCGCTGCCGAAGTTTGGCTGCCGATCCGGAGCGCGGTCGCGCCGGTCGGGTCATCGGATCAATCGGATTCGTTTGCGCGAAGCCGCCACGTCCCGCCCGACGCGAGTCGATGGAGAGCGCGTGCTGCGGCCATCGGGCGATCGATGGCATGCACATCTGGCGGATTTGCCCGCCGATTTTCGATTGCGCTTGGGGCGCCTCGCGTCCCGGGAGGCAATGCGCGACGACGCTACCGAATGCAGAGGACTGGAAACAGCTCAGCCCGCTGCTGGATGAACTGCTCGAGTGCGACGAGGGCGCACGCGCGCTGCGGCTCGCAGAACTGCGTGCGCGCGATGCGGTGCTCGCCCGCAGGATCGAGTCGCTGCTGAGCGCGTCCGCCCCCGTCAAGGCGTCGGGCTTCCTCGACGGCAACTCGAGCCGCGCAGCCGCTGCACCGGCCGACCTCGGCGGCAAGCGGGTCGGCGCCTACGTGATCGAGGCATCGCTGGGCGCCGGCAGCACCGGCAGCGTGTGGCGGGCGCGCCGTGCCGACGGCCGCTTCGACGGATCGGTCGCCGTCAAGCTGCTGCACCTGTCGCTGATCGGTAGCGCCGGCGCGCTGCGCTTCGAACGCGAAGGCCTCATCCTCGCCCGCGTCGTTCACCCGAACATCGCGCGACTGCTCGACGCCGGTGTGACCGCGGATGGGCAGCCTTACCTGGTACTCGAGCTGGTGGCGGGCGAACCCCAGAGCCGCGGCAAAGGAGGTCGTCGCTTACCTCCATGGTCTCAACGATGCCTTCGATCTGGCGCAGAAGACGTTCGAACGCGCGTTCGAAACACTGCGGATGACGCCCGACATCGATCGCGCGCTGGTGGCGGAATGTTTTCAGTTCCGCAGCGACGTCGCCGACATGCGATGCGACAGCAAGGCGGCGCTGGCCCACATGAACGCTGCCCTCGCGACGTTGGGCGAACCGAAGATCGAGGATCGCACTCGAGCCATCACGATGCGCGACTCATTGGGGATCCTGCTCGGCAGGATGGGTCAATCGGCCGCCGGGGCTGCCGAGTTCAGGGGTGCCTTGGCGGAGCTGGAAGACACGGGTCGCGAACGCACGCAGATGGCCGGAAACATCCAGCAGGACCTCGCGCTCCTGCCGGTGCGGGCGGGTCAGCGACAGGCCGCGTCCGAAGCGAACCGGCAGGCGCTGGACATCGCGCGCGGTTTCGGAGGCGTTACGCCGAGCCTCGAACTCCAGTATTCCCTCGGTCTGATCGAGCACGGTCGGGCGCATGAAGCGATGCCGCTGATCGAGCATGCTCTGGCCGGTGCAGGGGCGAAGGGCGACCGACGCAGTGTCGCCTACATCGAGATCGAGGGCGCGCGGGCATGGTGCATGACGGAAGAGTTCAGCCGGTGCGTCGAAATGATGTCGACGGGACGATCCGAACTGAAGGCGTTGCTGCCTCCCGGTCACACGTCGTTCGGCAATGTCGCGTTGGCCCAGGCTCGCGACGCGCTGGCGGAGTTCGACCACAGCGAATGGCTGGGCAGCGCGCTGGTCGCGCAACGGATGGTGCAGAAGGCGCGGGGCCAGAGCACGGCAGCCGAGGCATCGTGGCAGGCGGCGCTCGCGGAACTGCAGGCGGCCGCGGGAGACACGGCGACGGCCACGATCGAGGCGCGCACGCTGCTTGCGGGCCGATGAGGAGGGAGCCCGGTCGAAGGTGGCCGCGCGACCAGGCACGACGGCGACAGGCAGTGACGCGACGCCACGATGAAAGACGAGGAACGTGATGACGACTTCTGCAGAAACGACTTCGAATGTGCTGTGTTCAACGCTCGACACGGATGACGTGCTCCGGGTCGCCAGCGATGCCGCCACGGACGTCGGCGTCCTCTTCACGACGCTGTACGACCATCTCTGCCGGCTGGCGCGTCGCGAAGTGCGACGCAACGGCGCGCAGGATTTCGTCGGCACCGGGACGCTGGTCCACGATGCGTGGCTCGACATTCGACGCAGGCCGTCGCCCGCCTTCGACGAGCCCGGCCGATTCCTGGCGTACGCGGCACGCACCGTGCGTGGGCTGGTGATCGACCGCGTCCGCGCGCGGCAGGCGCAGGAGCGAGGGGGCGGACCGATCACCGCGCTCGCCACGGAGGACGCCGATCAGATCGCCCCGCCCGAGCTGCCGTCCGGGATCGGCGAGGCGCTCGACGAGCTCGCGGTCCTCGTGCCCGAACTGGCACAGGTCGTGGACCTGGAGTTCTTCTGCGGCTTCACGCTGGCCGAAGTGGCCCGCATGCAGGGCATCTCCGAGCGCACGGCGCAGCGTCAGTGGGAAAAGGCTCGCCTAATGTTGTATCGCGCTTTGAGCGAGCCCTGACCATCCGGCCCGCAACGCGCCACGCTATCGGCCCGCTGTCGCTTTTTTATCCGGGTTTGCGATTACCTCGGGTGTGCGGACGTTCCGACACGTCGGGCACGGGACTGTATCGGTCACCGGCCTTCGCAGCCACCGGTCGTGCGTGTTTCAGTGGGCGGCCGAACCCACCCAGGAGATTCACCATGCCGTTCATCAATGTCAAAGTCATCGAGGGCGTCTTCTCGTCCGAACAGAAGGCCCGGATCCTCAGCAAGCTCACC
>JBDTIS010000055.1:0-33845 GCA_039936235.1 Burkholderiaceae bacterium | reverse complement strand
ACCCAGACACGACCCCAGCCGTCGATCAGCGCGAACAGGCCGATCGGCTTGATGTAGCGGGCGATGCACCACAGACCGATCAGCGTGCCGCTCAGGCAGACGAAGAACATCTGGATCGCGTCGATGGCGGGGACGGTCGGGTCGCCGCCGAGCTTGCCGTTCACGTAGTAAAGCAGCGAGATGAAGTGCTCGGCCAGTGGCGGCAGCGCGAGCGTGTAAGACACCGACGAGTCGACCAGCGCCCAGAAGCGGACCTTGCGGCGGTGTACGCGTTCGAGGTTCAACTTCATTCGGGAGGTCTCGACGCGACGTGCGTCGAGAGCCGGCCTGACTGGCGGTCGATGTCGCGACCCGTCATTCGACCAGGTCGCCCAACAGGTTGTCGGGATGGCGTCCACCGACGACCTGGGTCTTTTCGCCGGTGCGGCGGAAGCGATAGCAGCCGTCCTGCATCGTCACGTACTGGTCGGAGTGCCACTTGAAGCAGAGCGCACCGTCGTCGCTGATCGTCCAGGCGCCCTGGATCGACAGGTTGCGCTGCGTCCGTTGCGGCGCGTAGTAGACCTTGCCGCCGTCGCGGACGTCGAACGTGACGGTCGTGCCGTCCGTCGCACGCACGTATCGCAGATTCTTGCCGACCACGATGCCTTCGACTTCGGCCTTCGTGAGCAACCTCGAGTCTTCGGCCGATGCCGCGAACGAGCCGATCGACAGCAGTACTGCGCAGAGCATCCCGAGCGGCGCGTGAAGGCGCCTCCATCCGATCGCATTCATGTTCGTCTCCTGTCCGATGAAAGCAAGCGATTATGCAATGCTTAAACTACGCGAAAGCAAGAAAAAGGTCGGCGATGGTGCAGGCCGATCGAAGGCTCAGCGATCCCGAAGAATCTCGCGCGCGGCGTTGCGCCCCGGTAATCCGGTGACGCCGCCGCCCGGATGATTGCCGGACCCGCACAGATAGAGCCCGTCGATCGGCGACCGATAGTCGGCATGTCCGAGCACCGGACGCGCCGAGAACAACTGGTCGAGCGACAGCGCGCCGTGGAAGATGTCGCCCCCGACGAGACCGAACTTCCGCTCGAGATCGAGTGGCGTGTGGACCTGACGCGCGATGACGGTCTCGGCGAAGCCGGGCGCGAAGCGATCTACGGTCGCGATCACGCAGTCGGCGGCGTCCTCGCGTGCGAGATCATCGGCCCATCCGTCGACGTAACGCTCGCGCGCGCTGCTCGCTTCGAGCTTCGGCGCGAAGTGCTGGCAGAACAGGCTCGCGACGTGCATCCCTTCGGGCGCCAGCGTGGGGTCGACCGTCGACGGGATCAGCATTTCGACGATCGGCTGCCCGCCCCAACCGTCGCGACGCGCATCCATCCACGCCGTCTCCATGTAATGCAGCGACGGCGCCATCACGATGCCGCTCTCGTGGTGCGGCTGATGCCGCGCGCCGGGCAGCGCCGTGAAGTCGGGCAGCGACGACAGTGCGACGTTCATCCGCAACGTCCCCGAGCCGCTGCGATACGCCTTGATCCGTGCCACGAAATCGGTCGGCAGATCGCTGTCGTCGATCATCGACAGGAACAGCCGTTGCGGATGCACGTTCGAGACGACGCGCCGCGCGGCGATCCGCGTGCCGTCCTCGAGCACGACACCGGTCGCACGGCGTTTCCCGGCCGGACCGTCGACGACGACCCGCGCGACCGGCGTATCGACCGTCGTCTCGACGCCGCGCGCCGCGGCCTCCTTCGCCATCGCCTGGGTGATCGATCCCATGCCGCCGATCGCATGGCCCCACACCCCGGAATGTCCGTCGACCTCGCCGAACACGTGATGCAGCAGCACGTAGGCCGAACCGGCGAAATACGGGCTCGCGTAGTGCCCGACCATCGAGTCGAAGCCGAATGCGGCCTTGATCGCCGCCGACTCGAACCAATTGTCGAGCACGTCGCCGGCGCTCTTCGTGAACAGGTCCATCAGGTCGCGCTTGTGCGGTAGGTCCATCCGTCGCATGCGGCGTCCGAGGTCCCACGCGGACCACCAGTCGGCTATCGATGCGAAGTCGCGCGGGCCGAGGCTGGGCGGGGTCTTCGTCAGCATCGTGCGGACCAGCGCGACGACGCCGTCGAGCATCGCGTACCACGCCGGCAGACGCGCCGCGTCTTGCGTCGAGAACTTCGCGACCTCGCGCTGGGTGGCTTCGATGCCGCCGCCGATCTTCAGATAGCCGTCGTCGGGCAGCGGCAGGAAGTTGGAGAACGGCCGTCGCACGATCCGCAGGCCGTGTTCGTGCAACCGCAGGTCGCGGACGATGTCCCGATGCAACAGCCCGACCGTATAGCTCGCCGTCGAGTTGCGAAAGCCCGGATGGAACTCTTCGGTGACGGCCGCACCGCCGACCATGGGCCGGCGTTCGACGATACGCACCGCCAGTCCGTGCGCCGCGAGGTCGCATGCGCAGACGAGCCCGTTGTGGCCGCCGCCGACGATGACGGCGTCGTAGATCGTCACGACAGCAGCGCCAGCAACCACCGACCGTAGTACGGCAGCAGCAGTGCGGCAGTCAGCGCCGAGAGTCCCATGCCGAGCCCGGCGAACGCGCCCATCTCCGCACTGACCTGGAACGCCCGCGCGACGCCCTGGCCGTGCGCCGACAGACCGAGCGCGAAGCCGCGGACCGCATGCGACGGAATCCGCATCGCGTTCAGCACGAAACGCGCGAGCGCGGACCCGACGATGCCGGTGATGACGACGCACACCGCGGTCAGCGACGGGATGCCGCCGAGCTTCTCGCTGAGGCTCATCGCGACCGGCGTCGTGATCGACTTCGGGACGAGAGACGCGAGGGTGCGCGGCGACGCGCCGAGCAGATGCGCGATCAGCACTGCCGACGTCGACGCGACCAGCAATCCGACCAGCAGCGCCACGACCAGCGCGACCCAGTGGCTGCGCAGCTTGCCCCACTGTTCGTACAGCGGGATCGCCAGTGCGACGGTGGCGGGCCCGAGCAGGAAGTGCACGAACTGGGCACCGTCGAAGTAGGTCTGGTAGGTCGTGTGGGTGCCCAGCAGGACGGCCAGCAGCAGACAGACCGCGATGGCGACCGGGTTGACCAGCGGATTGAGTCGGCTGCGGCGATAGAGCATGAACGCGAACAGGTAGGCGACCAGCGTCAGCGTCAGCCACAGTAGCGGCGACGCGGACAGGTAGACCCAGGTGTCGGCGACCGGATGCATCGTCAGCGAGAAGCGTCGGTCCGTGCCGCACGTCTGGCCTCGGTGCGGCCGATTAGGAAGGCGGCCGTCGCCGCCGTCGCGACGATCGCAAGCAGCGTGCTGCAGACGACCGCCGCGACGATCGCGACGCCTTCGTCGGCCAGTCGTGCGAAATGGACCATCACGCCGACCCCGGCCGGCACGAACAGCAGCGACAGATGCGACAGCAACGTGTCGCCGGTCGCCTTGATCCGCGCGTGCAGTGCCGGCCGCAGTGCCAGCGTCGTAAGCAGCAACGCCATCCCGATCACCGGCCCGGGGATCGGTAACGCGAGTGCGAAGCTCAGCGTTTCTCCGATCAGCTGATACAGCAGCAGCGTGCAGATCGCCTGGAGCACGCTGGATCTACAGTGGCCGTCGCGGATCGGGCAGGGGCTTAGGCGCCTTGCCCTTGTGCACGCGCGGCGCCTGCTTGACTTCGCCTGGGAAGAGTCCGGTCCGCGGGCCGGCCGTCGTGAGTGCCCTGGCGATCAGTTCGACCCAGTGCATCACCGGCGTGGCGGTGCCGCTCTGCAGATGCGTGATGCAGCCGACATTGGCCGACACGATCGCCTCCGGTCGGGTAGCTGCGAGGTTGGCGAGCTTGCGATCGCGCAGCGCGGTCGCGAGCACCGGTTGCAGCACCGAATAGGTCCCGGCCGACCCGCAGCACAGATGGCTTTCCGCGCACAGTTTCACGTCGACGCCGGCCGCGGTCAGCAGGGCCTCGACCGTGCCGCGGATCTGCTGGCCGTGCTGCAGCGTGCACGGCGGATGCCAGGCAACGCGGCGCGTCTTGGGGACGTTGAGCTTCGAAACGAGATAGTCGGTGAACGGCAGCAGGACCTCGGACAGGTCGCGGGTGAGCGCGCTGATGCGTTCGGCCTTGTCCGCATATTCGGGATCGTTGCGCAGCAGATGACCGTACTCCTTGATCATCGCGCCGCAGCCCGAGGCGTTCATCACGATCGCCTCGGCGCCGCCTTCGAGATGCGGCCACCACGCGTCGATGTTGCGACGCGCCTCGTGCAGCGCGCCGTCATGATCGTTGAGGTGATGGCGGATCGCCCCGCAGCAGCCGGCCTTTGCCGCGACGATGGTCTCGATGCCGATCGCGTCGAGCACGCGCTCTGTCGCGTCGTTGATCTGCGGCGCCATCGCCGGCTGAACGCAACCGGCCAGCATCAGCATGCGGCGCGGATGCCTCGTCGTCTTGAATGCCTTTCGCGACGTCGACGATTTCGCAGGGACTTTGGTGGCGAGCGCCTGCGGCAATAGCGGTCGCGCGAGCTTGCCGATCTTCATCGCAGGGTCGAACAGCCAGCGCCGCGTCAGGCCCTCGCGTAGTGCCGTGCGTTCGAGCCGTTCGGCGAATGGTCGCGGCTCGGTCGCACGCTCTTCGACGACGCGGCGGCCGATGTCGACGAGGCGGCCGTACTGCACGCCGGACGGGCAGGTGGTTTCGCAGTTGCGGCAGGTCAGGCAGCGGTCGAGATGCAGGCGAGTCGACGCGGTGGCCGGCGCCCCCTCGAGGACTTCCTTGATCAGGTAGATGCGGCCGCGCGGGCTGTCGAGCTCGTCACCGAGCAGCTGATAGGTCGGGCAGGTCGCGGTACAGAAGCCGCAATGCACGCAGCGCCGCAGGATCGCTTCGGCCTCGTCGCCATCGACGGTGCCGCGAATGAAGTCGGCGAGATGGGTTTCCATGCAATTCCTGAATGATCGTCAATGCGTCACGGCAGCGCCGTGCGGGGTCCAGCGTTCACAGTTCGGGATACATCCGTCCGCGATTGAAGAGGCGGTCGGGATCGAACTCGGCCTTCAGGCGGCGATGGATCGCCATCAGCGGCGCGGACAACGGCGCGAACACACCGTGCGTCGTCTTCATGTCGTTCGGAGCCCGCCACAGCGTCGCGTGACCGCCGAGACGCGCGGCGGTGTCGCGGACGATGCGGGGATCGACGCGCGTCGCGATCCAGCGCAGCGCGCCACCCCATTCGATCAACTGATCGTCGAAGCCGAGGACGACCGCGTCGAGCGCCGGCGTCGTCGGCGGCAACGCGATGCGCCACAGCGCCCCGTCGGCGGGGCGCCTGCCGAAGAACGGATGGGTCTGTTCGCGCAGATCGACCCACGCGGCGTCGGCTTCCGACGGATCGACGTCGAGACCGCCGAGTCGCCGGATGCCGGACTGTACCGCCGGTTCGCTGCCTTCGAGCCGAACCAGCATGCGGCCGCCGCGCGATGCGTAGTTGCCGCCCTGCGCCTCTGACCGGGATCCGGCCGACGCCCAGCTACTCGCGGTGATCGCGATCGGCTGGCCCGCCCACTGATTGAGCTGGTCGAGCGCGGCCTGCTCGTCGATCGTGAACGACAGCGTCACCGACTGCATCGGGATCGGCAGGACCTTCAAGGAGACCTCGGTGACGATGCCGAGCATGCCCAACGAGCCGACCAGCGCGCGGCTGACGTCGTAGCCGGCGACGTTCTTCATCACCTGCCCGCCGAATGCGAGATGCTGGCCTCGGCCGTCGATCAGCCGCGCGCCGAGGACGAAGTCGCGGACCGATCCGGCCGCCATCCGCCGTGGTCCGGACAGGCCGCTCGCGACGCAGCCGCCGAGCGTCGCGCCACGCGTCGCCGCGATCATCGCCATCGAGATCGCATCGTTGCCGGTCCGCGGCATCACGGGACCCGCCGGCGCGAACAGCGGCGGCTCGAAGGCGAGCATCTGGCGATGCTGCGCGAGCAGCGCCTCGATTTC
This sequence comes from Burkholderiaceae bacterium, assembly GCA_039936235.1. Lineage (GTDB taxonomy): Bacteria > Pseudomonadota > Gammaproteobacteria > Burkholderiales > Burkholderiaceae_D > CAHJXF01. The sequence continues at coordinate 27,833 of JBDTIS010000055.1, read as the reverse complement.
GCGCAGCGGCGTGCCGGCGCGCGCGACCAGCACGAGTTCGCTCGGCTCGTAGTCGACGATGCCGGTGTGCACCCGCACGTCGATCGGGGACCCCTCGCCACGGTGGCCATACCACGACTTCGTGTTGCTGCCGCGGATCGCGAGCGCTGTCTTGTCGCCGGCTGCGCTGCGGACGGTTTCGATCAGTCCGTAGAGACCGTCGATCGGTGCGCCTGGCTTCGTCGTCGCCGCGGGACCCTGCACGAGGCTCGCCATCAGAAGCGCGGCAAGTCGGGATGTGGCAGCGTGCCGCCGTGGATGTGCATGCGGCCGAACTCGGCGCAGCGGTGCAGCGACGGAATGCCCTTGTCGGGGTTCAGCAGCCCGTCCGGATCGAATGCGCGCTTGACCGCGCGAAACAGCGCGAGCTCCGGCGCCTCGAACTGCAGGCACATCTGGTTGATCTTCTCGATGCCGACGCCGTGCTCGCCGGTGATGGTGCCGCCTAGCGTCACGCAAAGCGCGAGGATTTCGGCCCCGAAATCCTCGGCACGCCTGAGCTCGTCGGCATCGTTCGCATCGAACAGGATCAGCGGATGCAGGTTGCCGTCACCGGCATGGAAGACGTTCGGGCAGCGCAGCGCGTACTTCGTCTCCATCGCCTGGATCGCCTTGAGCATCTCGCCGAGGCGCTTCTTCGGGATCGTCCCGTCCATGCAGTAGTAGTCCGGCGACACGCGGCCGGCCGCCGGGAACGCGTTCTTCCGGCCGGCCCAGTACTTCAGCCGTTCGGTCTCGTCCTGCGCGACCACCAGCCGCTTCGCACCCGAAGCGCCGAGCACGGCCTCCATGTGCGCGATCTCATGTGCGACTTCCTCGGTCGTGCCGTCGGACTCGCACAACAGGATGGCAGCGGCGTCGAGGTCGTAGCCGGCCTTCGCGAACGGCTCGACCATCCGGGTAGCTTGCCGGTCCATCATCTCGAGTCCGGCCGGGATGATGCCGGCCGAGATGATCGCCGCGACCGCGTCGCCGGCGGTCTCGACGTCGTCGAACGACGCCATGATCAGCCGCGCCAGTTGCGGCTTCGGGATCAGCCGGACCGTGACTTCGGTGACGACTGCGAGCATGCCTTCGGACCCGACGATCAGCGCCATCAGGTCGAGGCCCTGACAATCCGGCGCCTCGGAACCGAACTCGATGACCTCGCCGGCCATCGTCAGGCCGCGCACACGCATCACGTTGTGGACGGTCAGACCGTATTTCAGGCAATGCACCCCACCCGAGTTCTCGGCGACGTTGCCGCCGATGCTGCAGGCGATCTGCGACGACGGGTCGGGTGCGTAATAGAGGCCGTGGGCCGCGGCCGCCTCGGAGATGGCCAGGTTGCGCACGCCGGGCTGGACGACAGCCGTGCGCGACAGCGGGTCGAGCTTCACGATGGCGTTGAGCTTCGCGAGGCCGAGCAGCACGCCTTCGCCATGCGGCATCGAACCGCCCGACAGGCTGGTGCCGGCCCCGCGTGCGACGACCGGGACCGCGAGTCGCGTGCACAGTCGCAGGATCGACGCGACCTGGTCCTCGGTTTGCGGCAGTGCGACGACCATCGGCTGCTGGCGGAACATCGACAGCCCGTCGCATTCGTAAGGTCGCGTGTCGGTGGTCTTCCACAGGACGCTGGTGGCCGGCAGGAGCGTGAGCAGCGCTTCGGCGACTTCGGCCTGCCGGTCGGCGGCGACGCGCTGGTTGGTGGGTAACTCCGCGAGTGCGTTCATCGGTCGACGTTAACACGCGGTCGACGGCCGGCAAAACGGCGCCAGAACTTGTCGGGCCACAATGCGTCGGACCGTGCGCGTGCGGTGATCCACGCGAAGCGCATCCGAACGAATCTCAACCTTTTTCTGGAGTTCCAATGAAGACACGCGTCCTCGGGACCGACGGCCCGACCGTCTCGGCCATCGGGCTCGGCTGCATGGGCATGTCCGAGTTCTACGGCGTCGCCGACCAGGCCGAAGCCGTCGCGACGATCCATCGCGCGCTCGACCTCGGCATCAGCCTGCTCGATACCGCCGACATGTATGGTCCGTTCACGAACGAGAAACTGGTCGGCAACGCGATCAGGGGGCGACGCGACGAAGTGGTCCTGGCGACCAAGTTCGGCAACATGCGCGGCCCCAACGGGGAGCGGCTCGGCATCAACGGCCACCCCGACTATGTCCGCAGGGCCTGCGACGAATCGCTGGCGCGGCTCGGCGTCGACCACATCGACCTGTACTACCAGCACCGCGTCGACCCGGCGGTGCCGATCGAGGACACGGTCGGCGCGATGGCTGAGCTGGTGGCAGCCGGCAAGGTCCGCTTCCTCGGCCTGTCCGAAGCCGCGCCCGAGACGATCGAGCGAGCGGTCGAGGTGCACGCGATCCATGCGTTGCAGACCGAATACTCGCTGTGGTCGCGCGATCCGGAAGACGAGTTGCTGCCGCTGTGCCAGAAGTTCGGCATCGGGTTCGTGCCTTACAGCCCGCTAGGCCGCGGCTTTTTGACCGGGCGCTTCAAGACGGTCGAGGATCTGCCGCAAGGCGACTTCCGCCGCAACAACCCGCGCTTCCAGGGCGCGAACTTCCAGAAGAATCTCGACGTCGTGACGAAGGTGGCGGAGATCGCGAAGGAGAAGGGTTGCACGCCGGCCCAGCTCGCGCTGGCCTGGCTGCTGGCTCAGGGCGACCACGTCGTGCCGATCCCCGGCACTACGCAGAGGAAGCGGCTCGAGGAGAATGCCCGGGCGGTGGATGTGGTGCTCGACGACGACGACCTCGCGCGGATCGAAGCGGTCGCGCCGCACGGGTTCGCGGCGGGGACGCGGTACGACGAGGCGGGGATGAAGGGGGTCAATCGCTGACGGATCAGCGTCTTGTACCGAACGCTGGATGGCGCGGCTGAGGAACGCCAGGCGCGCCCTTCGCATTCCCGCTTGAGCGACAATCCCGCTCCCGACTCCACCATCCGGAGCCGCACGTCGGAGTCCGTCTTGTCCCAGCCCATCACCTCCATCGAAGACCTGCGCCTGCTGGCGAAGCGGCGCGTGCCTCGGATGTTCTACGACTACGCGGACTCCGGGTCCTGGACCGAATCGACCTATCGCGCGAACGAGACCGACTTCGCGAAGATCAAGCTGCGCCAGCGCGTGGCCGTCGACATGACGAACCGCTCGCTCGCGTCGACGATGGTCGGCCAGGCGGTGGCGATGCCGGTCGCGCTCGCACCGACCGGCCTCACCGGGATGCAGCACGCCGACGGCGAGATCCTCGCCGCCAGGGCCGCCGAGAAAGCCGGCGTGCCGTTCACGTTGTCGACGATGAGCATCTGCTCGATCGAGGACGTGGCGCAGAACACCACCGCGCCGTTCTGGTTCCAGCTCTACGTGATGAAGGATCGCGACTTCATCGGCAAGCTGATCGACCGTGCGAAGGCGGCGCGCTGCAGTGCGCTGGTGCTGACCTTCGACCTGCAGATCCTCGGGCAGCGCCACAAGGACGTGAAAAACGGACTCACCGCGCCGCCGAAGCCGACCATCGCCAATCTGATCAATCTCGCGATGAAGCCGCGCTGGTGCCTCGGCATGCTCGGTACGAAGCGACGCACCTTCGGCAACATCGTCGGCCACGCGCCCAACGTCGGCGACGTCGGCTCGCTGTCGTCATGGACCGCGGAACAGTTCGATCCGCGACTGTCGTGGGACGACGTCAAGTGGATCAAGGATCGCTGGGGAGGCAAGCTGATCCTCAAGGGCATCAACGATCCGGAAGACGCCGAGAAGGCCGCGGTGCTGGCCGACGCCGGCATCGTCGACGCGATGATCGTGTCGAACCACGGCGGCCGCCAGCTCGATGGCGCGGTCTCGTCGATCGAGGCGTTGCCGGCAATCGTCCACGCGGTCGGACCACGGATCGAGATCTTCATGGACGGCGGCATCCGTTCGGGCCAGGACGTGATCAAGGCGATCGCGCTCGGCGCGAAGGGCGTATTCATCGGTCGTGCGTTCCTCTACGGACTCGGCGCGATGGGCGAGGCCGGCGTGACCGCATGCCTCGACGTGATCCGCAAGGAGCTAGACGTCACGATGGCGTTGTGCGGTCTGCGCGACATCCAGGACGTCGATCTGCGGATCCTCGTTCCGTCGACGATTCCGCGCTGATCGTCCGTATCAGCGCACCGTGCCCTCGGTCGCGAAGAACGCCGACGGCGACTTGCCGAAGGTGCGCTTGAACATCGCGGAGAACGCGCTCTGGCTGCTGTAGCCGAGTTCGGCCGCGACCCGCGACAGCGGCCATCCGCGCGCCACCAGCGGCGCCGCGTGCGCGAGGCGCATCTGCTGGCGCCACTGCGCGAACGTCGTGTCGAGTTCGTCGGCGAACAACCGTGCGAGCGTGCGTGCGCTGGCGCCGACCAGCAGCGCCCAATCGTCGAGCGTCCGCGATGAAGCGGGGTCCTCGATCAGCGCATTGCACAGCGCCACGAGCCGTTTGTCGTCGGGCAGTGCGATCCCGACGCGTAGCGTTTCGGCGATCCGCAGTTCGTCGAGGATCAGGTCGCTGACAAGACGCTCGCGTCGTGCGTCGGCTTCGGTGCCGACTGATCCGAGATCGGCGATCAACTCGCGCAGCAGATGCGTGACCTCGATCACGCGGCAGGCATCGGTGGGCAGCCCGATCGTCGACGGCAGCACGTACAGCGATCGCATGTGCGCCTCCTCGAGGATGGCGACCGCATGCGTGATGCCGGCAGGAATCCATATCCCGCGCGACGGTGGAACGACCCACGTCGTGTCGGCGGTAGACACGCGGACCACGCCGGTCGCCGTGTACAGGACCTGATGCCAGCGATGCGTGTGCGCCGGCAGCGTCGCATCGTGTTCGAGGTCGCGCGCGATCAGGCGCACCGGCCGCGCCGGTGTCGGGTCGTAGCCGGGAATATTCAGGCGGCGGTGCTTGAGGACACGCGACATGGCTGGAATTCGACAAAGATTGTCTTCCTATCGTAAGCCAGCCGCCCGCCGAATGCCTACGATGCAATTCCTCCGAAATACTTACGCCCGGTCCGCGCCATCATGAACACATCGGTCAGATCTTTGCCTGGCACCGTCGCCTCGACCACCCCGACCCGCGCCGCCACGACCGATGCGACCGGACCTTCGGTCGTCGAGACCCGTGCGTCGCCGGCCAGTGGACCGGCCTACAGGGTCCTCGGGGCGCTGAGCTTCTCGCACTTCCTGAACGACATGATCCAGTCGTTGATCCTGGCGATCTATCCGCTGCTGAAGGGCGAGTTCGCTCTGAGTTTCGTGCAGATCGGGCTGATCACGCTCACCTATCAGATCACGGCGTCGCTGCTGCAGCCGCTGATCGGCCTCTACACCGACAAACATCCACAGCCGCGGTCCCTGTCGTTCGGGATGGCGTCGACGCTGTGCGGCTTGGTGCTGCTCGCGTTCGCGCCGTCGTATGGGGTGCTGCTGGTCGCTGCCGCGCTGGTCGGCACCGGCTCGTCCGTGTTCCATCCGGAGTCGTCGCGGATCGCGCGGATGGCCTCGGGCGGCAAGCACGGTCTCGCGCAGTCGATCTTCCAGGTCGGCGGTAATGCCGGCAGCGCTGCCGGCCCCCTGCTCGCCGCGTGGGTCGTGATCCCCAACGGTCGTCACAGCGTGGGCTGGTTCGGACTGGCGTCGCTGCTCGCGATCGCGGTGCTGTGGCAGGTCGGCACGTGGTACTCGCTGCACCATGCGTCGTATCGCGTCAAGGCGAAAGCCGCGCTGGCCTCGGTCCCGACGCTGCCGCGCGGCAAGGTCGCCGGCGCGGTCGCCATCCTGCTGCTGCTGATCTTCTCCAAGTACTTTTACATGGCGAGCATCACCAGCTACTACACGTTCTATCTGATCGACAAGTTCGCGTTGTCGGTCCAGGCGGCGCAGCTGCACCTGTTCGTGTTCCTGTTCGCGGTGGCGGCCGGCACGCTGCTCGGCGGACCGATCGGCGACCGCATCGGCCGCAAGCGGGTGATCTGGTGTTCGATCCTCGGCGTCGCACCGTTCACGATCGCGTTGCCGCATGTCGGCCTCGCGGCGACGACGGGCCTGACCTTCGTGATCGGCTTCATCCTCGCGTCGGCGTTCTCGGCGATCCTCGTGTTCGCACAGGAACTGATGCCGGGTAAGGTCGGTACCGTGTCGGGGTTGTTCTTCGGCTTCGCGTTCGGGATGGGCGGGATCGGCGCGGCGGTGCTGGGGCAACTCGCCGATACGCACGGCGTCGCGTACGTGTATCAGTTCTGCGCGTATCTGCCGCTGCTGGGACTGATGACGGCGTTCCTGCCGGATCTGCGGGTTAGGACGACCGGCTGACGATCCACGGTATCCATCAGGCCGATAAGCGCGTGCCATGAAATCGCGGCGGACGCACTCGCCCATGCGTCGCGACAGACGTTCTTCAGATCCGCAAACCGCCTCAATCGATCGCGACGATCTTCCCCGGATTCATGATGTTGTTCGGATCGAACGCCCGCTTCAACGCCCGCATCAGGTCCAGCGCGTCCTCGCCGTGTTCCTCGATCAGGAACGGCATCTTGTGCAGCCCCACGCCGTGCTCGCCGGTACAGGTGCCGTCCATCTGGATCGCGCGCGACACCAGCGCGTGATTGATCCTCTCGGCTTCGGCGAACTCCTCCGGCTTGTCGGGATCGATCAGCAGCATCACGTGATAGTTGCCGTCGCCGACGTGGCCGAGGATCAGCGACGGCAGCGACGACTTCTCGCAGTCTGCCACCGTCGTGTTGATCGAGTCGGCCAGCTTCGAGATCGGCACGCAGACGTCGGTCGTGATCGCGCGCGTGCCGGGCTTGACCTGCAGCCCCGCGAAGTACGCGTTGTGCCGCGCGCTCCACAGCTTGGAACGATCTTCGGGATGCGTCGCCCATGTGAACTCCATGCCGTGGTGATCGCTCGCGATCTCCTGCACGAGTTCGGCCTGTTCCTTGACGCTCGCCTCGGAGCCGTGGAACTCGAACAGCAGCAGCGGCGACTCCTTGAGCGTCAGCTTGCTGTGGATGTTGACGGCCTTCACGAACGCGGCATCGAGGAACTCGACCCGAGCGATCGGCACGCCCATCTGGATCGTCTGGATCACGCAGCGCACCGCGTCGTCGACGGTGGGGAAGTTGCAGACCGCGGCCGAAATGGCCTCGGGCAGCGGGTAGAGCTTCACGGTGACCTCGGTGATGATCCCGAGCGTCCCTTCGCTGCCGACGAAGATCCGCGTGAGGTCGTAGCCGGCCGACGACTTGCGCGCGCGTCGTGCGGTCCGGACGATCTTGCCGTCGGCCGTGACCACGGTCAGCGACACGACGTTCTCGCGCATCGTCCCGTAGCGGACCGCGTTCGTGCCCGAGGCGCGGGTCGCGGCCATGCCGCCGAGCGATGCATCGGCGCCCGGGTCGATCGGGAAGAACAGCCCAGTGTCCTTGATCTCGACGTTCAACTGCTTGCGCGTCACGCCGGCCTGCACGGTCGCGGTCAGGTCCTCGGCATTGATGGCCACGACCTTGTTCATCTCCGACACGTCGAGCGAGATGCCGCCGCGGATCGCGAGCAGATGGCCTTCTAGCGACGAGCCGGTGCCGTAGGGGATCACCGGCACTTCGTACCGCGAACACAACGCGACGATCGTCGCGACTTCCTCGGTGCTGTGCGCGAACACGACCGCGTCGGGCAGCATCGGATCGAACGCGGACTCGTCGCGGCCGTGATGCAGGCGGATCGCCTCGGTCATCGAGAAGCGGGCGCCGAACGCGGCCGTGAGCGCCTGCACGACTGCGATGGGCAACGGCTTCTTCAGCAACGACGGATGGGGCATCGGATGGTTCATGGCTCGTCTCGTGATCCGGCTGCGGGATCGGATTGCCGCGATGCGACCGGGCAGCCGGGTTGCGTGATGGGATCGCTTGATGCGGCCGGCTAGTTTAGTCCCGTGGGCAGACGTCGGCGCGACCTTACAATCGTCGCCCGCTCCGGCCGTATCTTCATCGACATCCTCATGCTTCCCATTTCGTCATCGAGCAGTTCCCCACCACGGATCGTCGCCGACATCGGCGGCACGAACGGGCGCTTCGCGATCGTCCGCGACGGCAGGCTCATCGAGCGCCGCGAATACCGCAACGCCGACTTCCCCGACCTCGCGACGCTGATGCATCTCTATCTCGCCGATGCGGGGAGGGCCGACGACCCGGTGAAAGCCGCGTGCATCGCGGTGGCGGCACCGATCTCGGCGGACGGTGAGGCGAAGTTCACCAACGCGCCGTGGCAGGTCAGCGCGCGCGGGCTCGAACAGGCGATGGGTCTCGCGCACGTCTCATTGATCAACGATTTCTCGGCGCAGGCCTACGGGGTCGCTACGCTCGGAGCCGGCGACGTCGAGATGATCGCCGGCAGCGCCGCCACCGACGACGTCGCCGAAGCGCGCGCCGTGTTCGGACCGGGCACCGGCCTCGGCTGCGCGGCCTTGGTCCCTGCGATCGAAAAGGGCGGCGCGTGGGTGGCAGTCACGAGCGAAGGCGGCCACATGGGCTACTCGGCGACGACGCCCGACGACCGCCGTATCTTCGATCTCGCGTTCGGCCGCTACGGCCGCGTGTCGTGGGAACGGGTCTGCTGCGGCGCCGGCCTCGCGCTGGTCCATGCGGCGCTGTGGCCCGACGACGCGCTCGCCGGCGTCGCGGACGGCGATCCCAGCGAGGTCGTGCGACTCGCGAGAGCCGACGCGTCGAGCAGAGCGGGGCACACGGTGCGTCAATACGCGGGGATGCTGGGCTCGTTCGCCGGCGACCTCGCGCTGGTGTTCAAGGCGTCGGGCGGCATCTACCTGACCGGCGGCGTGCTCGCCCACCTCGGCGACGCGTTCGATCGCAAGGCCTTCCTGCAGCGCTTCGTCGACAAGGGGCGCTATCGTGAATGGCTCGGTGGCCTCGCGGTGCATCTGATCGTCGCCGACGACTGCGCGCTGCGCGGCTGCGCCAACTACCTGGAGCAGATCGGGCATTGACCGCGCCATCGCGTTCGCAGAGGCGTGATGCCGCAGAATCGATCGCCCGGCGCAGGCCGGGACCCGGTCGCAGGAAGCATTGGCGCTGCACAGGATCGAATCACGGCTTGCACCGGGGTGACGGTGAAGAGAGCGGCGATGCGTGTACGCTCCACACCCATCGGTCCTCGCCCGACGGGTCCGCCACGCCTCCACGATCACGACTCGCGATCATGTCCCTCTTATGGCCACGTTCGGCCTGCAGCGACCCGCCTATCGCGGCGCCCGCCTGTTGCGGCAGTGCCGAGACTGCGGCCTGAGCGCCGCGTGGGTCTCGTTCTGGAAGGCGGCGGTGGGCCCTGCAGCCGGGTCGTGGTCGGTGCCGTCGTGCTCGCGGCCGGCGCCGGTGAGCGCATCGGTCGCAGGCCGAAGTGCCTGCTCGAACTCGGCGGCGTATCGCTGATCCGGCGGACCCTGATCGCGTTGTCCGGTGCCGGCGTCGACGAGGTCGTCGTGGTGCTCGGCCATCATGCGGACGAGATAGCGCCGGTCGTCGAAACCTTTCCGGTCACGGTCGTCCACAACCCGCGGCCGGAGGATGGTCAGGTTTCGTCGCAACGGGTCGGGCTCGCGGCGCTCTCCGGCAAGCTCGACGCGGTAATGGTGGTCCTCGCCGACCAGCCGTTGCTGGACGTGCAGGACCTCGTCGCGCTGCTCGCCGCCTGGCAGAAGCGCGCCGCGGGGATCGACGTGATCTTTCCGGAAGTCGGCGGACAGCGCGGTAATCCGGTCGTCTTCAGCGCCGACGTGCGCGACGAGATCCTTGCGGGCGAGGCCACGGTCGGCTGCCGTCAGTGGCAGGGCCGGCATCCCGATCGGGTCATGTCCTTCACGACCGACAACCGGCGTTACCGGATCGACATCGATACCGACGACGATCTGCAACGCTTCGAACGCGAGACCGGACATGCACTGCGCTGGCCGGTGCGGTCACCTGCCTGACGCGGTCGGTCGCCGCTGACTTGCCCTGTTCGACGTCCGCGCTTCATCGCCGGTCGGCGCGTTCCATCGCACGCGACGACAGCAACGTATCGCTTCCCTATAATCCGGCCTTCGCAGGAGATGACGATGTCATCCTCCTTTCACGATCCACGGGGCATTCATGGGCAAACGACTCACGCAGATCGTCACGCGCACCGGCGACGACGGCACCACCGGACTCGGCGACGGCACGCGCACCGACAAGGACGCGCTGCGCGTTCACGCGATGGGCGAGGTCGACGAACTGAACAGCACGCTCGGCGTCCTCGCCTGCGAAGAACTGCCTGAGGACGTTCGCGCCGTGCTGTTCGACATCCAGCACGATCTGTTCGATCTCGGCGGCGAGTTGTCGATTCCCGGCCATACGATGGTCACCGAGGCGCAGGTCGTCACGCTCGACGACTGGCTCGCGACCTACAACGCGAAGTTGCCGCGCCTCGAGGAATTCATCCTGCCCGGCGGCTCGCGCGCCGCCAGCATCGCGCACGTCGCACGGACCGTCGCGCGCCGCGCGGAACGGGCGATCGTGGCGCTCGGCAAGGTCGAGGCCGTCCGCGTCGAGGTGCGTCACTACCTGAACCGGTTGTCCGACCTGCTGTTCGTCCTCGCCCGCGTGCTCAACCGCCACGCCGGCGGCAGCGACGTGCAGTGGCAGAAGAACAAGAACGCCGGTTGAGCGCGACGCGCTCCCGACATCCCAACGTCAATCCCCTCTCTTCCTGCTTCATGAATCGACCCTCGTCCGCAGCCCGCATCGGCGCCATCGCCTACCTGAGTCTCTCCGCGCTGACCACGGCGGCGTATGCCGCCACGCCGCATCCGCAGATCCCGATGTGGGACGCGGCGGCGATCGAAGGCATGTGCGACGCCGATATCGCCGGCTTCAACCGGATGAAGACTGCGATGGAGGCGAAGAAGGGGCCGGCCGGGATCTTCGACGAATGGAACCGGCTGTCGATCGCGATCGGCAACGTCGATGGTCCGATGGCGCTGATTGCCAATGTCTCGACCGACAAGGCCACGCGCGACGCCGCCGACGCCTGCTCGGTGAAGTACGCGCCGTTCACCACCGAGCTGTTCCAGAGCGAGGCGCTGTACGAGCGCGTCAAGGGCGCGAAGCCGGTCGACGCGATCCAGAGGCAGTACCGCCAGGATTTGCTCGAGAACTTCGAGGACAGCGGCGTCACGCTCGATCCCGCGAAGCGTGAGCGTGTGCGCGATATCAACAAGAAGATCACCGACCTCGCGCTGCAGTTCGAGAAGAACATCCGCGACGACGGCACGAAGGTCACGATGACGCCGGCCGAGATGGCCGGCATGCCCGCCAGCTATCTCGCCGAGCAGAAGAAGGACGACCACGGCAACTACGTGCTGACGCTGGCCTACCCGTCGTATGTACCCTTCCTGCAGCTCGCCACGAACGGCGACGCACGCAAGCGCTACTGGTTCGCGAAGTTGAACGAAGGCAAGGCGGTCAATCTCGACCTGCTGAACCAGGTCGTCGCGCTACGTCTCGAGCTGGCGAAGCTGTACGGCGATCCCGACTTCGCGACCTACGTCGTCAAGCGTCGCATGGCCGGCAGCCCGCAGGCCATCTACAAGTTCCTCGACGACGTGAAGGCCGCGGTTGCGGACCTCGAGAAGGCCGAGGTCGCCGAGCTCCGGCAGATGAAGGCGGACGATCTGAAGCAGCCGCTCGAACAGACCCGGCTCGATCGTTGGGACGTGACCTACTACCAGGAGAAGCTGAAGAAGGCGCGCTACGACGTGGACCAGGAAGCGCTGCGCAAGTACTTCCCGACGGAGGCCAGCATCGCCTACACGTTGCGCGTGGCCGAGACGCTGTACGGCATCAGGTTCGTGCCGTCGACGGCGCCGACCTGGCATCCGGACGTGCGCGTCTTCGACGTCTACGACCGCGTGGCGGACGGCGAGGACGGTGCCTTCGTCGGTACGGTCTACCTCGACCTGTTCCCGCGCGAAGGCAAGTACAACCACGCGGCTGCGTGGTCGGTACGTTCGGTCTCCACGCTCGCGAAGGAGCCGGGCAGACCCGGCTATCGGACGCCGATCTCGGCGCTCGTCACCAATTTCAATCGCACGGGGCTGGACCATCGCGAGCTCGAGACGATGCTGCACGAATTCGGCCATGTGATGCACGGCGTGCTGTCGAAGACGCGTTACAACGACGAGGCCGGCACGGCGGTCAAGCGCGACTTCGTGGAGGCGCCGTCGCAGATGTTCGAGGAGTGGGCGCGCCGCGAGGACGCGCTGAAGCTGTTCGCCGAGGTCTGCAAGGACTGCCCGCAGCTGACGCACGACCAGATCGACCGACTCGACGCCGCGCGCAAATACGGCCGCGGCATCCGCTACGCGCGGCAATTGATGTTTGCGAGCTACGACATGTCGCTCACGACGCCGAACCCGGCCGATGCGATGGGCGCGTGGACGGCCATCGAAGGGCCGACGCCGCTCGGGACCTATCCGGGCACGATCCTCCCGGCGTCCTTCGGCCACATCATGGGCGGCTACGCGGCCGGCTACTACGGCTACATGTGGAGCGAGGTGCTGGCGCTCGACATGCTGTCGGGCTTCCACGGCAAACTGATGAACCCCGTCGACGGTAAACGCTACCGGACCGACGTGCTTTCGCAAGGCGGGCAGGAGCCGCCGGAGAAGCTGGTGGAGAAGTTCCTCGGCCGCAAGCCGAACAGCGATGCGTTCTTCGACGAGGTCACCGGCAAGCGTTGAATGCCCGTCGCACACCGGCGAGATCCGGGCGGCCAGCCCGTCGCGATGGTCACTTGCCCGAATAGGATCGTTCGCTTTCCTTGATGCGGCGCTCGCGGACCGACGCGGCGAGCTGGTCCATCACCTCGACCGAATCCTCCCAGCCGATGCAGCCGTCGGTGACGCTCTGGCCGTAGGTCAGGTCCGACAGCCGCGTGCCTTCGCCGAGATCCTGGCGGCCGGCGACCAGATGGCTTTCGATCATCACGCCGATGATCCGCGAGTCGCCGCCGGCGATCTGCCGACCGATGTCGGCGCAGACGGGAATCTGGTTCGCCGGATTCTTCTCGCTGTTCGCGTGGCTCGCGTCGATCATCAACTTCTGTGCGAGGCCGGCCTTGCCGATCTCGGCGCACGCGGCCGCGACGCTGGCCTCGTTGAAGTTCGGCAGCTTCCCGCCGCGTAGGATGATGTGGCAGTCCTCGTTGCCGTTGGTCGACACGATCGCCGAGTGGCCGCCCTTCGTGACCGACAGGAAATGGTGGGGCTGCGACGCGGCCTTGATCGCGTCGATCGCGATCTTCACGTTGCCGTCGGTGCCGTTCTTGAAGCCGACCGGGCACGATAGCCCCGACGCGAGTTCGCGATGCACCTGCGACTCGGTGGTCCGTGCGCCGATCGCGCCCCAGGTCACCAGGTCGGCGATGTACTGCGGCGTCATCACGTCGAGATACTCGCACCCGGCCGGCAGGCCCATGTCGTTGATAGATACCAGCAGTTCGCGCGCCGATCGCAGGCCTTTGTTGATCTGGAAACTTCCATCGAGGTCGGGATCGTTGATCAGCCCTTTCCAGCCGACCGTGGTCCGCGGCTTCTCGAAGTAGACGCGCATGACGATCACCAGATCCTTCGCGTGTTTATCGCGTTCGATCACCAGCCGCCGCGCGTACTCCTTCGCGGCGTCGGTGTCGTGGATCGAGCACGGACCGATTACGACCAGCAATCGCTGGTCGGCGCCGTGCAGGATGCGGTGGATCGCCGAGCGCCCCGAGAACGCGGTGCGCGATGCGCGCTCCGAGCACGGGAATTCACGCACGAGGTGCGACGGCGGGGTGAGCTCCTTGATCTCCCGGATGCGCAGGTCGTCTGTGCTGATGGGCATGGTGGACTCCGTATGGTTCTGATTCGGCAAAGTGGGGCGGACGCTGCGACGGCAAAAAAAAACCGCCAGCGATGTGGCGGTTTCGGATCCGGTCGCTGACTGCGCGCGCTACCGTCTCGTCCCCGCCGTGCGGCGCGGAAAGTAGAACGGAAAAAAGGGAGCGGTGACAACGAACATGGTCGGGCGAGAGGAACGTCAGGCGGCGGAGTGTATCCGGGCCGGTTCGCGTTTGGCAAATCGCATCGTCGGATAAACGGCATCGGGTAAGCTCGCCGCCTTTCCGACCGACCTGCACGGACACCCATGGCCCAGTACGTCTACACGATGAACCGCGTCGGCAAGATGGTTCCGCCGAAGCGCCAGATCCTCAAGAACATCTCGCTGTCCTTCTTCCCCGGCGCGAAGATCGGCGTGCTCGGCACGAACGGTTCCGGGAAGTCGAGCCTTCTGAAGATCATGGCCGGCATCGACACCGACATCGAAGGCGAAGCGACGCCGATGCCGAACCTGAAGATCGGCTACCTGCCGCAGGAGCCGCAACTCGATCCCGAGAAGACGGTGCGCGAGGAAGTCGAGTCCGGCCTCGGCGAGGTGTTCGAGGCGAAGGCCAGGCTCGAAGCCGTCTACGCGGCCTATGCGGAGCCGGACGCCGACTTCGACCAGCTCGCCGAGGAACAGGCGCGCTACGAGGCGATCATCTCGACGGCCGGCAGCGACAGCGACCATCAACTCGAGATCGCTGCCGATGCGCTGCGGTTGCCGCCGTGGGACGCGAAGATCGGACCGCTGTCCGGCGGCGAGAAGCGCCGCGTCGCCCTGTGCAAGCTGCTGTTGTCGAAGCCGGACATGCTGCTGCTCGACGAGCCCACCAACCACCTCGACGCCGAGTCGGTCGAGTGGCTCGAGCAGTTCCTGCTGCGCTATCCCGGTACCGTCGTCGGCGTGACGCACGATCGTTATTTTCTCGACAACGCTGCCGAGTGGATCCTCGAACTCGACCGCGGCCACGGTATCCCGTGGAAGGGCAACTACAGCTCGTGGCTGGAACAGAAGCAGGAGCGCCTGAAGGTCGAGGAGTCGAGCGAGTCAGCGCGGCAGAAGGCGCTCAAGACCGAACTCGAATGGGTCCGCCAGAGCCCGAAGGCGCGCCAGGCGAAGTCGAAGGCCCGCATCGCGCGCTTCGAGGAACTGAATTCGCAGGAGTATCAGAAGCGCAACGAAACCAACGAGATCTTCATCCCGGTCGCCGAGCGCCTCGGCAACGAAGTCATCGAGTTCAAGGACGTGAAGAAGTCCTACGGTCAGCGGATGCTGATGGACGGGCTGTCGTTCAAGGTGCCGGCCGGCGCGATCGTCGGCATCATCGGGCCGAACGGCGCCGGCAAGACGACGCTGTTCCGCATGATCGCGGGACAGGAGAAGCCGGATAGCGGCGAGGTCCTGATCGGCTCGACGGCACGAGTTTCGCTGGTCGGTCAGACGCGCGAAGACCTCGACAACACGAAGACCGTGTTCGACGACGTCACCGGCGGTGCCGACATCCTGACCGTCGGACGCTTCGAGATGCCGTCGCGCGCCTATCTCGGTCGCTTCAACTTCAAGGGCGGCGACCAGCAGAAGATCGTCGGCAACCTGTCGGGCGGCGAACGCGGCCGGCTTCATCTGGCCAAGACGCTGCTGGCCGGCGGCAACGTGCTGCTGCTCGACGAGCCGTCCAACGATCTCGATGTCGAGACGCTGCGCGCGCTCGAAGACGCGCTGCTCGAGTTCGCCGGATCGGTGATGGTGATCAGCCACGACCGCTGGTTCCTCGACCGCATCGCGACGCACATCCTCGCGGCCGAAGGCGACTCGAAGTGGACCTTCTTCGACGGCAACTATCAGGAATACGAGGCCGACAAGAGGAAGCGGCTCGGCGAAGAGGGCGCGAAGCCGAAAAGGATCCGCTACAAAGCGCTTTCCGCCTAGGCGGACGGCACTCCGTTCACCTCATTATCGCGGCTCGTTCAATTCAACTGGAGCTGCAACATGGGCATGGGCATCATCGGCACGATCGTCATCGGATTCATCGTGGGGGTTCTCGCGAAGTTCCTGCATCCCGGCAAGGACGGCATGGGCTTCATCCTCACGATCGTGCTCGGCATCGCCGGCGCCTTCCTGGCCCGTTTCATCGGTCAGGCGGTCGGCTTCTACGGACCGACCGAGAACGCGGGTTTCCTCGCGGCGCTGATCGGGGCGATCGTGATCCTCGTGATCTACGGCGCTGTCGCGAAGCGCGGCTGACAGACCGTCGACAAAAAGAAAAAGGCGGCCTCGGCCGCCTTTTTTCTTTGCCGGAAGTCGTCGATCGCACATCCCGGTCACAAGAATTACTTCGTCGGCGTGCCGTCGGGTGCCGGAGCGGGGTAAGTGGGAGCGTCGCCGGGCTTGGTCGTGTTGGCCATGCCGGCCTTGTGTTTCATCCCCTTGTGCTTCATGCCGGTGGTCGCGCTGTCGGGGGTCGTCGGGCCTGCGCCAGCGTCGGTGCCGGGGCCGCCGTACTTCATGGCCTGGCCGTTCTTGGTGGTCTGCTCCTGTTCGAGCTGGCTACGAGGCTGGTCGGCAGGCTTGACGTTCGGGGACATCTGCGCGACGGCCGCGAGCGGAACTGCGACGGCGACGGCGGCGACGAGTTTAGCGAGGTGGTTCATGTCGGTTCTCCTGGATGGACTGGGCGGTGTCGCTGCGACGCGGATGCGTCGCTTCCACACGCTGGTCGAGCGGATGATGCCGGCATCGTTCCTCGTGGAACGGCTTCCAAGCGGTCTCATGCGCGCTTTCCGCCGTGGTCCGAATCGTATCGATCGGATGGTCGCAGTCGCGTTCGGTGTCTGGCCGACAAGCGCCGCTGAGGCCCGCACGTAGCTCAGTCGGTAGTGCCGCCGATAACCCGGTACAGCTGAACGAGATTGGCCGCGCGCGTGAGCCTCGTGGTCGCGAGCGCGCGACGCGCCGTGTACAGCGTGCGCTGCGCATCGAGACTCGTCAGGAAGGTATCGACGCCTTCGCGATAGCGTGCGTCCGCGAGGAAGTAGCTGTCGCGCGCCGCCGCTTCGAGATCGGCCTGCGCCTTGAACTGGTCGGCGATCGTCCCGCGCCGCGCGAGCGCATCGGCGACCTCGCGGAACGACGACTGGATCGCCTTCTGGTAGGCCGCCACCGCCGCGTCGCGAGCCGCCTCGGCCACCACGAGATTGCCTTCGCGCAGACCCGCGTCGAACAGCGGCAACGAGATCGCCGGTCCGATCGACCACGCGAAACCGTTGGCGGCGACCAGCGTCGACAACGCGTTGCTAGCGAAGCCGGCGACCGCGGTCAGGCTGATGGTCGGGAAGAATGCGGCGCGCGCGGCGCCGATCCGCGCGTTGGCTGCGCGCAGCGTGTACTCGGCCTGCAGCACGTCGGGCCGACGCAGCAGCACGCGCGAGTCGAGTCCGGCCGGCAGCGCGTCGAGCAGTCCGTCGACGCTCTCGATCGAAGCCGGCAGGTCGGCGTCGGCGACGGGCGCGCCGACGAGTAGCTCGAGTGCATTGCGGTCCTGGGCGACCAGCGTCGTCTGCGCGGCGAGATCGGAGCGCGCCTGAGCCAGCACGGTCTCGGCCTGGCGTACGTCGGAGCGCGGCGCGACGCCGCCGCTCAGCCTCGCACGGGTCAGTTCGACGCTGCGGGATGCAGTAACTTCGGTCTCGCGAGCGATCGCGAGCAGGCTGCGATCGGCAGCGATCGTGAGATAGGTGGTCGCGACCTGTGCGACCAGCGTCAGTCGTGCCGTGCGGACGGCCGCCTCGGTACCGAGATACGCCTGCAAAGCGGCGTCGCTGAGGCTGCGGACCCGGCCGAACAGGTCGATCTCGAAGGCGCTCAGCCCGACGTTGGCGTCGTAGCTGGTCCGTCGCTCGCTGGTCGTGACGACCCCGGTGCTCGACGCCGCGAGGCCGCTCTTGCCGGTCGTCGCACCGGCACCCGCTGCGATCTGCGGCAACAGCAGCGCGCGTTGCGCCTGCAACTGCCCGCGCGCCGCGTCGACATTGGCGAGTGCGGCGCGCAGATCCTGGTTGTTCGCGATCGCCTGGCCGATCAGCGACTGCAGCGTCGGATCGTGGAACAGGTCGCGATAGCCGATGGTCGGCAGCCCGGCCTCGGTGTGCTTCAGGTAGGCGTCGCCGACCGGCCAGCTCGGCGGCACGGCGGACGCAGGGCGCTCGTAGGTCGGCGCGAGGCTGCATCCGGCGACCAGCAGCGAGGCCACGATCCCGATCGACAGCCGCGTCACTGCGCTGCCTCCTTCGTCGATGCGGGGCCGGGCCGATCGTGGGCGCTGTCGCGCTTGCTGAACCACTTTCGCACGAGCACGTAGAACAGTGGCACGAAGAAGATCGCGAGCGCCGTCGCGGTCAGCATGCCGCCCAGCACGGCGGTGCCGATGGCGATGCGGCTCTGCGCACCGGCACCGGTCGAGATAGCGAGCGGCAATACGCCGAAGATGAACGCGAGGCTGGTCATCAGGATCGGTCGCAGCCGCAGGCGCGCTGCTTCGAGCGCCGAGGCCAGCGACGACTTGCCTTCCTTCTCGGCATGCTCGGCGAACTCGACGATCAGGATCGCGTTCTTCGCCGACAGGCCCATCGTCGTCAGCAGGCCGACCTGGAAGTAGACATCGTTCTCGAGGCCGCGCGCGAACACCGCGAGCGTGGCGCCGACGAGGCCGAGCGGTATCACCAGCAACACAGACACCGGGACCGACCAGCTCTCGTACAGCGCGGCGAGGCACAGGAACACGACCAGCAGCGAGACCGCGTACAGCAACGGCGCCTGTCCGCCGGAGATGCGCTCCTGATACGACAGCGCCGACCACGCGGTCGACACGCCGGACAGCTTCTCGGCGATCGCCTGCATGCGGTTCATCGCGTCGCCGGAGCTGCCGCCTTCGGCCGCCTGCCCCTGGATCTCGAACGCGGACTGGCCGTTGAAGCGGGTCAGTGTGGCCGGTGCCTTGGCCCACGCCACCTGCGCGAACGACGAAAACGGCGCCATCGTCCCGTTGCTCGAGCGCACCGTCCAGTTGGTCAGGTCTTCCGGCCGGCTGCGGTACGGACCGTCGCCCTGCACGTAGACGCGCTTGACGCGGCCGCGGTCGATGAAGTCGTTGACGTAGGTGCCTCCCCATGCGGTCGTCAGCGTGGCGTCGACCTGCGATTGCACGAGGCCGAGCGCGCCGACCTTCTCCGAATCGATCGAAACCGTCAGCGTCGGCACATCCTCGAGTGCGTTGACGCGGATCGCGCGCAAATGCGGATCGGCCCGCGCCGCGTCGAGCAACTGGTCGCGACGCGCGACGAAGTCCGTCCGCGACAGGTCTCCGGTATTCAGCAACTCGAGCGTGAAGCCGCTCGACTGGCCGAGCCCGCGGACAGCTGGCGGGTTCAGCGCGAAGAACTCGACGTCGCGCATGCCGGCCAGTTCTCGGGTCGCACGCCGCGTGATCGCCGACGCGACGTTCTCCGCGCCTTCGCGCTTGTCCCACGGGATCATCGAGACGAAGCCGCGTCCGGCGTTCTGCGCGGCGCCGGCGTTGCTCGAGCCGGAGACGGTGTAGACGACGTCGACGGCACCCTTCTCGTTGTCGAGGAAATAGCGCTCGATCTGATGCGCGGCGGCCAGCGTGCGCTGCTGCGTCGCGCCAGGCGGCAGCGTGTACTGGATCTGCGCGAAGCCCTGGTCCTCGACAGGCAGGAAGCTGGTCGGCAGCCGCACGAAGACGATCGCGAGGATCGCGACGACGAGCACGTAGACGAGCAGCGCAGGCACCGACCGTCCGATCACCCACCTCACGGTGTCGCGATACCGTTCCGCGGTCCGGTTGAACCACGCATTGAAGCGATCGCCGAAGCGATGCGCCGCCTTGGTCCAGGCCATCCCCTTCGCGCCTTCGCTGCGATCGCGGCGCTTCAGCAGCGTAGCGGTCAGAGCGGGCGTGAGGACGAGCGCGACGATGACCGACAGCACCATCGACGACACGACGGTGATCGAGAACTGCCGGTAGATCACGCCGACCGAGCCCCCGAAGAAGGCCATCGGGATGAACACCGCCGACAGCACCAGCGCGATCGCGACCAGCGCGGTCTGAATCTCGCCCATCGACTGGATGGTCGCGTCGCGCGGCGAGATGTCGGGGTTCTCGTCCATCACGCGTTCGACGTTCTCGACGACGACGATCGCATCGTCGACCAGGAGACCGATCGACAGCACCAGGCCGAACAGCGTCAGCGTGTTGATGCTGAAGCCGAAGAGCGTGAGGATACCGAAGGTCCCGAGCAGGACGACCGGCACTGCGATGGCCGGGATCAGCGTCGCGCGCCAACTTTGCAGGAACACGAACATCACGACGACGACCAGCGCGATCGCTTCGAACAGCGTCTTGACGACTTCCTCGACCGACAGCTTGATGAACGCGGTCGCGTCCAGCGGATACGAATACTTGTAGCCCTCGGGAAAGGACTTCGCGCGGCGTTCGATCTCCTGCTTGACCGACTCTGCGGTCTTCAGCGCGTCGGCGCCCGGCGCGAGCTGGATACCGATGCCGGCGGCCGGATGCCCGTTCAGCCGGCTGACGACGTTGTAGTTCTCGGAGCCGAGTTCGACCCGGGCGACATCCTGGAGCAGCACCTTCGATCCGTCGGGCAGCGTCTTGACGAGGATCTTCCGGAATTCGCCGGTGTTGGTCAGTCGCGAACGTGCGGTGACGGTCGCGTTGAGCATCTGGCCAGCCGGCGACGGCTGCGCGCCGATCTGTCCGGCCGCGACCTGCGCGTTCTGCGCGGTGATCGCGGTGACCACGTCGCTCGGCATCAGCGCGAAGCTCTGCAGTTTGAACGGGTCGAGCCAGATGCGCATGGCGTATTGCGCGCCGAACACGTTGATGTCGCCGACGCCGGGGATCCGACCGATCGGATCCTGCAGCGTCGACACGAGATAGTCGGACACGTCGCCGCGCGTGTGCCGGTCGGTCGAGTCGTAGACCGAGATCACCATCAGGAAGTCGGCGCTCGATTTCGTGACGACGAGGCCCTGCTGCTGGACCTGCTGCGGCAGTCGCGGCAGCGCCTGCTGCACCTTGTTCTGCACCTGGACCTGCGCGATGTCGGGGTTGGTGCCTTTCTGGAAGGTCACCGTCACGTTGACCTGGCCGGCCGAGTTGGCCGTCGCCGAGAAATAGATGAGGCCGTCGATGCCGGTCAACTGCTGCTCGATGATCTGCGTGACGCTGGACTCGAGCGTGTCGGCCGACGCACCCGGATAGTTCGCGCTGATGTTGACCGCCGGTGGCGCGATGTCGGGGTACTGCTCGATCGGCAACGACAGGATGCCGCCGACGCCAGCCAGCATGATGACGATCGCGATGACCCACGCGAAGATGGGCCGGTCGATGAAGATGCGCGACATCTATGGCGTCGCGATCCTGGCTGCAGGCGCTGTAGACGACGTCGACTTGTCGGCCGGTCCGCTCGGCATCTTCGCCGGCACCGGGTGGACGAGTTGCCCGGCCTTGATGCGACCGAGGCCTTCGACGATCACTTTGTCGCCGGCCGCGACGCCGGCGGTGACCAGCCACTGGTCGCCGACGGTGCGGCCCGCGGTCACCGAACGCTGCACGACTTTGTCGTCGGGTCCGATCAGCATCACGGTGGCCGCGCCGGTGGGGTCGCGCGACAGGCCGGTCTGCGGCACCAGCAAGACGTCGCGAGCGGTCGCCTGCGACAGCAGCGCACGGACATACATGCCCGGCAACAGTAGGCCGTCGGGGTTCGGGAAGCGCGCACGCAGCGTGACGGCGCCGGTGCTCGCGTCGACCATCGCCTCGGCGAACTCGAGCACACCGGTCTGCTTGTATTCGCTGCCGTCCTCGAGCTTGAGGCGGACCGCGGTAGACGAAGGGATCGTGTTGCCGCTCGCGAGCGAACGCCGCAGCGCGAGCAGGTCGGCACTGGACTGCGGGACGTCGACGAAGATCGGATCGAGCCGCTGGATGGTAGTCAACGCATCCGCCTGATTCGCCGTGACCAGCGCGCCGGTCGTGACGATCGAGCGGCCGATGCGGCCACTGATCGGCGCGGGCACGCGGGTGAAGCGCTGGTTGATCATGGCGACGTCGAGCAGCGCCTTGTTCTGTGCGACCGACGCGGACGCCTGGCGCGCGGTGGCGTCGGCGTCCGCGTAGTCCTGCTTGCTGACGGCCTCGATGTCGGCGAGCGGCGCGTAGCGCCTGGCCTTCGCCTCGGCCGCGATGCGGTTGGCTTCGGCGCTCGCGAGGTTGGCGCGCGCCTGGGCCTCGGCCGCCAGATACAGGCTCGGATCGATCCGGTACAGCGTCTGGCCGGCCTTGACCAGCGTGCCTTCCTTGAACAGGCGTTCCTGGATCACGCCGGACACCTGCGGCCGCACGTCGGACGTCTCGTAGGCGCTGGTCCGTCCGCCGAGCTCGATCGCGAGCGGGACGTTCTGCATCTTCAGCACGACGTAGCCGGCCTCCGGGGGCTCCGCGGCCTTCTTGTTCGCATCGTCGTTGCGCGAGCAGGCGACGAGTGCCTGCGCGACGATCATCGTCGCGACGAAGCGAATCATCGTGCCTGCCTGGATCGAGCGAGTTCTAAGCATGAGCAGCGGGCTTCCGGGAACGGAGGAATGGGGACGACGAGGCGGCAGCGCGGGCAACAGGCAGCGCGACGCCCGATGGGACGATCGACGATGATGGAGCCTCGACGCGGCGTGGCCCGAAGGTCGAGCGGATCGCGGTCCGGCTCGCCATCGAACAGCGGCCCGGTCGCCGATCAGGCTTCCGGGCCGCAGGTACCGAGCGATCGGTCGGGCACGGTTCCGCGTCGCCGCTATGCCCGCCGGGTGATCTTCAGACTGCAGCGGTACGCCGCTCCAGCCAGGCCTTCGCGGCGCCGGACGTCAACGGTCCCAGACGCTGCGCGACTTCGCGATGATAGCCGTTGAGCCACGCCCGTTCGTCGTCGCGCAACAATCCGAGATCGATGCAGCGCGTGTCGATCGGGCACAGCGTCAGCGTCTCGAACTCCAGGAACTCGCCGAAGTCGCCTCGCCCGTCGACCGCGCCGTCGAAGCGGGCCGGGATCGCGAGCACGAGATTCTCGATCCGCACGCCCCACTGGCCGGGCCGGTAAATACCCGGCTCGTCCGACGTGATCATGCCCGGCTCCATCGCGGTATGCGGGTCGGGCGGCGCGTGCGGTGAGATCGACTGCGGCCCTTCGTGGACGTTCAGGAAGTAGCCGACGCCGTGCCCCGTGCCGTGGCCGTAGTCGACGCCTGCGGCCCAGATCGGCGCGCGTGCGAGCGCGTCGAGGCTCGGCGAGCGCGTGCCACGCGGGAAGCGCGCCGTGGCCAGCGCGATCATGCCTTTCAGCACGAGCGTGAAGTCGCGCTTCTGTTCCGGCGACACGGTGCCGACCGGAACGACGCGCGTGATGTCGGTCGTCCCCGACAGGTACTGGCCGCCCGAGTCGATCAGCAGCAGGCCGTCGCCGAAGATGGTCGCGTGCGACGCCTCGGTCGCGTGGTAATGCGGCATCGCGCCGTTCGCGTTGAACGCGGCGATCGTCGAGAAGCTGCACGACACGAAGCCGTCGCGCTTCGCGCGGGCGGCCGTGATCCGCTCGTCGATCGTCAGTTCGGTGATCGGCTCGCCACCGGCCTGTGCGACGACCAGCGCGTCTTCGAACCACGCGAAGAACTCGGCCAGTGCGGCGCCGTCCTGTTCCATCGCGCGGCGCACGTGCGCCGCTTCTTCGGCACTCTTGCGCGACTTCGCGAACGTCGACGGGTTGACGGCCTCGACGACGCGCACGCCGGCGGGCACCGCTTCGCGGAACGCGAGCGTGATGCGGCGCGGGTCCAGCAGCAGTACGCGGCCATCGGCCAGCGCGCCTAGTGCATGCCGCGCATCGTCGTAGGCAGCGATCGCGACGCCATCACGGGCAAGCGCGTCGCGGATGCTCGCAGGCACCTTGCCCCCGCCGATGAACAGCGTCGCGCTGTCGGCTTCGATCAGCGCGTGCGCGATGAACACCGGGTTGTAGTCGACGTCGCTGCCGCGCAGGTTGAACAGCCAGGCGATGTCGTCGAGCGTCGAGACGAAGTGCACGTCGGCGCCGGCGTCGCGCATCGCCGCGCGGACATCGGCCAGCTTGTCGGCGCGCGAGCGCGGCGCGAACGGGCTGGCGTGCTCGTAAATCGGCGGCGTCGGCAGCATCGGACGATCGGACCACACGTCGTCGAGCAGGTCGATGTCGGTCCGCAGTTCGATGCCGCGTTCTGCCAGCGCACTGCGCAGATGGCGGGCGGCGGCCAGGCCGATGACGGCGCCGTCCACCGCGACGACGTCGCCGACGTCCAGATGGTCGCTCAGCCAGTCGACGTGCGCCATGCTGGCCGCGCCCGGGATCCGCATCGAGTCGATGCCGGTGCCTGCGAGTTCGGCGTCGGCCTGTACCCAGTAGCGGCTGTCGGCCCACACGCCGGCGAAGTCGCGCGCGACGACCAGCGTGCCTGCGGAGCCCGAGAAACCCGACGCCCACACACGGCTCGCCCAGCGCTCGGGCAGGTATTCGGACAGATGCGGGTCCGACGACGGGATCAGGACCGCCGCGAGTCCGCGCTCGGCGAGCGACGCGCGCAGGCGAGCGATGCGCTGGCGCACGATGGCGCGGGAATGTTCGATGGTGTCCATGGCAGTGACCGGCAAGACGGAAAACGCGAATTATGAACGTGTCGCGGCCTCGGTGACCGCGGCGCTCAGGGCGCCTGGCGCGCGAGCTTGTCGAGTTCGATACCCGCCGCCCCGTATTCGGTATAGGTGATCACGCCGCGGGCCCTTGCCGCCGTGAACGCGTCGCGCGCCTTCGCGGCATCGCCACGCGCGAGGAAGAATTCGCCGAGGAAGAAGTCCGCTTCGGTGCCGTTCAGTTCCGCCGCGTCGCCGGGTTTCCTGGCAGCGAGCGGACCGAGTTCATCGGGCGCGAGGCGATCGGCGAACAGCGCCAGCGCCGGGCGCGGCCACTCGCCACGCGGGTCGGCTTCGGCGCGTTTCTGCAGATCGTCGGGCAGTGGTTTTTTCATCCGCAGGAAGGCCATCGCGCGCCACAGGTCGTGGTTCATCGTCGAGCGTTCGTTCCTGTCGACCGCGTTCGCCTTCGCGAAGTCGTCGGCTGCTTCGGCATAGCGGCCCAGATGGAACCTGGCCTGGCCGCGCAGGTAGTAGACGCGTCCGCCTTCGGCCCCGAGCACGACGGCGCGCGACAGGTCTTCGATCGCCGCTGCGTAGGCCCGGACACCGAGTCGGATCTCGCCGCGGCACGTCAGCGTGTTCGGCGCGTCCGGGTCGGCCTCGACCGACTGGTCGGCGTCGGCTGTCGCTTCGCTGGTCCGGTCGAGCGTCACGTAGGCCGCCGCACGCGCGCAGTACGCGCCCGCGAGGTCGGCGCCGGTCAGCCGTCCGGACTCGATCGCACCACTGACCTTCGCGATGGTTTCCTCCTGGCGCGCACGGAGGGTCGTGGCGAGATCCTTGCGGCCGAGGCCGAGGACCCCGCTCTTCCGGATGTCGGCATCGCGGATCACCACGGCGCCGGGGAAGCTCCGCTGGAACTTCGTCAGGTCTTCGCGCAGCCGCGGCAGGCCGCCCGGCGCGATCCGGTCGGAGATCGTCCTGAGTCCGGCCTTCGCAGTCGATCGGTTGCCGCGGAACGTCGTCTCGGACGACGCCATGAACACCGGGTCCTCGATCGTCACCGACGATGGGTCGAAGGTCGCCCCGACATCGTCGGGAAACGTCGCTTCGAACGAATAATGCGCGTTGATCGGCCAGCGGATCGCGACCGGGGCGCGCCGTTTCGTATCGGGCGGGAGCCCGAAGATCGCCATCAGGTTCTCCGGCCTGAACGGCACCTGCCAGGTCGCGCCGCTGCGCTTCATCGGCTTCGGCAGCGTGACGCGGTAGCTCAGCGTGATGCTGTTGTCGACGGGATCGTCGTCGAAGCGGACCGGCTCGATCAGCTTCGCGCCGGGATAGCGCTTGGTGATGTCGGTCGTGATGACGGTGTCGATCCGTTCCTGCGTCAGCGCACCGCGAATCGTCCGGAGCGTCTCGGCGAGCGCGCCGTGCTGGATCTGCGTCACGGTCAGCTCGCCGTCGCCGTCGAGCTTCGTCATCACCAGCTTCTCGTCGCGATCCTCGCGCGCCAGCGCATCACGATCGGCCACGCTGATCCGCTCGAGGCCGGGCGTCGTCGACGATGCGACGAGTACCTGCGATCCGTCGTGCACCTGGCCCATCTTCGCGAGCCTGCCGTGCTGGCCCATCCGCGTCGCATCGAGGAAGTAGGGCACGCCGTCGACCTCGACCCTCACGATCACGTGGTCGAACGCGAGCGGTGACGGAATCCAGTCGTCGAAACCGGTCCGGTTGCCCAGCCGCGCGAGCACCGGCGCGCTGGCGATCCCCATGTCTCGCAGCAGCGTCACGAGCAACAGCGACTTGTCCTTGCAGTCGCCGTAGCGGCGCGTGATCACCGTGTTCGGCAGCGTCGGCCGGTGCGAGCTCGTGCCCAGCGACACCGAGAAATAGCGGACCTGCGACTGGACGAATTCGAGCGCGCCGACCACGCGTTCCTCGATCGTCGGCCTGGTCATCAGCCGCGCGACCAGCGCGACGCGTTCGGCGCTCGGCGGCTCGGTGTCGACGAATAGCGTCGAGGCCCAAGTCGCGACGGCGTTCCAGTCGGCGTACTCGGAGAACTCGATCCAGCGGGCGAGCGACACGCCCGCCGGCACACCGGGTTCCGGCGGCAATGCGGCGATCGAACGGCCTTCGAACGTGATGATCCGCATGCCGTCGACGATCTTCTCCGTGGGCGCGGGGATCGCCGGCGACACCAACCCGTGCGCCTTCCAGCCGACGCGGCGCTGGGCCGGCTCGTTGAGGATCACGCGCCGCAGCTCGATCGGGAAGCCCTGGTCCCAGTTTGCCGCACCGCTGAAGATCGACCCGAAGATGGGGTTCTGGCCGATCGTCGAATACGCGACGACGAGCGTGTCGCCGACGCGCAGGTCGTCGATCAGGATCGACGCGGTGACGACGCCGCTGTAGATGTTGTTCTCGAGGCCGGTCTCGCGCTGCAGGAAGCGCACCTGCGCATCGGCCAGCCGATCGAGCACGACGCCGTCGCGGATCACCTGTAGCGCGTGCAGCACCATGTGCTGATAGGCGGGAATGAACGCGAGCGGCACGCGCCCCGCTGACGACAGCACCGATGCGTCGTCGATCCGGATCGCGCGGCGCGCGTATTCGGTCGTCTGGTCTCCGACGAGGATCTGGGTGTCGCTGAGCGCGAGCACCGCGGCACCGGCCGCCTTCGGCTCCGGGATCGCGAGCGGCTGCACCCAGCCGGGGAGCCGCGCATCCTTTACGAACGCGTCCGAGGCGATCTGGATCTCGCGGTCGGCGCGAGGCGCCGGCGGCGTGCCGACAGGCACCTCTTGTGCGAATACGGCCAGCGTGACCCACGTCAGTGTCGCGCAGGCGAGCAATCTTGCGAACTGCATGGACGATCTGGCGAAGCAGCGTTCATCCATGCGGATTCGTCCTCAGCGCTGCCAGGTATCCCGCAGCGTCGCGATCCGGTTGTAGACGGGCCTGGCGGCCGTCGAGTCGACGCGGTCGGCCACGAAGTAGCCGAGCCGTTCGAACTGCACGATGGATCCGGGCACTGCCTCGACGCCGGGTTCGACAT